>NZ_JABEPJ010000007.1:0-231882 GCF_013002825.1 Pseudoalteromonas sp. NEC-BIFX-2020_002
TTTTAGATAAGGCATGTTGCTGGCAAAACTCAGTAATAGTTAAATCGCTGGCTTGTTGTTCTTCGATAATGTTACGCCACTGCTCAAGGCTACGTGTTTTTCTCATGGCTATCTCCTAATTGAAATTAAGAAATAGCTTAATCGGTTTGATGAGCTATTGGCAGGTGCACTTTGCTAGACGCTTACCAAGCATGGATAGTGAACCCATGATCAATTCTTTGCTTGGAGTTACGTCTCCCTTCCTTAAATTAACAACTGTGGCGATCGCGGCAACTGCCATATCTGCATTCGACATAAAAGCCTCAGCAGCTTCCGCTCCTTCCACTTCACTTTCATCCATTGGGAATTGTATAGAAGACTCGATCTCATCGGTATCACCAAAACCCATTCCACCAGCCAACTCCTGAGCCTGACTATCTAAAAATGATTGACCCAATTGCTTAAAGAACCCAGAAGCCTTTTCCATAAAGCCACCAGAAGGACTTTGCTTACTAATATTGTTTTGAGCCCCGATATCCATCGAATTCATGCTTCCCACAACAGCTGCTTGCCCATTACTTGAGCCATTGTTAGTCATATGGATGTTGCCTTGGTTATCTTTTCCAACATAACCAACGGTGTCACCATCAGCATTTGTAATGGCTTGAGTTTCACCATTTTCTAAACCATCTGCACAACCTTTCATTGTATCATCAGTTGAACAGTAGCCAGTTGGATCTATTCCAGACAGCGGATTATTCATTATGTAAGAGTAAGGATTTATACTCTGGCTATTCGTTGGGCTTTGAATCAAAGGATCAACACTCATAAACCGACCAAGGTTATAATCGTACACCCGACCGTTCATATGAATGAGTTCTACATTATCTAAATGTTCGTGGTCAGTAAAGCCGCGATTGGTTTTTGCTGTGGCTTTGTCATTCAGTTTGGCTGGGTTTTTCAACCCGCCACTGGCTAAGCGTGGTTTACCAAATGGGTCGTAGTTTCGCTCTGCCTCTACTTGGCCGTTGTGGTCGGTAAATACCCGTGCGCTGCCTAGGCGGTCGCGGTGGGTATAGCGGATAGTTGCGCCCTCGTTCGTGGTTTGGCTTATAACAGCTATGTCGTCTATGTAGGCGCGCCAGGTGTTTTTTGTGCCGCTGACTTCTTCTTCATATAACTTGTCGCTGTAATACGTGGTTACACTGCCGTTCACTTGCTTAAAGCGCATGTGTTGTGGGCCGTAGGTAAAGTTAAGGGTTTTACCGTCTTTTTGAATTTGCGTGGGTTTGTCCATTGCGTTATAGGTGGCACTGGTTAGCCCATCACCTCGGGTCATGTTGCCTCGGGCGTCGTAACTAAAGGTTTTCCAGCCACCGCGATAAACACGCTTAACCGCATTCGGGCCACCTGTTGAACCTGTCGTGTAATCGTACTGGCTTGCGTAGTCTGATTTTGATAACAGATTACCCACGGCGTCGTAAACTTTAGGGTGGGCGTCCTTTTTATTTGGTTGAAAATATAAAAAATACAAACTTTAGGGTGGGTGTCCTTTTTATTTTTTATAAGATGTGGACGCTAAATCAATCAGCTTTTTTCTTGCGCGAGTCATAAAATATCAACCTTAGTTGAACTGTATGTAATAACAGTAGTTGATACTATGATTTTTGCAAAAAAACTTGTGCCTGTCCTTTCTCTTTTGTTTCTCTTTGTTATTGTTCGTGGCAACGAGGAACAAATGAACATATAAACGGTCTGATCAGGCGTTATTTCCCAAAGAAAACTGATTTTTCAACTATAACTAATGAACAACTCCAAGAGGTTGTAATGAAAATTAATACTCGCCCAAGGAAAATACTAAATTATCAGACAGTTGAAGAAGTCTTTATTAATTAGTGATTTAAGGTTTGGTGCACTTGGAACCTGAATTCGGGTTTCATTTCTTTTTCATTTTTAATTCCAGCTTAAATCAGTAAGATACTTATGACTTGATTATTTTAATTTCCCGCTATTCATCAAACTTATTTTATCTAACTGTTTTTCTATTACTATTTGTGTAATTTCATCATTATTATAATGCTCTATTAACTCATCTATAATAGACGGTTTATTTTTATATATAACTTTTACAGCTAATTGAGGGATAGGCTCTGCATATGGAGTATCAGTTCTATCACATAAAGGAAAAAGTAACCGTATATTAAATTCATACTTCTCACGCTCTAAAGCTCGTAATAATAATATTTTTATATAATCAGAGCCTATTCCAGCTCTGTCATCTAAAATATACTCAATATAATTAGATCTCACCTTAGAAGGTAAAAAATCTACGAACGTGCTGTATGTCTTTTGGTTTACATGGACAAAAAAACCTACTATTACTATAAGTAATGTAATTATTGTTATTTTCTTAATCACTTAAATTCACTCCTTAACATACCAACCTGATGTTTAGCACCTTGTAACTCATTATGTTTATCTGGGTTAAATTGACCATGAGTCTTAATAAACTGTCCAGACAATTTATATCTCTGCCGCAAGTTCCCTATTAATTGCCTAGCTGCACCAAATTGCCTTTTAGAAATTGGGTTTTCTGTATAATCCCCTAAAAATGCTATCCCTATATTCCCTTGATTATTACCTTTCACATGTGCCCCGGAATACTCAAGCGATCGACCTTCATAGATAGTGCCATCTTTAGAAATCATAAAATGATAACCAACATCTGCATTATTATAGGCTTGTGATAATTTAACCATATCTCCTGCTTGTCGCATTATGGTTATAATCCCCTCGTTAGCCCTATGCATGTCTTCTACTTTTTTTGGCGTATCCGCTCCACCTGTGTGATGGAGAGTTACTTTGTCATAAGGTTTTACATTCTCATCCAAATTTGTCTTATCTATTGGTAATGTGGAGTAACTAATTTTACTTTTAGTTTTATATTCATTTTCTTGTGCATATTGTTCTATATTATTGGAAATAGGATCGGATTTTGTATTATTTGCATTAGTTTGTTTCATGGATCCAATGTCCATCGTGGCTACCTTCCCACCACTGAATGTCGCTGAAAACGATTGTGTAGCCCCATTAGAGTAAGTTGCAGTTCCACTGGCACCTGTTACAACTTCTCGTTTTATCCTTGATCCAGTAACAGCGACCTTTTCAGTCTGTTCCGTGTACTCAACCTTTTCTAACTCAGGTTCTTCTGGTGAATAACCTGTTGGATCGATACCGGACAGCGGATTATTCATGATGTAAGAGTATGGGTTTAATCCTTGCGAACCCTCATGAACAAGTGGATCCACACTCATAAACCGACCAAGGTTATAATCGTACACCCGACCGTTCATATGAATTAACTCTACATCATCCAAGTGCTCGTGGTCGGTAAAACCTCTGCGTGTTTTGGCTTTATCCAGGTCATCTAGTTTTGAATCTCCATACGGTTTCAACCCGCCACTGGCTAAGCGTGGTTTACCGAATGGGTCGAAGTTTCGCTCTGCCTCTACTTGGCCGTTGTGGTCGGTAAATACCCGTGCGCTGCCTAGGCGGTCGCGGTGGGTGTAGCGGATGGTTGCACCTTCATTGGTGGTTTGGCTTATAACGGCGATGTCGTCTATGTAGGCGCGCCAGGTGGTTTTGGTGCCGCTGACTTCTTCTTCATATAACTTGTCGCTGTAATACGTGGTTACACTGCCGTTAACTTGCTTAAAGCGCATGTGTTGTGGGCCGTAGGTAAAGTTAAGGGTTTTACCGTCTTTTTGAATTTGCGTGGGTTTGTCCATCGCGTTATACGTGGCGCTGGTGAGGCCATCGCCACGGGTCATGTTGCCACGGGCGTCGTAACTAAAGGTGCGCCAGCTGCCGTTACGGTAAACCCGTTTAACCGCATTGGGGCCACCTGTAGAACCCGTCGTGTAATCGTACTGGCTTGCGTAGTCCGATTTTGATAACAAGTTACCCACGGCGTCGTAACTGTAGTTTATAGTGGCAATGCCATTGACTCCGTTACGAGTTAAACGGTGCAGTGCATCGTACGTGTAACTTTCGCTAAAGCTGTGTTGGCTGCCTATGTTACCCGTGGTGATGCTAACAGCTTTTAAATTACCAAAGCCATCATACACTGAGTAATCAATATTCATGATATTGCTACTATTGTTAGCAATGGTTTTTAACGTCATTTGGCCGTTTTTAAGGCTGTAGGCGGTGCTTTCACTTAAGCCGTTGCCGAGTGTGCCGTGGGTAATATTACCAAATGCATCGTGCTCGGTGATGGTTTTATACACATAACCACTGGCGGCATTGTTTACCTGTGTTTGATAGCCTGCGTCATTGTAACGGTATTCAAGGGTCAGGTTGTTAGGGTAACGCAGCCCTTTTACTCGCCCAAAATTGCTGTCGTAGAAGGTGGTGGTGGTGTAGCTTTTACCACTGCCTGCAATGGTTTGACTGCTTGGGCGTCCGCGACTGTCGTAAGTATAGTTTTGTGTAACATTATTACCTGTGGCTTGGTTTAATTGACCAAAGCCATAGGTTGCGCCGTCATACGCATAAGTTAAGGTGTTTTCGCCTGAGGCGGTGCGCCGTGTAACGCGGCCAAGCACATCCGTTACATAACTGACGGTTTTATTGCCCGCGCGCGATTCATGCTGTAACTCACCAAAGCCATTGTATTCGAAGTGAGTAACACCTTGGTTAGGGTCATTTACCTGTGTTTTTTGCCCAAGGGCATTGTAGGTGGCAACGATGTTATTTTCGTTAGCATCTTGAATAACAATCGGCAGCCCTTGTGCGTTATAGCTGTAACGAGTAACACCGTTATTGGCATCCACCGTTTGCATTAACTGTTTAAGGCTATTGTAGGTGCGCGACATGTCTAAGGTAATACCGTAGCAATCTTCATGAACGCTGATGTTCGTTGTAAGCCCAGCGTGGGTATACTCGGTGGTCATATCGCCGCAGTGTTGATTGGTCACTTTTGTAATCACACGCCCTAATACATCGTATGTATAAGTGCTGCCGTAACGCGTTGTGTGCTCTTTATACGGTACCGACTCAAATGTTTTTTCACCTAAACTGTTATAAGTTACATCGGTAAACACCCAGTCACCGTTGATACTTTGTACCGCCGTGCGCAGCGGTCGGCCGAGTGTGTCTTGGTAGATTTTTTGTAGCGGTTGCCCTGCGCCTGTTTTTAACACTTGCATAACCGCATGGGTAGGTGCTTGTGCGTCAGGTGCTTGTACTGCCGTGTATTGTATGGGCATACCCGGCGTTTGTAGGCTGTACGGGCGGTTATAATCATCATAAGTAAAATTGGTTATTTGATAACTGCTGCCACTGAGTTGTTGGCGTGTTTGCGTGACTTGCCCTGTGGCGGGGTTTACTTTTGTATAACTAATATGCCCTTTGGCATTGGTTTGCTGGTACGGGAAGTACCCATCGGCTGCCACACTGGTGCCATTTTTGCTGTAGTTGGTTGAGCTTGTTCGCGTTTGGTTAACCCAACTGTCGCTGCTATTGCGCACTTTGGTGGTTTGGCTTATAGATGTGGGCAAACCGTAATTATTATAAACAGTGGCTATTTCACTGCCATGACCAGACGATGAGCCTGCAAGTGTGGCGCTGGTTACTACGGTTTGTGGTTGCCTGCTTGCATGGTAATCACTGTAATTGGTGGTGACGCTCGTGGTTTGGTCAAGGTGTGTATTGGTTAGAGGGTCGTTTGCGTGGCGACCTGTAATACTTGCTTTAGTGTGTGTTTTGCTTGTGAGTTTGTTTAACCACCAATTATTTTCATTACTTTGGAAAGTATTTGATTGGGTGCTTGTGTACGTACCCCACTCATCTTCCACCTGTGTGGTTGACTCTTCAGCATTGCCGTATTCATCTATTGCGGTAATGTTTTTAGTGGTGCGGGTAAGCTCTGCCTTGGTGGCTAAATCGCGGGTGATTTGTGTGCTGGCACTGGGGTATATACTGTGCACACCCTCTATGTTGTGGTGAGGGTTAGCTTGCCACACCGTGTTTGAATAACTCAGCGCGTTGCTTTCGTGGGTGGCTGTACCCAGCAGCCCATCGCCTCGTGATACGTAATCATTACGGGTAAAGGTGGCTTGGCGAGTTAGTTTGCCTTGGTACGGAAAGACTTGTTCAAAATCAGTTTGCGTCACTAAACCACGGCTTACGTCTTCTTCAATGATGGATTTAAAGCCCATGAAGCCACGGCCAAATTGATTATATACAGCGCCAGCATAACTGTAAGTTCTTTCAATAGCTCCGTTTAAACCATTACTTTGTTGGAAGGAATTAACAACATACATGCTAGATGCAAAGTTAATATATCCTAGCTCTGATATAATTCTGTTCCTTAGCAAATCATATTCAACTTCACTACTGGATAATGGTCGTTGTCGCCATTGAGCCTCTTTACCTACACCATCGTTGGCCGTTAACATAAGGTCAACAGGGGCATAATCGCGACCACTAATTCCTGAACTAGCACCATAATTTCGATTTATAAAGACACCATATTGCTCTGTATTCCCAGAAAAAGTACCCGTTGCGTTGCCTTGGTGAGAAAAACCAAGCTCTGATGTGTGATTAAATATTAAGCTTCTTAGCCCCGTTCCGTATGCATCAACAAATGCAGAGTCATACGGATTACCAACCAGCTCCGTTTTACCTTTAGTTACACTCAACTTCCCGGAGCTGTCTTGCCTAAAATACAATGCATCAAACTGGTAAATGCTTTTATCAAGTGAGTAGCTATCAATTGGAATTAAAGAACTACGATCACCTGGAGTCGTTTCCCACTCACCGTATAACTGATCACCACAAAACCTAAGTCGTGCAAAAGAAGCACAACGCGTTAGTAGTCGCTCACCTGGCATTAATAATTCAGGTATTCCATCATAGTTAATATCTTCAATGAGAAACCCTCTTCCATATTTAGGGACTCTACGCGTTACCCATTCTCCAGCATTATAAAGTACCTTTTGCTCTACCGTTTCGATAAGGTTATTACTTAGAGTTTGTTTTGCTGCAAATTGTAATGCACCTTTATTCAGCCTATAAGTGAGTGAAATAATATTTTCATTATATTCCCACCCAAGCCAGTCGATTAATCCATCGCCATTTAAGTCAATAAACATGCTCAACTGAGGCTTAAGCGCTCCTAAAGTAACAACAAATGGTAAATCATGTTCGTTTTGGTAGTTGTCGTCTCCTAATAGTAACTTTCTAGGGCGTGGCTGTAATGTTGGGATAATATCTGTAGCCCCTGAACTAACATGCAGAATATCTATCGTGCCATCTCCGCTAATATCGCCCAATACGGTATAGTCGTCTAAAAGAACGGTCGTATATAAATCTCTAGCTTTACCTAACTCTAGATTGATACTAAATTCAGGACTAACGTATGGCCTACTATTATTCTTTTGATGTAAGTAGAGTGTGATCTTAGGAGCAGCACCTGCAATATAAAGTAATATATCTGGCCAACCATCATTATTAAAGTCTGCTATTTGACGTACGTGACTTTTTCTTAATTCAGGTTTTGAAGAAGGAGGCATTTTAATATTTGTCGAAATGAATCCCCCTTTAGACAAATCGAGCATTAAGACCTCGCTATTTATCGACCATTCATCTGTTATCCCATCTAAATCAATATCCCCTTGACTGCATTCATGCTTATGTGTAAACCTATTAAATTGACATGAATCTAGTATTATATTGTTATTTCTGAAATCCCCCTCCGCATTAACAAAGTAACCGGCCCAATCTCTTATGCCATCACCATTTAAATCTCCTCTTGGTAAAATTTTGCTTACTGACTTTTCATTAGGGTAAAGCATATTATTTTGCCCTCCCAAAGGTTCTAGTATTAATACTTCTTGGCTATTATTCCACGTGAAGGAAGTTGAAGGTAAACAAGAATTTTGACTGAAACATTGGGTAACTGTATCTAACAATTCTTTGCCAGATGAAACACTATTTTGGTAACTCAGCTCATAACCCCAAACACTGTTATTAGCATCAAAAACACTCACCATATTAAGTCGTTGTGTAACAACTGAGCGTCCCCCAAATAAAAAGCTTTCGTGTACTTTATTTTTTGGTTCATAAATAAATTGTACTTTTTGCTCTCCATTCTCATTTACCGAATTGCCTGTATAGGAAATCTGCTCAAGCAATAACTCTGCGGTTCCATATAAGGCATACTCATAATGAATATAATTATTTCCACTGGCATCATGTTGATATTCAATCAACCATGAGTAAGCAGCACTTTTGCCACCATGTACTAACCTCGATTCAGCCGTTTTACCCAAATAAGCAACGCGGCCATTTTTATATTCGGCTTTAAACCATGTTGATGATCCATTGAGCGAACCACTTTGCGTGACCCGCACAAAGCTGTCGATTTCAGTGCGATACTCTGTTCCAGAATTCCCGTATGTACCTGCTGTTGCGATTAAACGCTGGCCGTCTAAACACAAGCGGTCGTTACTATTGTATTGTGGGTTTTGGGTAAAGCCGTCTTGTGCATAAGTGGCAGCACAACGGGTAATACTTGAGCCAGCTGACAATGACCACCCAACACCGGCAATACTATTGCCACTGCGTGATGAATAATTGAGCGACACCTCAGGCTGCATGCCCGCACGCCCTGGCGGTAATTGAATGGGAATATGGTAGGTTGCCGCACCACCACTGACCCCCGCTTTCCCTGCAATTGTGCCAATGTTATCAACAGTGGGGGCTGCGACATTACTGAACGAGGGATGATCAGCAGGGGCATTGGTTGTTAGCTGAGCATAGTCACTATTATTGGCTGAAAAAGTATAATCTCTATACGCGACATCACTGGTTGACCAACCACTTTTTATCGCTTTAGCACATACGCGTTTACTTGTACTTATCGTAAATGCGCCCGTGTATTGACTAAAGCCGGATGTGCCGCATACAGTACCTTTATTGACTAATTTATAGTGGTGCGAGCCACCTTGCGATGAACTGATTGATATTGCAGTGCTTGCTGAAATGCTGGTACTACTGGGAGAAATAACCGGTTTGTTTAATTTACTTTGAGTAGGAGCTGCAATGAGTGGGCTCACTAAGTAACCACTGCTTTTATAGGTATACGGGGTGGTGAACGTATACACATTAACTACTTTAATTCTAAAGCGATAATTTTGTTTGCCCGTTAGTTCGAATCGATAATTATTATGTGTATTACTTGATGTAAGAACACGGTAAGCACCTGCGTTTTCAGACACCTCAACCGTAAATGTTTTAGAAGTATCACAACTGCCATTACACGGTAACGGAGTTACAAAACTGGATCGTGAATAAGTTAAAAGGCTAGCATAATACGATCCCCCTGCACCACTACCTTCGTTCCATGATATATTAATGCTACTGCCGTCACGGGCATAATTAAAATTGGTGGGCGTTTTCGGTGTCTCAAATATATCCACTCCACCTGGGAAGGGGAACCCACCAGCGAAGCTAACGGAACTGAAGATCAGTAAGTATAGATATAGAAGTGATGAAATTGTTCGTTTGTTAGCCCTATAAAACATATTTTTTCCTTAAAAAATGACAGGCGGATGTTATTACTTTTATTTAACATCTACAATCATCCCTTTGTATGGAAAAACACAATAAAACCACATTTTAGTAACAAGTCAACCACATTAATTTAGAAAAAAAAACAATCTTACAACCCTATTTTTACCTCAATTATATTCTCTGCTTTTTTGCAGTAAAAAAGTATGTGATAACTTTTAAACCCATTAGCAAGCATAAACCCTAGCCATCTGGCTAGGGTAATTAAAGCTAATTTTTGCTACATTATTGATTATGTAGATTAATTATCGCTTTTATAATTTCATCCGGGTGCTGAAATACAGCCATATGATCGCTGTTGTTCAATGGCACATATTGACCGCCTGATTGCTCACTGATCAAGTGACTCCACTGTGTTCCTTCTTGCTGCCATTTAATGAGGCCATCAACATACTCGGGCTCTGCGTTTGCAATATCATGCGACTCAAAGTCAGTATCTATGACTGTAATAGGCACTGAGGTGGCTATATCACTGTTGAGCACGCTGGCTAAGTCATCATGATAATTCATGATTTCTTTTGCCCGAGTTACTTGTTTTATCAATTTGTGCTCTGCCTTGACTAATGAGATCAAAATACGGCCAATTCATATCATTTTGATAATTGATAGGAATAAGTGCATTCATTTCTTCGCGTTCAGCGGCTAACTTACCCAATGTTCTTTCGGTCCAATTACCCTGCTGTATATGTTCAATAAGATCGCCCCCAACTTCTCTGTACCACGATACTGGCCAGTCTTGATATAGACTGATTGAATGAGACAATAAAATATCAGGATCAACCCAGAGCATGCCTTTAAGATTGGCTGACGCGTGTGAATCTGGAGACACTTGCCACAAATGAGCCAAAATATTTGCGCTTGCAAAGCTCACCACTATTAGCTCATCTTCGTTGAGTATATTAAGGGTTTTATCTAATGCAGACACAAACGATGCATATGATGGTTGATCTACATCACTGCTAAACCCATTACCAAAGCGCTCTATAACATGTACGCGATGCGTTTTTGCAATTAACGGCTGCAACAATGAAAACCATGCACTGTCACTATGAAAGTTTTTATTAAACCCTGAGAGTAAAATAATGGCAGGGCCGCTATGCTCTAGGCCCATACTGCGTACATGCACATCTTTACTTGGCTGCGAGCCAACACGGTATAAACTTGAGTGAATATCTAGCTTATTTAAGCTGACTGAATCAAAAAAACTGATCACTTCCTCAGTGGTATTAAAGCCAGTAAAACCCCAACTATGTCCTCCGCCTTCAATAGCCACTAACTGATTAATGTGTGTGTCATTTTTATATACATATTTGGTCGTTGCATTGGTTTTTTCAACTTCGACTGGCGATTCTATATCGTTTTCTTTAGCAATAAGTTCTATTGCATATTCACTGGCTATAAGCCCAAAATTTGAATGAGTTAGGCCATAATAGGGCAATGTTTTGTCATTTTTACCATGCACCATCATATAGTGTGTATTATTTTCAATGTAGCAGCTTTGTGATAATTGCACCGACATTGGCGATGCAATCGACGCTATCGCGTTAAACTGTAAGTCACTATTACACATTAAATTTTGTGCAAAAAGCCCCCCTTGAGAAAATCCAACAGCATAAAGTTCATCATCTATGATGTTGTATTTTGTTTTAACATCTGCAACAACCTCATCTACAAAACCTAAGTCATCAATTCCGAGTCGGTGCGGCTTATTGCAATCACACCCTTCATTCCATTCTTCAACCTTTGATTGCGGATAAACAACAATATAATTGTCTGATGCAGATTCAAGAGCCGACATACTACGCATGCTTTGTGCCCCTTGTCCGGAGCCATGAAAAGCCAATAGTAATTTATAGGCTTTTTTTGAGTCAAAGTTTTTAGCTGGCAGTGAAAGGTAATAACTTCGCCCATTTAAACTTATTTTATTTACATCGCTCTCTGGTGGCTTAGATACAGGAGAAGCCGATTTATTGTCGGTGCCATTACAACCTGATAATAGCCATGTTATAGCGACTATTTTTAATAAATAATATAGATAACTACGCATTTTTTTTACTCTTATTAAACATGGAAGCTTAGCAAATCATGTATTTACATCAGCTCACATAGTTCGAGCTTATGTTTTTGTTATGTTTGTGTTATGTTTTAAAATATAAAGTTATTTCAATATGATAGAGATTAGTATGACGGTACACATTGCGAGTGTAATGTTTGATGCAAACCAGCGAACATTGGTAAAGGGCACTCAAAGTCGCAATCTTGAACCTAAAGTATTTAACTTTTTAACAGCTTTATTGGCAGCTAATGGGCAAATTGTCAGTCGTGATCAACTCATAGAAAAAGTATGGAACAACCGTGTTGTAGGTGAAGGCGCAATAAACAGAACCGTGTCTTTATTACGTGGGCATTTTGCTGCATTAACCGATGAAAACATTATTGAAACAGTACCAACTCAAGGTTACCGGCTCATTGCTTGTCTTGAAGGTTTGAGCAAAGACCCTATTGAGCCCGTATTAAATGAAATTACCGCTACTGAAAATAAAAAAAGCACATGGTTTTTCATAAAAGTAAGCTGCGTTATTACCTTCATTTTACTCTTTTTAGTGGCGCTTATTAGTTATTTTATTAAACCAGATAGTTTTACTCATTCAAACACGCTATCACTTATTAGCGCCCCATTAATTGCACTCAACGGATCGGAGTATAAACTATCTACAACGGATTCTGGCCAACACATTCTATTTCATCACCTAGATGAAAATAATAACCAAGCAGTGTATTTATATGATACAAAAAAACATTCAAAAAAGAGAGTATTAACAGATTCACTCGCCACCATTAACGCCAAAGGAACGCAACTTGTTTATGCAACGAACATTGATAAACAGTGTTCGATTGCTATTTATTATGTCGCAACACAAAAGCAGCAGCCTTTATTTACCTGTGATGAAATACCAACATCATTAGTATGGGGAGAAAATAACACCTTTTACTTTACTAAGCGCTTTAGTAAATCGCATCCGTATCAGGTATTTAGCTATAACGTAAATACAGGCAGGTTAAAACAAATAACCAACCCCACCAGCAAAAATAACACCAAAGGTGATTTTAATTTTAATTACAACCGTCATACCAATCAGCTTGCCGTTCTTCGTTATATAAATGATAACCAATCTCATATTATTATCATCAACGATGATCATGTCTTAACAGAGCACACTGTTGATTTGCGAATAAATAACCTGCTATGGCACCCTAATAATAACGATTTAATTATTGCTGATAGTGCAAGCCTGTACACTCTAAAAACCGCTAACAGCCACTACTCATTACTTAAAAAATTAGACTTTAAAATTAACTCATTGGCTCTTTTGCAAAGTGATAATGGCCCTTCTCTATTGATCAGTAATCTCAACGCTGTAAGTGACATTGCAAAGTATAATATTAAACAAAAAACACACATTACATGGCAACAAAGCGCTCGAACAGAATTATTACCTCGAATGAAAGCTGACACACAACTTATTTTATCAACACGCTATAAAAGCCATCATTGGTGGAGAATAAAAGGTGACAACGCCCAACTAATTAATGTTGATTTACCGTTTGAATTACAGTTTGTTCGCTATGAGCTTTCAGATGATGGTAAGCGTGTGCTGTTTAGCAAGCATGGTGATATATATGAATTAAATATTGATGAAAACACGTATCAGCACGTTTTCACTGAATCAAAAAATAGCTATGTTGCCAATTACGATGCGAATAATAATGTTATTTACAGTGGCAACTCTTCTGGTAATTGGCAACTATGGCACTACCAAAGAAGTAGTGGCCAACACACGCAACTTACCGTAAATGGTGGTTACAGTGGCAGAATAATTGGTGAATACCTGTATTACTCTAAATTTACGGTCGATGGCTTATGGCGAAAAAAATTAGACCATCCAAATGAAGAGCTGATAATTAAAGACTTTAATCGTATTAATTGGTTAAATTGGCAAATCATCAATAACCAGCTGTATTTCTACAGACAAGAAACCGGTGTATGGGCATTTAATATTGACACACACATTGAACAATTGCTGTTGCCAAAAACGGATGATTTTATCCATCAATATACAATATCGCCTGATCAACAGTATATTTATTGGGTTCGGTTGAAGGCACTCCAAGGAGATATTTACCAGTATGCGTTTTAAATCCATTGTTTAAATTATCAAAGGCTGAGATAAAAAATATTTAAGCGCAATAGTAACCTTGGACCAAATTTAAAAAGAGATATGCCTGTACGCAATGTGGTTATTGGGAAGAATTCAGTGCTAAATAGTGTGAACGCTGCTTTCACACTTTTACCCATGAAGATAAATGGAAAATGCGCAACGCTTACCGCAAAAATCGCAACGAAAACTGGCACCACTCAGTATATTTAGCTGTGTTTTTTTTATTTATTATCGGGTGCCTAATCTTTTAATAGTTTTCGTCCTCACTAGACACTGTCACACTTAAATCTTCATCCATATTTTCAAAAACCAAAAAGTTAATGGGCTTACAACAAACCTGACAATCTTCAATATATTGCTGATCAACATCTGTTGGGTCGAGCAGCACATCAATACTCTCGCCACAATATGGGCATGCTATTGTTTGTTCAGTTAGTTGATTCATATTATCGCTCCAACGTAGATTAATACGCTCGTTTACTTTCGTATATGCGTAAAGGTTACGCTTTTATAGAGTCTCCCATGGCGAGCAAATATCAATTAGACAACCATTAGGATCTTCAATTAAAAAGCGACGCTGCCCGTAAAATTCATTATGAGGCGCTTGCAAAATAGGTATCTTCATACTCAGCGCTTTTTCATAAGTGCTATCAACATCTGCCACAACAAAAGTAACGTACATACCCGTTGGCGACTGTTGGAACTTTTTTGGCACTAAGGAGTGATCCTTTTGAATAATACCATATTCAATTGAATGATCGTCTGGCGAGCAAAGTTGTACATACCAATCACTCTCATATTTAACAATAAAACCAAGTAATTCTACATAGAAGTTTTTACTTTCTGGTAAATTATCTGAGCATATATTCGTTAAAATTTTCATTCCATCTCCTTAGTAAGCGGCACAACTTCGGTGCAATTAACTCATTCCAAAATCACTTTTGAACCTTTAATGAGTATTTAACCTTAAGTACTTTAATATAGCAAAAAGCGCAGCTAAGAGCCGCGCTTTACTTAATTAGTTGTTCTTATGCTCTTTTTAAAAAAAGCCAAGCGGATCTTCGCTGTAACTTACTAACAAGTTTTTAGTTTGTTGGTAATGATCAAGCGCGAGTTTGTGGGTTTCGCGGCCGATGCCTGACTTTTTATAGCCGCCAAAAGCAGCGTGAGCTGGGTACATGTGATAACAGTTAGTCCATACGCGCCCTGCCTCTATCTTACGGCCAAAGTGATAGGCACGGTTCATGTTGCGGCTCCACACCCCTGCGCCTAAACCAAACTCTGAGCTATTGGCTAACTCCAGCGCTTCAGCTTCATCTTTAAAGGTCGACATTGAAATAACTGGGCCAAAAATTTCTTCTTGAAATACCCGCATATCGTTAGTGCCTTTAAGCAAGGTTGGCTGAATATAGTAGCCACCGTTTAACTCGTCACTTAATTGCTCAATATTGCCACCGGTGAGTACTTCTGCGCCTTCTTTTTTACCAATTTCGATATAGCTAAGGATTTTATCAAACTGTGCTTTTGAAGCTTGTGCACCCACCATGGTTTCGCTATCAAGTGGATTACCCCGTTTGATTTGCAAAGTACGCGCCAGAATACGTTCAATAAATTGCTCGTAAATATCTTCTTGAATAAACAAACGCGATGGGCAAGTACACACTTCACCTTGGTTGAAGTACGCAAGTACCGCGCCTTCTATTGCTTTACTTAAGAATGAATCATCTTTTTCCATGACGTCATTAAAAAATATGTTCGGTGATTTACCACCAAGTTCAACAGATGATGGAATGATATTATCAGCTGCGCATTTTAAGATATGCGAACCAACTGGAGTTGAGCCCGTAAAGGCAATTTTAGCTATACGGGTGCTCGTCGCCAGTGCTTCGCCGGCTTCTTTACCAAAGCCGTTAACAACGTTTAGAACGCCTGCAGGTAGTAAATCGCCGATAAGTTCCATTAACACTAAAATTGAAGCCGGTGTTTGCTCTGCCGGCTTTAAAATCACACAGTTACCCGCCGCAAGCGCTGGCGCTAACTTCCACGCAGCCATTAAAATAGGGAAGTTCCACGGAATAATTTGCCCAACCACACCTAGAGGTTCATGAAAGTGATAAGCGACTGTGGTCTCGTCAATCTCACCAATACTGCCTTCTTGTGCGCGAATACAGCCTGCAAAATAACGAAAGTGATCAGCTGCTAATGGAATATCTGCTGCGAGTGTTTCACGAATCGCTTTGCCGTTATCCCATGTTTCGGCCACGGCCAGTAACTCAAGGTTTTGCTCTATCCGATCAGCTATTTTTAATAGTATGTTACTGCGTATAGTCACTGAGGTTGTTCCCCACGACGCTTTTGCTGCGTGTGCTTTATCAAGAGCCAATTCAATATCGGCTTTATCTGAGCGTGGAATTTGGCAAAACACTTTACCATTTACAGGGCTTATATTATCAAAGTATTGGCCGTTTACAGGCTCAACCCATTGTCCGCCAATGTAGTTACCGTATTGAGGTTTAAAATTAATGAGTGCGCCATCAGCACCGGGGTTTGCATAAATCATTGTGTGATTCCTGTTCAAATTGTTGAGTTTGACTTAACCTGGGTTAATTAACGTCCAGCGAGTAGTTGTTGTTTATTTATCCGCCACCTGTTGACATTAGCCTATAAGAAGCTTAAAAACTTGATTAGCTGTCCAAAAAACATGTCTGTGCGTCCATTGTTTAAAGGAGATAAAATGACTGCATCACTACCAACGAGCAACCTCACGAGAAAACGCCAAGCAGTTGATGTGCTTATTGAAAATAAAGTCACCTTTGCAGCAGAAAATGCCGAACTCAGTATTTACGATACCTACCAAGATGCACAGAAAGTTGCCCTACACTCAAGTGAACTACTGTTTTGCGGGATGATTAGTGGTAAAAAAGTGATGCATGTTGCTGATAGTGACTACCATAAAGAATTTTTACCTCAACAATCATTTGTACTCGCCCCCGAGCAAGGTGTATTAATTGATTTTCCACAGGCATCAATGCAGCAGCCCACGACTTGTTTAGCTATTGAAATAAGCTGCGATAAAATTAGCCAAGTGGCTGATGCACTAAATATGCAACAACAAATAAGCAATGATGACTTTTTTCAGTACATACCTAACCTAGTGCACGCACAGCACAATCAACAAACTCAACAATTACTGGAGCGTATGATTGGTCTATTCAGTGAAAACGAGCAAGATCGTCATTACTTAATTAATTTATCCGTCAATGAATTAATCACCCGCCTGCTACAGCAACAAAGCCGTGATTTATTACTCGCTAATTGCCAACATGCTGCTCCATGTCCATTAACTGATGTACTGTATTTTATGAAAGAGCACCTTAATCAAACACTCGATATTGATACGATCTGTAAAATAGCGTGCATGAGCCGTAGTAAGTTTTATCAACAATTCAAACTGGCCTTTGGGCAAAGCCCTGCTGCATATCAACAACAACTTAGATTAAAAAAAGCGCGTCAACTTCTGCTATCAGGGCAACAAATAAGCAAAATTTGCTATGATATTGGTTTTACGAACCCCAGCCATTTTAGCCGTTTATTTAAGCAATATTTTGGCGTTTCACCAAAGAATTTGCTATTAAATAACAACGGCTTTGCCTAATTCAGCAAAGCCGTTTAGAATCCAGATTAGTTAACTTTAAATTCTCTTTTAATAAAAAAGACAGGAAAGCTGCATGTTCGTCTCGAGTAAAACGTATTTATCAATAAAAAATCAAAATGATGCGCTAGTAAAGGAGATCGAAACATTAAAAGCGAAAAACAAAACCCTCTTTGATGAAAAGCAGCATTTACAAACACAGCTTAATGATCAAAGAAAAAACGACATACAAGTATTTCAAGAAAGCTTACTTACAAGCTCTATTGATTGTATCACTCAAATTGAAGGAGTTCGTCAAACCGTTTTAGAGTCGTATTTAACCATTGATGAAGAAAGTAAAGTTAGCTACCAAATCAATGAACTACTTGATAACTCAAATGTTTCACTTAAGCATATTGTTCATGAAATGGAAATTATGGCAAAAAAAATGGGAAGTATGACCGAAAACATTTCAGGCCTTTCAAGTATGGCTGATAGCATAAATACGTTTGTAGTTACCATTTCGAAAATTTCGGATCAAACAAATCTACTAGCTTTAAATGCAGCAATTGAAGCTGCACGTGCAGGTGAAGCTGGTAGAGGCTTTAGTGTGGTTGCTGATGAAGTTAGAACACTTGCCACTAATACAAATCAATCTGCACAGGAAGTGTCTGAACTGGTTAAAGAAATTATTGCCAAAACAGGTGAAACCGTAGAGTCAGTTTCAGATATTCAACAAAATAATGCCCAGCTTTCTACCAATTTCGATTCTTTAAATAACGATTACAGTGCAATTATCAGTCACTGCACCAAAATGAAAGACACTATTACGAGTGCTGCAACGCGCTCATTTATTCAAACCGTTAAGCTAGACCATATAGTTTGGAAAGGCGATGTTTATGCTGTTGCAAACGGTACTAGTAAAAAATCAATCGACGACTTTACAGATCACACAATGTGCCGCTTAGGAAAATGGTATAACTCTGAACAAGCTCAGAACTTCAAAAAACTTAATGCTTTTAAACAACTTGAAGAGCCACACCGCGAGGTACACCGTAATGGTGTTGAAGCGTTAGTACTAATACATAACGGTGAAAGAAGTAAAGCAATCAAACATATAAATAAAATGGAAGCTGCTAGTGAGCGCGTGATGAATTTGCTTGATGAGCTTGATAACCATTAACTCTGTTGCTCTATAAATTACGCATTTAACCTGCGATCGAATAAAACTAAATATGTACGCATGAGCGTTAAATATTTAAAAGTACGGCATAACTATAATATTTTTTAGTTGACTAAAACCTTATTCAAGCTTATTTTCTCGCTGATGTTTTTATCGGCACAACAATAGCGGTGCACCCTCTGCACCGTCTGGCGATAAGCCAACGCACTTCACTGTATTTATAAGTGACATTTGCGTGCAAAAGCAGTGACTTGGAATATAAGCCTTTGAGCTAACATTCTTTGTTTTTGTTAAGTCACTTGGGCCAATCACTCAAGTACTTTTTATTTTGTGAATACTTAAATGCTTGAACCTTCTGCGCTAAGTCTTGTGCCGCCCATTGTGGTGGTGATATTGGCGATCATTTTACGCCGTCCTATTTTATCTCTACTTATGGGTTCCTTAGTTGGCCTTGCCATGCTTGATCCTGTTGCTATGTTAAGTAATTTTGCGGCTGCGTCTTTAAAAGTGATGGTCGATGAAACCATTGGCTGGCTTATTTTAGTGTGTGGTGGCTTTGGTGCGTTAATCGCATTATTGGTGCGTACTGGTGGCGCAGCCGCATTTGGCAGCTTTGCACTGCGTTTTTGTAAAGGCCCGCGTTCATCATTAATGATGACTTTTATCCTCGGTATCGTGATTTTTATCGACGATTACCTCAATGCACTTACCGTGGGTGAAACCATGAAGCGCATTACCGATAAATTTAAAATCAGCCGTGAAATGCTCGCTTATGTGGTTGACTCTACCGCTGCGCCAATTTGTGTACTCGTACCTTTATCTACCTGGGCGGTCTTTTTTGGTGGCTTGTTGGTTGATAACAATATTGCTAGTGAAGGCCAAGGGATTGCTGTGTATATGCAAGCCATTCCTTACATGCTGTATGCCTGGTTTGCGGTATTGCTAGTGCCCTTAGTCGTGCTGGGTGTTATTCCATTATTTGGGCCGATGAAAAAAGCACAGCAATTAGCCATGCAAGAGCAGTCACAAGTAGACCCGGCACAATATAACGAAGTACAAACTGCTGACGAATACGCAGTTAAAGCAGTAGAAGAAAGCTTTGAAAGCGCAGATAACCACGGCAAACTGTACAACTTTTTACTGCCTATTTTTTTGCTCGTTGCCTTTACTGTGTATTTCGATATTGACGTATACAAAGGGCTATTAGCTACATTTGCAGTGACAATCCCTATTTATATGCTGCAAAAATTAATGCCCTTTGCTGAAATGATCGAAAAAATGCTTGATGGTTTTAAAAGCATGATCCCAGCAATTGCCACTGTAATTGCCGCGTTTATTTTTAAAGACGTGTGCGATAAACTATTGCTACCGCAGTTTGTTATTGACTCACTCAGCCCATTTATGACCGCAGGCTATTTACCTGCGGTGGTGTTTTTAGCGATGGCAGTACTGGCGTTTGCTACTGGCTCAAGCTGGGGTATTTTTGCAGTCACTATTCCGATTGTAATGCCGTTAGCTGTCGCGGTTGACGCGAATATTCCGCTGGTAATTGGTGCGCTGCTATCAGCATCATCATTTGGTAGCCAAGCCTGTTTTTACTCAGACTCAACAGTCCTTGCGGCACAAGGCTCAGGCTGTAACTTAATTAGCCATGCGGTTACACAATTACCCTATACGTTCATCGCAGCAGCGTGTGCTTTTATCGGGTTTTTAGTGATAGCCTAAGTAACCAAAACTCGGGATAATAAATCTATCTCCAGTGGCTATTTTCAACGCTAACTACGTTGAATTTACTTGAAATAGGCATTCGACGCGTAAATTCGCCTTGTTATCCCTGAAAATCTCCGATTGGAGAGTTGAGTGAATTTTTATATTATTAAATCAATACGTTAGTAGATACTTAACCCGAGTTCAGGTAAGTATCTGCTAATAAAAAATCGATTACAGGTTTAGGGCCTGTTTATCTTTTGAGGTTGAACATGCGCTGCCCAAAGGGTTCTTCCTAGGGGCGATTAACTCTTTGTTACCTACACGGATGTAGGTAAGGGGCGTTAGCAGGACGCGGAAGCTTTGCTCGATTTTTACTTAGCCCATCGATTCCAAACCTCGCGCCGCGATTAAATCGCCCCTAGATTGAACAAATTTTAATCCTGAAAGGTCAACAGCCCCTAATGTAATCGATTTTACATACACTCAAAATAAACGTTTAAAATTTTCCAACTGACTTTACTGAATCAGTTAATGAGGCCGCCCCAACATAGCCGATCATACTCGGGTTTTTACTGACTAAGTCAATAACATCTGCATCATTTCCTACTTCTTTTGGTGGTGACCCTTTACCCGTAAAAATCAATTTTGACCAATAAGCTTTTAATTGGCTGCCCGATTTAGATAGCACATTACTATCAAACTCTTTACGCGCTGCAGAACCTTCATCTTGATTTAATGGCACCGCTTGATTCCCATCGGAAAATGATTTCGCTTTCCCTAAAAAAAGCTTTGAAATTTCAGATTGATCAAAACTACTACTATTTGATGGGTGAACAATAATAACAACCTCGGCATTTACTGAGTAACAACTAAGCAATAAAAGCGATAAGAATACTTTTTTAAACAATATCATAACTTATTCCTTAAAATACCAAATCAATGCCAAATGTGATCGACTCACTATCACCTGCAACGGCCAAATCAAAGGATTCATCATTCACTTTGTCAAATTGGACTTTAAAAGCCGCAGAGGAATGAAAATCCCAGCGTACGCCAACAGACGTTGTATCATGTTGTTCACCATCCTCGGCATCTTCTTCAAATTGAGAATAGGTAACATAAGGAGTGATGGTATCAAAGCGGTAGCCTAAGGTAATCATTGAGGTATCAAGGTTGCCATTTAAATCCAACCGATTTAGCTCTGTTAGTATAAATAAATTATCAAAATCTAAATTAACCGCAACACCATAAAATTTACCTGTTCGGCTAGTTTCACCATCAAATAATACTTGCTCACCTTTACGGTAGCGCTCATTTTTGTATGTCATATGAGTTAAGCGAACTTCAAACCAATCTTTGTTTAACTGCAGTACTCCACCAAGCATGTCACGCCAAATTTCACGCGTAGGCTCTTTGAAAAAAAACTCACTGAGCAGTTTATTTTCCTTATCGTCTTCTTCACCGTAATAAAGATTACCCATGACAGACCAATCACCAATCTCACCACTATAGAGTGCGTTAACACCGTTGTAGTTAAATATTTGCCATGTGTAATTATCTGCAGGTGGACGCATCCACACATAAGCATAACCTACGTCATAAAAATCTGAATAATAAAACAGCGGCAAACGCTTTTTACCTGCTTGGATCGTCCAATGTTCATTTATTTCATAAGATATGTATGCCCACTCGATTGTTGCATCAAAATCATTAGCCCCTCGGGCAACAATTTGACCTGTCATGGATAAACCTTCGGCTAAATCAGCATTAATTTGTAGGCCGAATAAGCTTTCAGGCTTAAATGAAATATCTTCTGAGTAAGCTGAAACAATCGGATAGTCAGCTAAAAAGGTAGGGGGTATATCGTATTGCGGGACTCCACTTCCAGATAAAACCTTACCGGCATTGATGCTGGTAAATCCTGAGAAGTTAATCTCGCCATAAGAAGCACCTGTAAATAAAATGCAATTCACAGTTAATAACCAATACAGCTTTTTCATCATTTGCGTTACCTTATGATATTAGTATTTTGCAATATGCAGTAATAAAACTAGCTTACCGTGAAAATTTTGCTCATTATTTATAATAAATTATTTTTAAATTAAGCATTAAATATTATTTTTTCCATCATAAATAACATCAATATAACGAGCAAAATGCTTTATAAGTGCACAGTAAAAACAATCTTAATTTCTATTTTTGATAAAAATGGGGGGCATCTACAAATATATCAATTACTCAAAGTGCAACCACTACGAGATTTATTTTAACTAAGCCAAGACTATTACTTGTATGTAAGGGCTGAAAAAGCAGATAATTGCATCCATATAATTAATACACTCACTAAGTAATTTTTTAGCCCTTGCTAAACTTACTTGTCAGTGCGCATTTAAGTGGAACTATTTAATGGAAATTAAAGTTAATTTTCTCGACAACCTCAGACTAGAAGCCAAGTTTGACGATTTCTCTGTGATCGCAGATCAACCAATTCGTTATAAAGGCGATGGCTCTGCGCCAAGTCCATTTGACTACTTTTTAGCATCATCTGCGTTATGTGCTGCGTATTTTATAAAAGTGTATTGTAATGCCCGTGACATCTCGACAGATGGTATTCGTGTTGCGCAAAACAACATTGTTGATCCTGAAGATCGTTATAACCAAATTTTCCAAATTCAAGTAGAGCTGCCTGAAAGCATTTCTGAAAAAGACCGTACCGGTATCCTACGTTCAGTAGATCGCTGTACAGTTAAGCGCGTTATTCAAACTGTGCCTGAATTTAAAATCGACGCGGTAGAGAGCTTAGATAATGACGCACAGGCCATGCTAATGGCAAAGCCTGAAGGTAGCGGAAACACCTTTATTTTAGGTAAAGATTTACCGCTTGAGCAAACCATTGCTGATATGACCGCAATTTTAGCTGACCTAGGCATGAAGATTGAAATCTCATCGTGGCGTAATATCGTACCAAATGTATGGTCATTGCATATCCGTGATGCGGCGTCGCCAATGTGTTTTACCAATGGTAAAGGTGCAAGTAAAGAAAGCGCATTATGCTCAGCCCTAGGCGAATTTATTGAACGCTTAAACTGTAATTTTTTCTATAATGATCAATTTCTTGGTGAAGAAATTGCCAACAGTGAGTTTGTGCACTACCCGAATGAAAAATGGTTTAAGCTCACTGATGATGACTCACTGCCACAAGGTATTTTAGACGACTATA
This sequence comes from Pseudoalteromonas sp. NEC-BIFX-2020_002, assembly GCF_013002825.1. NCBI lineage: Bacteria > Pseudomonadati > Pseudomonadota > Gammaproteobacteria > Alteromonadales > Pseudoalteromonadaceae > Pseudoalteromonas > Pseudoalteromonas sp. NEC-BIFX-2020_002. Next base: position 23,580 of record NZ_JABEPJ010000007.1, read on the forward strand.
CACTGAGTATTTATAACCCTGAAGATGAACTGTGTGGCTCACACCTTATCGACACTAACTCAGGTAATGTTGAACGCGGCATTTGCTCAATTCCGTATGTTCGTCAATCTGACGGCGAAACCGTGTACTTTCCTTCAAATTTAATTGAAAACTTATTTTTAAGTAATGGCATGAGCGCAGGTAATAACTTTGCCGAAGCTAAAGTGCAGTGCTTGTCAGAGATTTTTGAACGTGCAGTTAAACGCCAAATTATTGAGCAAGAACTCGTATTACCAGATGTGCCAGACGCAGTACTTGCTAAATACCCAGCTATTGTTGCCGGTATTAAAGGCTTAGAAGAGCAAGGTTTCCCTGTAGTAATTAAAGATGCCTCGTTAGGCGGTCAATTTCCGGTTATGTGCGTTACCCTAATGAACCCAAAAACAGGTGGTGTATTTGCCTCATTTGGCGCGCACCCAAGTTTTGAGGTCGCTCTTGAGCGCAGCTTAACGGAGCTATTACAAGGACGCAGCTTTGAAGGTTTAAATGACGTGCCAAAACCTACCTTTAACAGTATGGCCGTCTCTGAGCCTGAAAACTTTGTTGAACACTTTATAGACTCAACCGGTAAAATTTCATGGCGTTTTTTCAGTGCTAAACATGATTATGACTTTGTTGAATGGGATTTTTCTGGCACTAACGAAGAAGAAGCTGCAAGTCTGTTCGGCATCTTGAAAGACTTAGGTAAAGAAGCCTACATAGCGGAGTTTTCAGATATTGGCACCGCGTGTCGTATTTTAGTGCCTGATTATTCAGAAGTTTACCCTGTAGAAGACTTAATTTGGGATAACACCAACAAAGCCCTTAAATACCGTGAAGACATTTTAAACCTGCACAGTTTAGATGAAGATCAACTAGCCGATTTAGTAGAGCGACTTGAAGAAAGCCAGCTGGATAACTACACAGATATTATCACTCTAATTGGTGTTGAGTTTGATGAAAACACAGTTTGGGGCCAGCTAACAATCCTAGAGCTTAAATTACTTATTTATTTAGCATTAGGTGATTTAGAAGCAACGATGGAATTAGTTGAAACCTTTTTACAGTTTAACGACAACACGGTTGAGCGCGGGTTATTTTATCAAGCAATGCACGCCACACTCGAAGTGGCACTAGGTGAAGACCTAGAAATTGAAGACTACATTCATAGCTTCACTCGCATGTTTGGGCAAGAAGTAATGGATGCCGTGGTAGGTTCAATCAATGGCGATGTGCTGTTCTACGGTTTAACACCGACCAACATGCAACTTGAAGGGTTAGAGCGTCATCAGCGTTTAATTGACAGCTACAAAAAACTCCACGCTGCACGCGCTGCAAGAGCTAAATAAACTTTATACTGCTTATAATACTCAAATTAAATTTAAGCACCTAGCATTGGCAGGTGCTTTATTTTTTTGTAGCGCAAAGCCAACGACAAACAATGCGCAAGTTCCTTGTTCGGCAATGCTTGATCAAGCTCAAACACCAAAGCACGGTTTCCTTGATAGACAAAGGTATCGCCATATAGCTCTTTAAAGGTATCGATTAGTTTTGTTTTACAATTAAAGTAAATACAAAATTGCTGCGGCGCTTTTTCTTTATAATCGAATCTTATTGTTGAACCACTTTTTGCGATATAACTTGGCTCACCCCACTTTAAAGCTTCCTCGACAGTAGTAATACCATCCTGCGCAGCTACCTGAAAAATTAAGTCTCTAATTTCATGTAATACAACCGCGATACTTTCAGGGTACGTCATAAATTTTTGTTTAACGCTATCTTGCATTTAGCTACCCTTAAAGAGTCGAAAAATCATGTTCTTTCGTTAACGTAAGTATATTTACTTGTTTATCTAAGTCTGTACTTTGATAGATTTCAAGTGTAGTTGAATTAGTTAAAAATAAACTCACATCAATGTAGCCGTTTACCTGTGCTGAAAACATTTTTCCCTGCCACTGTAACTCCTGAGACAAATTGGTTTGCTTAGCTGCTGCAATAACATCCTTAATAACTGTTAACCCAACAGCGTTCGAATTGTCATCATGGCGCTTTACTGTAATTCCACCTACATCCGCTGCAAATGTGATCTCTAGCCATGCGGGCTTTTCTGAATGTTTCCAGATACCTACTATCGAATTAACTACGGGCTCATACCGGTAATGTCCGGTGATCTTATAACGAAACAATACGTCTTCTCGCTGCGGCCCTGATCCGATATTATGCACTATCAAAGGCGTTTTATTATCTACTGCGTATGTGTTTACCACAATGCCGATATGCGGGAGGTTACCTGGTAGGATCCAGGTGACAATATCACCCGCTTTATAGTTTTCAACATTGTTCGTAATCGGCAGCACAGTGCCATGACGTTTAAAAAAAGTTTGTAAGTTGGGCACTCTGCGATGATCGATATTACTATCGGGCTTAGTCAAAGCCCATATTCTTTTTGAAGGATAAGAAGAAAAGTTATCGCGCATGTCTTCATGCACTAATTGTTGTAAATCAATCCCCAGTGAACGGTAGCTACGAATAACCACGTCAGTGCACACGCCAATATTGGCGGGAACATCACCATTTGGATACGCAATTCGATGATATGCGCCATCGTAACGTACATTGTGTTGTGTTCTATCATTTGCGGCGTTTGCCAATCCATCAGTAAATGTATTGCTATAACTAAAAGCAGAAAACAATAGCGGCAAAAACCAAAGTACATAAGTCATAGTCATTCCTGTAAATTTAAACGCTATTTAAACTTCAATAGCTTTAAAATCATGGCTGCTTATTCTCATCCAACATCTTCATTACTCGTTTTAACTCTCGAAGCACCAGCATAGGTTCATCATTTTGAATAAAATGACCGCTTTTTTCTGTTAATACACTACGTCCTTGAGGAAATTCAGCAGCCCAATTCTGCCATATCTCCCCCCACATTATTCGGCCCTTGTCTGTAAAAAACAAATTACTCGGTTCAGCCATTTTGCGCACTGACGCAATAACGGTGACAGGTATATCTTTAATCTGTGGATAGTCTGGTAAGGGCCGTTTACTCCAAAAATCTAAATATTGATTCGACATACCATTTGCCATATCACTTAGTTTTATTTGTGCGATTTCTTTATTACCCTGTTCTAGATTTATGGCACGCAGTATATCTACATCGTGCTCAGAAGAAGGATCGAGCATAAGTAAAGCATTCAGTTGCTGTGGGTATTTTGCGGCAAATTCTCGCGCAACACTGCCGCCATAAGAGTGTGCAGCCAATACTATAGGCTCTGAAATATCCAGCGCCAACAAGAATTCGCTCAGATGCTGTGCATAATCCATTGAAGTGAAATGCCGTTTAATTGCAGTTGAATTACCATTACCAACACGCGAGTATCGAATAACCTTAGTTTGTTCAGCTATGGAACTAAAAACCGAGTTCCAATCATCTAGCCCTGCGCTACCACCTGCCTCTAAAACCACAATTTGCTTACCACTGCCTGCAATTTCATATTGCAACTCAAACTCTCCCACTTTTACAAATGCTGCTTTAACATTTGCAGCAAACAATAAAGAGAGAGTCAGTAACAAGAAGCTATTAGTATTAACACCTAGAGATCTTAACTGCATTGCATTTTCCTTTTACATTTTAGCTTAGGTTTGACTGTTGGAGGTAAAATGCTCACTGAGAATTAGCCTAATTTCAAGCTCGCTTCGCTTGATTTCTTTCATTATCGATTGTCGGTTCATTTCCATAAACAGCCACAGTTTTATTGCAATTTGCATCATTAAACTACTCACAAAACACACTGCCCAAAACAATTGCTGCTCGGAGTTAAAAAATTGATAAGCTGATAATATAAAAATGGCAGTGAATATAAAAGCGAAAAACGTCCCTAGAATAGTCCAAAGTCGCATTTTTCCCTTATATATACCAATTAGTTGTTTAAATAAGCCTGGATCACTCTCTAAAATAGACTCTAAATTGTGTTGCTCTGCTTGCAAACTATGTTTAATTTTTTCATCAATATTCATCATCATTCTCTCCAATTATTCATTTAACCATACTGCCAACTGAGCTCTTGCCCGATGCAAACGTGACTTAACTGTCCCAACCGCTACATCCGTTATTAAGGCGATGTCACTAATTGACATTTGCTCTAGATAAAATAAGTAGATACTGTGCCGCTCACTATCCGGCAGGTTATTTATTAGTTTGAGTAAATCAATCGATTGCTCATTACTACTTGTTATATCTCTTGTTTGTTCATGCTTATCTGGTTGAAAACTTTCGTAGCCCCTGCTTTGTCGGGTTGTATCTATAAATTTGTGATACACCACTCTAAATAGCCACGCTTTAAATACACTTGGCTCTTTTAGTTTTCGAATATCTTTTGCCACTACAGCCCACGCTTCTTGCGTAATATCCTTTGCTAAATCCGTCTGCTTGCTCAATTTCATCGCGAAGAGAAAGCTTGGTTTGTATAAACAGTTACATAATGAGTTAAAAGCTAGCTCATCGCCCTGCTGTGCATTAATAACAGTAAGCGTTATTTGCGTCGAATTCATGCAATTCCTTTATCTCTTTTTTACAAGACGGTTTAGCTTGGTAAAAGGTTCGCAACTTTTTTTTTCTACAAAAAAGCCCAAGCAATTGCTTGGGCTCATTGTAAGTTAACGCTTAAACTACTTAGTTACTTTTGCAGTTTAATACCATTAAAGTGCGCTTTTAAATCAGTAACCAGTGTTTGTTTTGGTAGATCGGCAAATGGAGTATCTGCAAATTTACTACCACGTAATTGCACATTTAAACGTGCAGCTTGCGGGTTTAGCATGGTTTGTTTGTAGTAATCTTTAATATCAGCAAGTGTGACCTTTTCGACCTCTGAAATTAACTTTTGTTTTGAGTTAAAATCAAAGTTTTCACGGAACCAATCACCAATCAGCGGGCCCATCTCATCGCTAAGGTTTTTAGGCTGCTCTTTTAACGAGACAAGTGTGGCATTTTTAAGCTGCGCAAAGGTCTCTTCGCTCATGGCTTCAAGCTCCACTGCATACTGTTTTTTAAACGCTTCAAAACGCGCTTGCATCTCTTTCGGCCCTTTAACAGGGGTTTGGATAAACAAACCTATTGCTGAGTAATCTTCAACTGAACGTGCAAGTGCGCCAACAGCATAGGCTAACTGCTCTTCTGTGCGCATCTTATCAAAGGCAATAGTTCTAAAATGATCTTGCAATACTTGTGCTTGCGCCTTTTGCTTATAACCTGCAATTGGGTGAACTGTCATATCAATAATGGCAACATCAGCCACATCTATATCTTTTTGTAAAACGATAGTTTCACCTACTTGCGGTAACCACGCTTTACTGCGCGTAAATGACGTTGACTTATGATCTTTCGGTAATATTGCCGTCAGCTCTTTTGCAATTGCTTCAACATCTTGTTGATTGTAGTTACCAAAAGTAAATACACGCAGTTCATTGCGGCTAAACGTTTGATTTTTTAGTTCTTCAAAATCAGCAATCGTCAGTGTTTGGGCTGTTTTGATCAATGCATCCGTATCAAAACTACCAGTGCGTACTAGTTTTGAATATTCACCAAAAGCTTGGTAATAAGGGAACTGCTTTTGTGCATTGAGTAAATCACGTTGGTAGCGATCGAGTGCTTGAGCAAAACCTTGCTCTGCTACTTGTACATCTATGCTTTCAAGTGCCTGCGCAAGTAAAACATTTTGTTTATCTGTAAAGCCGCTCATTGACAAAATAAGGCCATTGCTGTCTTCAAGGCCAACACTCATACCGGCTACAGCTGCTTCAGTGCTGAGTTTACTTTGCTGAAGATTATATAAATCTGCCCATACTGAATACAACACTTTCGCTTTAATATCCGCAAGTGCATCAGGAGTATTTAAATAAACTTCTACAAGGCCCTTTGGTTGCTCTGCAAAGTTTTGGCTCGCTTGACGCCATACTTTTACACCGTTTTTATCGTATGTAAGTTCTGGGTGTTTTTGCTCGCTAAATTGCGTGGTTTTAATTGCAAAACTCTCTGGAAGTAAACGATTAACTGTTGGTAATGCTAAGGCAAATTCACTTGGTTTGTTCCAGCTAGCAATTTCACTTTCACCAATTTCTGCTATGCGGTATTTACCATCATAAAAATGCAGTTTTGAGTCCGTTTTTTCTTGCTGTGAGGTGTACCAAATACGCAGTGTTTGCGCATTTAATTGTGCAAGTACTTCATTAATTGCATCTGCATCAAACTGTGCATAATGATATGGCGCATTAATAGCATGATTAAGCGGGTAATCTTGCATGCTGCCCGCTAAGTTACTAACATACCCAAATTCATCGCCTTTTTCTAAAAATTTAAATTCATTATTAAGCGACGTGCGGATCTCATTAAAGTATTTATTATCAACCCCTTCACGCTTGATCAAGTCAATATATTGCATAATAGTCGCGACAATTGTTTCGCGGTTTTTCATGCCCTCATCAGTCAGCTGAATATCAACCGAAAGCATGCCATAGTTACCATAATGTGTCGGTGAACTACTTGCAGAAAGTTGTGATACCCAGCCCTTATCACGTAAAATTTGTGCTGGGCTTCCTTGCATCTCGTTGCTAAGTAAGTAAGCGACAAAACGGTTTGGTTTAACAGCAAATTCATCGCTATTATCTGTAATTGTAAAATCTAGTTGTAGCTGCTTCACATCTTCATTTGGTGCGTAATGTACGCGTTTTCCGCCAACATTATCAAAGTCTAACTTTTTAGTAACAGTGGGTTTATCAATTTTTTTATCTTCAATATCAGCAAAATATTTTTGTGCTTTCGCTTCCATTTCTGCAAGTGGAAGATTCGAAATCATCGCCACTTTCATAATATTTGCAGAGTAATACTTATTATAAAAATCAACGGTTTCTTTATGCAGTGAGCTGCCTTCTTTATCGCCTAATGTTTCAAGGTTACCAATTAAAAAGCGGTTTGCAGGGTGATCGCCCATCATTTTACGGGCAAGTTTAAACTGTCCAAAAAAGTCCATTTCACGACGCATTGACCATTCTGCATTGACGGCATTTTTCTCTTTGTCTGTATACTCAGGGTAAAGCTTTGGTGATTTAAAAAAATCAGCAAAACGATCAAGTCCTTCATCGTAGGCATCGTTATTTACTTTAAACATGTAATTAGTGATATCGAGCCAAGTGTACGCGTTGTGCGCGCCACCATTTTTGGTCATAAAGTCAGAATAACCCTTTGTGTCAGGGTAACGCTCGGTGCCTAAAAACAGCATGTGCTCTAGATAATGCGCCATACCTTGCTGGCTCATTGGGTCATGTAATAGACCTACACCAACACTTAATGCTGCAGCTGATTTTTCAGCACTTGGATCAGAGACTAAAATTACTTCGATTTCGTTAGCAAGCTTGAGTGTTTTATATTCACGGTTATCATTTGGGCTGACAACTAGCGTGTCTGATAACAAAGAGGTTTGCTGTTGAACTGGCGTCGTTGTTGTACCACAACCACTTAATACAGCTAGCGCAATGGCACTTAAAGTAATAATTTTTTTCATAACGGGAATATAATCCATATTTGTTGTCTTGTGAGTATGATCGGTAAACCCAACAGGGCTTGCAATCATTTTCATAAATACTTTGTAACACATTGTGAATTGTAAAAACAAACTGTTAGGCTTAAGAGACTGTAATTATAAGAGGTAATAACAATGGAAAAATATTTATTGCTCGCTATGTTTTGTCAGGTATTGCTGACGTTTGCGGTTATGATCATTATGGGGCGTCGCCGCTTTAGCGCTGCGCGTAATAAGACAATCTCGATGCAAGACTTTGTCACTATGAAATTAGATAAAGCCGGTGATGATGTTCATGTAGCAGGTCGTAACTTTGTTAATCAATTTGAAATGCCCGTATTGTTTTTTGTGGCCAGCTTAGCGGCTTTACAACTCAATGCTACGGGATATGTACTTATTGTATTGGCGTGGTGCTTTGTAATTTCACGAATAATACACAGTATAATTCACTTGGGAGGCAATCGCGTAAAGATGCGTTATTATAGCTTTTTAGTCAGTTGTTTATGTGTATTAGCTATGTGGATTCAAATAGTTACACACGTCTTTTTGATGTAACGAGCATTTTTATATTTTGCTATCAATAAACCTGATAGCAAAATATACATAAAATTTGGATGGCTATGCTGCGCGACGACGCTTAAAACCAGCAAATAATAAAGGGAGTAATAACCAGCCCATGCTGCCTCCATCTGAGCCACCCGTCGATGGTTTTTCAACTGTATCTATTAGTGTATTTTTAGTTGGGTTTAAATTAACTGATGAATTTTCATCGTTATCTAATACTACAACACTATTTATAGATACTAAGTTTGCTGTAGTAAGTACAGTATCTGTGCTGGCACACTGTTCTTTAGTCACATTGACAACGGGTACTTCACCACAATGCACTAACTCAGCAATGGTATCGAGCACAGCAAAACTGTCAGTGCTTATTTGGCCAAAAACCGTAAAACCACCATTTTGTATATCTAAATTTGCACTGTTATCTTTTAAATTAAAAAACCACTGACTGGTTGCACTATTTTCGTTGCTACCAAGTTTTGCCATCGCAATAGTGCCTTTAACATTAGACAGTTCGGGCTCATTCTGAACAGCAGCAGATGTAGTGATTGCTTTAAAACCCTCATTATAAGTAAAGCCCCCCCCTTGGATAATAAAGTCATCAACAGAACGGTGTATTACCGTTTGATTATATGCGTCACTTTGGATGTACTTTAAAAAATTAGCGACTGTTTTAGGGGCTTGTTGATCAAATAGATCTATCTTAATAGTCCCTTGCGATGTTTGCATTTCAACAACCGTCGCATAACTGTTAAAAGATGCTGCGGCTAATAAACTACATAGTAATAATTTTTTCATTTTTGTTATGTTTCCCAAATTTATTTTAATTATTTAACATTTATGAAATGATAATAAACCTTTGCAGCGAAAGCGATAGCTAAGAGCCTGTTTATACAAATAAGAGCAGTTTGATTACAACTTAATTACATTTTGATTGCAGAGCCTTACACTATCTCTTTATTCTTTCATGTTATAACTAGGTTCTTCTTAAGTCTAAATCGTCTGAACAGGCTATTTCTTATTTGTTAGTATTACTCAAATAATAAAAACTAGTCGTAACAGGATACAAAGCAATGTCATACACTACTGAGCATATTTGTGATTTTGGATTGCACAAAGGCGAACCATACACCAAACTGCCCGCCAGCTTTTTAAACTGGATGGTTGGTAATAATCACGAAAAATCAGCGTTTGCACATCAAGAGTTACAAAGACGCCAACTTGCTGCAACAGGAAAATTAACTGCAGAAACTACATTTGAATTAGAATAATTACGTTATTTTAAAAACAAACTAGGTTAAACTACGCGCTTAATCACCAGCAAATATGGACAACACGGGTCACATTATGCGCGTATTTATTACACTCTTTTTATTACTGAGCATCAGTGCATGTAGTAATAACAATACCCCAACTCAAAAAAAACCAGCAGCCGAAACTCAATATCTCACTGTTTTACATACCAATGATAATCATGGTCGCTTTTGGCACAATGAAAAAGGCGAATATGGTATGGCCGCACGTAAAACATTGATTGACCAACTTAGAAATGACGCAAAAGCTCAGGGTCATGCCGTACTACTTTTATCTGGCGGTGATATTAATACAGGTATACCGGAGTCAGACTTGCAATTTGCAGAACCTGATTTTAAAGGTATGTCATTTATTGGTTATGATGCAATGGCCCTTGGCAATCATGAATTTGACAATCCTTTATCCATTTTAAAACAACAACAACAATGGGCTAATTTCCCTCTGCTGTCGGCGAACATTTTCGATAAAAAGACTGGAGAAAATGCTTTTCAAGCCTATCAAATTTTCAAGCAACAAGGATTAACAATCGCTGTTATTGGTTTAACCACAACCGATACAGCAAAAATTGGTAACCCCCAATTTATTGGTGGCCTTGAATTTAAAGAGCCTGTTGAAATAACCAAAGCAGTAGCTCAAAAAATTAAAGTCCGATATCAACCAGATATCACGATTGCCGTCACCCATATGGGTCACTATGTTGATGCTTCATATGGTATTAACGCTCCTGGCGATGTAACCCTCGCACGCTCATTACCTCATGGCACCTTAGACATGATTATTGGGGGTCATTCACAAGAACCAATTTGTATGACTGCTGATAATAAAAGTGATGACAACTTTAAACCAGGCATGGCATGCAAGCCAGACCAACAAAATGGTACTTGGATAATGCAAGCCCACGAATGGGGCAAGTACGTTGGTAAGGCGATGTTCAAAATTGAAAAAAAACAGCTTACGTTAATCAACTATGAACTACTGCCAGTTAATTTATACATAGATAAAGTAAACGCTAATGGTATAACTGTTCCCGAGTTAGCAAACGAATACATTACACCAAACCCTGAATTGAAGAGCTTTTTAGCACCGTATCAAGCTAAAGGAGCGAAACAAATCGAGGGGAAAATTGGCTTTGTTAATGCAAAATTAGAAGGCGATCGTAATAAAGTCCGTTATCAGCAAACTAATTTGGCGCGCGTCATTATTCAAGCACAAATGAACAGTGTTAACGCAGACTTTGGCCTTATTAGTGGCGGCGGTGTTAGAGACAGCATTTCGGCAGGTGAAGTAAGCTATAAAGATATTTTAAAAGTACACCCGTTTAAAAACCGCATTACTTATATGGATTGGCAAGGTCAAGATTTATGGGACTATCTTGATATTGTAACGCGTTTTCCGCCTGACTCTGGCGCTTATTTGCAATACCATCAGCTAAGCTTTGAGCGTAATAATGATTCTCTAATTAACGTAATGATAAACGGTAAAGAGTTAAATAAAACGAAAACATACAGAATGAGCCTTAATAGCTACAATGCTTCAGGCGGTGATGGCTACCCCGCCCTTACAGATTTAAAGGGCTTTGTAAGCACTGAGGAAACTGATGCACAAGCCTTAAAACGATTTTTTAGTGAGTACAGCCCTGTAAATGCTGCGGAATTTTCACCTAAATAACCGACTTTGACTATGGTCAACTTGAAATCTCAAATTGACCATAGTCAACCCCACCTCTACTATTTACCGATCACAACAATGTCATCTGCTTTTATATTGACTAGCCCATAGCTATGAAGCCGCGAACGGGATCCTTCTCCATGTGCTTTTGGCGGGTAATACTTATCTTTTAGCTCGGGGTACTCACTGAGTATTTCATCAAGCGCAGCACGAATTTCACTTAATGTTTTTTCTAAACTATTGGTAAAATTAGGTCGTTTACGAATTGTATGACCTAGCTCAATCAAACGGTAAAAATATTTATTAGCAAGTTCAAGGAGCTCAACTGGCACATCTTTATTTTGGTTAAGCGTTACATCAGGGTTATCTATACAAAACTCGATTAGTGCTAAATAAAAACACAACGGCTTGTTAGCTAGAGCAATTTTAATAGCTTTATCTTCGTTCATACCCAGTGTTTTATTTTTCAAATCAATTTCAAACCTGGCATTATTTTTAGGCAACAATTGTTCTTTTTGTTTTTTTAGCGCCAGATAGCGCCTCGATGAATATTTAATTACATCTGCCCATCTTGCAAACAATAAAGCAACAACAAAAAAAGCAATAACAAAATACAGGTCACTCAATAGGAATAAAGGCGTATAAGTCAAAAAAGTTATACTTACACTTTGATCATTCGTTGTAAGCCATTTAATAACCGTTTTAAAGCTTAAATCCTGTGACGATAACATCACATCAGCAATAGCATAGACTTTAACCTTCTCGGTAGGCAGTTCATTGTTTAGCAGTTTAATATAATGTGTAATTTCTTCATGATTACCTGAGTGCTTTAAAAATGCATCTGTTAAATCAAGACGAGGTAAATCTAATGCAATACGTTTTTCGATTTGAGCTATAACGAGCTCGGTACTTTCAAGCTGTTTAAAATAAGTAGATACTTTAAATATGCATAATGAGAAGACGAAAACACACAAAGTGATAATTGAAAATTGTTTATTTTTAATCATCCTTGTCTCCTAAAAATTCAACCTCATCTGCGGAACAATGCCAATATGATTCGGCATGATTAAAGTATGGTGATGTCTGCTGTTTTGAAAGTGTCATAAGACGTGATTGGACAGCACAGAGTAAATCTGTATTTTCGTGCTGCATTTTTAAATACCAACGAGTTCCTGTTATATTATTGCTGATAGGTGTAATGTAATTTTTCGAAAAATGCTCATGATCTTCTTCTTTCCAAAACGATGCTATTAAATCTACACGCCCACTGGCTAATAACTCTCTTAACTCATTATGGGAACTGGCGTAAGTAATATCTAACATTTCAAGATTAAGACCTAGTTCTTTGAATTTCTGCTTCGGTAAAATATGCCCTGAGCGGCTTGTTGGATAATCAAGTAATCCAATACGTTTACCGAAAAAGTACTGCTTATCTACTTTAGGTTTTTCTTTCGCAGATATAAAAAAAGCTGTATAACTTGGAAAGCCGACAATCGGCTGATAATTATAAGTAGATTCTGCTTTGAATGCAGACATAATATTGTTTTTTGCCAAGATCAGATCAGCAATTCCTTTACCAACAAATTCAATGCTATCTGTTGTCCTATACCCCCAAAAACCAACAACCTCACCAAATTGTTTTGCTATAACAGAGTCACCGCATAAACTGTTAATTAACGTGGAGGCTACTTTTTTTGAAGGTGCAAATACAATGAGCTTTTCTTTATTATGTACTGCAGATGTCTGACAGCTATTAGACGTTTGTATTAATGGTTTTATTTCTTTTTTCTCTGAATCTACACTGAACTTTCCACAAATCCAAACTAGCAAAAAAAACAGTAACAAAACAGTAACAAAGGCACTATGTTGTAAAGCGAGTTGTTTTATTTTCAAAAGTTCTACAATCCAATCCGAAGCATATATCTATTTGAACAATTTTAATTACTCATTACAATAGGTAATTTTACTTAAATGACATAAACCATTGAAATAATTAATTTATGAACAAGAAATTATGAATCTAATTGAGTCCTTTCTATTTCTGTCAAAATCAGGACAATTTACATCTAGATACATTGCTCAAAGCAGCCGCATTATTTTTAGGAACAGGTAAATGTTAAGCAAAATTACACTTGGAATTCATAGTTTTTTAGTAATCTGTCTATTATTAACAACACATAATGCATCAGCTTGGGGACAAAACGGACATCGAATTATTGGTCAAATTGCTGAGGTACATTTAACTCCAACAACTCAATCAGCATTATTACCATTATTAGAAGGTGAAAGCCTTGCTCAAATATCAACATGGGCTGATGAAATGCGCTCAGACCCTAGTGCATTTTGGCAAAAAAAATCTTCTCGCTGGCATTATATTAATGCACCCGACTCAACAACTGGTTTTATTCACAATCACAACCACTCGTTAAATAAAGATACCGTCACTAATATTCTTGAAGGTATACACTTTTCCATTAATACACTTAAAGATAAAAAAAGCTCCATCGATGCAAAGCGATTTAGCTTACGTTTTCTCGTTCACCTCGTGGGTGATAGTCACCAACCATTTCACGCAGGACGTAAAGAAGACAGAGGCGGTAATAATATTTCTGTCACATTCTTCGGGCAGGATACCAATCTTCATAGTCTATGGGATACTAAGCTTATTGAAAATGAGAATTTATCTTATACCGAATTTGCACATTTTATAAATTCAAACGATAAGCTACTGATTGCAGACTATTTACAAAGTACACCCGCAATGTGGCTAGAAGAATCTAACAATATAGCTAATGTTATCTATAATAAAAATGAAACAAAAATTAGCTATCAGTATATTTATACAAATATGCCAATTATAAAAACTCGTTTGCAGCAAAGCGGGATTAGACTTTCTGGGTTGTTGAATTTAATTTTCGACAATTCCGCAAAACCGTTAGTAGATGCACTTAAGATGCCCGCTAACACAAATTAAATAATCATTAATATAACCTTAACACGGGAAAACAACATAATGAAAATCCAACTACGCAAAACAGCTCTATCACTCGCTATTGCAGCTTGTGTTGGTGTGAGTAGCGCAGCAATAGCAAGTGATACTACATCATCTGTTAAAGGCCAAATATCTGGACCTAATGGTAGCCCAGCAGCAAACACTAAGTTAATAATCATTCACGAGCCTACTGGTACAAAGCGTGTTGTAACAACAAATGACACAGGTACTTTTAATGCAGCAGGCTTGCGCGTTGGTGGTCCATACAAAATTACAATTGATTCAGATGTATATCGTGATGTTCAAATCAACGATGTTTACCTATCACTTGGTGAAACTAGACGACTAGACCAGACTTTATCAAGTAATAATATTGAGTCTATCGTCGTTACTGGCTCTGCTGTTTTATTTAATTCATCTGCAAATGATTCATACTTCGGCGAAGACGCAATTAAAACGGTACCGAGTATTGGCCGTGACATAAAAGACATTGTAAGAAACAACCCTTTAGTAGTGGTTCAACCAGGTAGTGACAGCTCTTTAACAATCGCTGGTGCAAACCCGCGAACAAACTCTATCACAGTTGATGGTATTCCCCTTAATGATGACTTTGGCCTTAACAATAACGGCTACCCAACTCAGCGTAATCCTTTCCCACTAGATGCTTTAGATCAAGTATCTGTATCTGTTGCACCAGTCAACGCTAAATCAAGCGGCTTCACTGGTGGTAATGTTGACGCAGTGTTTAAATCAGGAACTAATGAAGTTCATGGTAATATGTTCTATGAAAAGCTGAGCAGTGATTGGGCTGGTAGCCCTAAAGGGAGTGACGGTAAAAAGTTAGATCTAGACTTTGAAGAGAAAAACTATGGCGTGTCATTTGGTGCTCCAATTATTAAAGATCAACTTTTCTTCTTTGGTGCTTATGAAAAATTCGAATCTCCTCAACAACTTGAGTACGGTGTTGCGGGATCAAGCATTGGTACGAATAAAACACTAATTACAAATGCTGATTTAGAAGCCGTTCGTAAAATTGCAAGTGAAGTATACGGTGTTGATAATATCGGTAATGCCGATACACAACCGCAATTAGAAGATGAGAAATACATCGCTAAAATCGATTGGAATATCAATGACTATCATCGTGCAAATTTGGTTTACATGCATAATGAAGGCAATAACACCCGTAACATGACCAGCAGTAGTCGTGAACTTCGATTAGATACACACTGGTATAACAAATTTGAAAAACTTAATAACTTCAGCTCTACTTTATATTCTGATTGGACAGATGAGTTCTCATCTCAAATTAGCGTAACCAAAAAGTCTGTAGAAACTGGTCAGGTATCTCTTAACAGTAACTTGGGCTTAGGCGATATATCAATTAATAATATTGATGTCGATGGCGATGGCGATACAGGAACGATTTCATTTGGCTCTGATGAAAGCCGCCATTCTAATTCATTAGAAAATGATTTATTCTCACTTAAATTAGATGGTACTTACCTGTTCGATGAGCACACTTTAGAATTTGGTGTTAAATATGATGTACTAGATATTGAAAACCAATATTTACCGGGCTCAAAAGGTGTTGTGTCTTTTGATAATATCCAAGCTTTCGAAGAAAGAATTGCTGCGAACTATAACTATTCTAACGGTATTGGCAACAACCCTTTAGCCGTTGCAGCTAAGTTCACTCGTAAAGATATTGCTTTATACATCAATGATTCTTGGGACTTCAATGACGATCTAACCCTGTCTTTTGGACTTCGTTATGAACGTCTTGGCTCAGACGATAAGCCAAAGTTCAACCAAGATGTACTTGACCGCACTGGTTTTGATAACACTTTTAACCTTGATGGCGTAGATATTTTATTACCACGTGCCGGCTTCACATATAACCTAAGTGACGATGTTATTATTCGTGGTAGCGTTGGACGTTATGCAGGTGGTAATCCGAACGTTTGGATTTCAAACTCATACTCAAATGACGGTGTAAGTGCGCAAAGCTATAGTGCGAGAGGCGTTGAGGTACCTGCAAGCGTTTTAACTACACCAACACCTGAAGCAATTGAAGCAATAAATTCAGGTACTCGTGGTTCAACATCAAACTTTATCGACCCAAATTTTGATATCCCTTCGCAATGGACTTACATGCTAAATACTGATGTAACTCTGGATATTCCATATATTGGTGATAATTTTGCCTGGACAACGACCGCAATCTACACCAAAAAAGAGAACTCAGCTGAGTGGATCAATGCCGCGTTATTACAAGAGGGTGATGTTGTAGGATCAACAATCGATGGTGCGTTACCATTTTACGACACGCGTGAACTTGAAATTATGTTAACAAATGCCGACGAAGATGGACGTTCTCTTATTCTTAGCACTGGTTTATCTAAAGGTTGGGATAACGGCTTTAAATTCGATGCTTCATATACTTACCAAGATGTAACAGAAGGGAACCCTGGAGGCTCATCTACAGGTAGAAGTAACTACCGTTACGGCCACTTTGGTGATCATCAACGTACGCAAATTGGTACATCAACTTATGAAACTGAACACAGGTTTGTATTAAGTCTAAGTTACTCTACTGAGTTTATCGAAAACTATAAAACAAACTTTAACTTATTCTTTGAACGTCGTTCTGGCTCAGCATATAGCCAACTTGCAAGCCTTCAAAACTTGACTGGTGGTAGATTCTTTAACCAAGATCTTATTCAGCCTTCAGGTAACGGGTCTACATTTGGTGGTAACTACCTAGCTTACGTTCCTACAGCGAACGATCCAAATGTACGT
Organism: Pseudoalteromonas sp. NEC-BIFX-2020_002; assembly: GCF_013002825.1. Taxonomy (NCBI): domain Bacteria; kingdom Pseudomonadati; phylum Pseudomonadota; class Gammaproteobacteria; order Alteromonadales; family Pseudoalteromonadaceae; genus Pseudoalteromonas; species Pseudoalteromonas sp. NEC-BIFX-2020_002. The sequence continues at coordinate 40,512 of NZ_JABEPJ010000007.1, forward strand.
TATGAAGACGGTGTAACTGAAGCTGAAGTACTTGCTCACTTTAATGAACTTGGTCTTTCAGGCTATGCAGGTGGATTTGTTGATAGAAGCCAAGGGAAATCTCCTTGGGTAACTGCAATGGACTTATATGTATCTCAAGAAATTCCTGGCTTCACAAAAGATCACCGCGGTGAGTTCTATTTTGTAATTGATAATGTACTAAACCTAATCGATTCGTCTAAAGGTAAAGTTTATCGTCAAGATTTTGGAACACGTAGTGTAGTTGAGATGGATATTGATCCGGAAACAGGTCAATATATTATCGGTGCACCACTTAATGATGATTTCACTTTTGAAGCTGAAGATTCAACATATAGAATTAAGCTTGGTGTTAAATACACTTTCTAATTTAGAGTAATATCACTTTAAATTAACTAAAGCCCATCCTTGATGGGCTTTTTATTTACTCATGATTAAGGCGTGTTTAGCTTAATACTTAACTTATCTAAGCATTGTTGTAACACCTGATATTCTTGCTCATCTAATACTGCTAATAACTGTTGCTCCCATGCTAATGCATCTGGTGCTAGCTGCTTATATAATTCATGCCCATCTGATGTTAACTCTAATAGACTCGCGCGTTTATCCTCAGGGTTTAAAATACTGATTATATATTGCTTATCAATGAGTGCCTTTATCGCACGAGATACAGTCGATTTATCCATAGAAGCTTGCATACATAACTCTTTTGCATGACTTTGGCCAAGTTGAGCTAAGTTAAATAAAATACGCCACTGGGGTATAGTTAAATTACTTTGCTGTTGGTAAACACATGCAAACTCCTCACTCATTTTACTGGCTATATTAGCTAATCTGTAGGGTAAAAAGGTTTCTAAATCGAGTGCCATTAATCTGCATCTCCTATTAATTTACAACCATGTTTTAACTGTTCATAAATATGTACACTTATAAAAAGCTTGATGATTGAATTTAGTCTCACTTGAGAGTATCTTACAGTAAAACACAAAGGAGTCGAGTGATGACAAGCGAATTAAAATACATGACAGGGTTTGGTAATGAATTTGAAACCGAAGCTTTACCGGGTGCTCTACCTATTGGGCAGTTTAGTCCTCAAAAAGTAAAATACGATTTATATGCAGAGCAATTTAGTACAACCGCGTTCACAGCGCCACGTGCTGATAATCGTCGTACTTGGATGTATCGCATTCGCCCATCTGTTGTACAGGGTGATTACACATCGATTGATAATGGGCTAATTCGTACAGCCCCCATCACTGAAGTACCGACTCCACCAACTATGCTGCGTTGGAACCCAATTGATATTCCAGCTACACCAACCGATTTTATTGACGGTTTGATCACTATGGCTGCAAACGGCAGTGCCAACGCTCAAACGGGTATTGGTATCCATGTATACGTCGCTAATAAATCAATGACTGACCGCTATTTTTATAATGCCGACGGTGAAATGTTATTTGTACCGCAACAAGGTGAATTGCTGTTAAAAACAGAGTGCGGTAATTTAACAATTATAGCAGGCGAAATTGCAGTGATCCCTCGCGGCATTAAGTTTCAAGTTGAATTATTAACTGACTCAGCGCGTGGTTTTATTTGCGAAAACTACGGCCATGCGTATGTTTTAGCTGAGCGCGGTCCAGTCGGTGCTAACGGATATGCCAACGACCGAGATTTTCAATACCCTGTCGCAGCCTTTGAAGATAAAGAAGGCGACTTTGAATTGATTGCTAAATTTAACGGGAATATGTTCCGTTGTGATATCGCTCATTCACCATTAGATGTAGTCGCATGGACAGGAAATAGTGCTCCGTATAAATACGACTTAGCACGCTTTAATGTGATGAATACGGTGAGTTTTGATCACCCAGATCCTTCTATTTTTACTGTTTTAACCTCGCCATCAGGCACCGAAGGCGTAGCAAATATTGATTTTGCCATCTTCCCACCACGCTGGATGGTTGCAGAGAACACTTTCCGCCCGCCGTATTATCACCGTAATATTATGAGTGAATTTATGGGCTTAATTGAAGGTGTATACGATGCTAAAGAACATGGTTTTGTGCCCGGTGGCATGAGCTTGCACAACTGTATGTCACCGCATGGTCCAGAAGCTGATGTGTTTGAAAAAGCCTCTAACGCAGAGCTTGAGCCGCAACGTTACGACAATACACTCGCGTTTATGTTCGAATCTCGTTATGTTATTTCACCAACTAAATATGCCCTTGAAGGCAAAGAACGCCAACCAAACTACACTGATTGCTGGCGTACAATTAAAAAACACTTCACGGCCCCACAAGGATAATAGAATAATGAAACTGTATACTTACTTTCGTTCATCTGCCGCATACCGAGTGCGCATTGCGCTTAATTTAAAAAATATTAGCCATGAGTTAGTGACCGTTAATTTATTAAAGTCAGAACAACAAGGCGCAGAGTACCTTGATAAAAACCCACAAGGTTTACTACCTGCACTTGAAACCGATGAAGGTGTGCTTGCACAATCAATGGCTATTTTAGAGTACCTAGAAGAAACACACCCACAAACACCATTACTGTTTGGTAACGCTTGGCAAAAAGCGCAAATTCGTAACTTATGTTATGCCGTCGCGTGCGATATTCACCCTATCGATAACTTACGTGTACTAAAATACTTGAGCAGCGAACTTGGTGCTGACGATGATGCTAAAAATACATGGTATCGTCATTGGGTAGAAATCGGTTTTGAAAAAATTGAAAAATCACTTGATGGTAATAACGACTATTGTGTAGGTAACACACTAAGCCTTGCTGATGTCTGTTTAATTCCACAAGTATTTAATGCTTATCGCTTCAAAGTCGATATGACCGCATATCCAAAGATAGCAGCCATTTATGAACGCTGTAATAAGCTTGATGCGTTTATTGATGCTGCACCACAAAACCAACCAGATGCAGCTTAACCAAATCCTAAGTTTAACTGCCTAATGCGCTATGGAGCACGGTAACGTGCTCTATTAAATCTAAACCCAGTTCTGTTAAATACCCCCCGTCTGGGCTATCAATAACCCCTTTTTCAAATAAACGCTGTGCGGCTTGTTTTAAACTTTCCTCTGCGTCACTATGAAGTTTAAGGCCTTGCATCTTAGTGCTTAGAGGAAATTTAGCTAAAAGTGTAAATTCGTCAATCATTGTTTGGTTAAATTGCATGTGTTCACCTTGTTATTGTTTTGTTGAGCTAATTGTATTAAATAACTGATTTACAAAAGTGATTTAGATCATTTAAATGCACTGTGATTTAATAAAATTACTATCTGTTATTCTTTTGTTGGTTATTTACCCTAACACGTTTTAAGCTTAGTGTAGTTATTTCTAAATGCAAAGGTATAAAATGCGAATTTTAACTATGGTAGGCCTCTGTTTTATCAGTGTAATTTACTCAACAAATAGTTTGGGTAATAATCAAAAAGCGACCTTCCTTATCAATCCAGGTGATCTAATAAGCAACCAAAATATATGCTGGTTTGATGATAAGCGATATAGTGAAGGGGCAATCATATATATGTCTGATACCCGTGTGATCTGCACTCCTAAAAATCCTAGTCAGAGTAATAGCTCTCTTAGCTGGTTAATGATTGATGAAAAAGGCAACATTATTTACCCTAAGAAAGTTAACAAAATTAGCATTAATTAACTTTAACTGCCTAGTCCGATACCTATATCCACGGTGTTGGGTTATAACGCATTGGTATCGAGCAGTAGTTACGTTACAATAGTGCTGACTTTAAACGACAAACAGTGAATTATGAATCAACAACCAAACAATCCATTACATGGCCTAACCCTAGAGCAGATCGTGACGAAACTTGAGCAAACACTCGGGTGGAGAACGATGGGAGAACACGTTGATATTCGCTGTTTTAAATCAGATCCAAGTGTAAAATCCAGCCTTAAATTTTTGCGTAAAACACCTTGGGCCCGTACAAAAGTAGAGCAGTTATATCTTGATAACTGTGTTGAAACAGAACCACAAAATAGCGGTTTTGTATGGCCAAGTATTAAAAAGAAATAAACATATACCACCTCAAGATGCGAGCGTCATTGGAATTTAAAGCGATTTAGGCGAGGTATTGATTGCAAGTAATAGTAGTTCTATTATTAAAATCAATCTCTTATAAAAGTAGCACTGTATAAATTGCTTTAAAACCAACCCGCTGGGCGTTTCACAGAAACCTATTCTCATCGTTGTACTTCTTAAAAGGGACTGCCATTATTACAAAGAGCCCCTGTGAATCGCTGAATTCTGCATATTGAGATGGCTTGGGTTTAATCGCACTCTGTGCGCCTATGTTTATTACAACCTTTACTCTGCACACACTACCGCTAATGACTTGGGTTCAATTTCTATTATGAGCTTATCAGCTTCTTTTACCTCACCGTCAATCACGTATTTTATAGTATCAGTGGCGGATATTTCCACACGCCTAGCATTTGTATGATGTGAGTTAAGCGCTAAATGGGCTTGAGTAACACTGCTAAACACTAGTTCAGCAATACTGAGTGCATTTGCTGATGCATCTTGATTAGGGGTTAGCCAATTCACATCTAATAAACCATCATAATGATTTGGTTGCCCTCCTCCTTGCGCGAGCAACGTTGTAAAGGGTGCAGCATTAGCAACAACGAGACTGTTTGTATTAATAACTTGAGGTGCGTTGTCATCTAGTTGCACACTATAATCTTGTGCTTTTTGTGTACCCAGTGCTTGCCAAAACCCTTGTAAATAGGCAAATTGACCTACTGCATTTTTTGTATCTCTATCGGCTTTTTCAATCATACGCTGTTCAAAACCAATTCCTGCAAGTAACAACATTAGTTCGCCGTTACAATATGCGGTATCCATCTGTTTAGTTTGACCATCAATAATCAAATCACACGCGACCTCAACCGGAATCAATTTCGATTGTATTCCCATTAATACATGTGCCAACGCATTAGCCGTACCTAAGGGAATAATCCCTAACTTACAGTCTTGATTAACGAGCATACTGGCTACTTCAGCAACGGTTCCATCTCCACCACACGCGATGATCATATCAGGATTTTCTTTGATTGCTTGCTTTGCAAGCAAAGTACCATTGTGTTCAGCGCTTGTTGTCATCACTTTCAAATCATAATACGCTGATAAACGAGCAATAATTGCATGCTCTTTTTGCTCCCACAGCTTGGTGCCAGAGACTGGGTTAGCAATCAAAATTGCTTTATTTTTAATTAATAGCTCCCCTTTTTTGTGGCTTTTTAATAATTGACGTAGCTGATGTTTGTTCAAGTTTGCTGTAGAGCGAGTCTCTTTTATTTGCGCTAAAACCTGATGTGCATCTGCATGTTTATTTTGGCTTAACAAATATGCTGCCATTACAAATACCGAACGCCCTCTTCCCAGCGCACAATGAACTACAATGCGACGATTTTCTTTAACATGATGTGCAATCCAGTTAATTGCTTGATTTAGCTGAGAGCGTGTAGGTGCTCGATGATCAAGTACAGGAATATTGAGGTACTTGATGCTTTCTTGCGTTGAACTCCACTCAAGACCATCAAACTCACACGTAACGTCTAAAATAGCCGTAATGCCATTATCTTTTAGCGTATCTATATCTGAGGGAAACAAACGACAGGCTAAAAACAAATGCTCATTTATTTGTTGCAGTGGTGGCACTTTATCGTGCTTACGACTCCACGCATTATAAACCTGTGCGCCGAGTAAAAATGGGATGAATGCCCAGCGTATATAAAATGGAATAACGCCGTTTTCACGTTTGCGAAAAATTTTTGCTATATTAAAAACATACGCACAACCGACCAACGTTAATGATAAGGCTGTCCAGTAAAACAGAACCGAAAAATAACTTGGGCTAACTTGCCACCCCATTATTATAAAAACGATTGCTAACAGTAAATAACTTATTGCCACCCACATACATGCTCCTTTTAAGTGTCCGTTTTAATATCGAATATTAATCTCATAATTATGAAATTACTTTGCAAGAATCATGCAGCTAAAAAAATTGTTTTTTATTATGTAGTTAAAATTAAATACCTTGCTGTTACTTTATTAATATTAGTCATATATTCATACTCGTGTTACTTATTTACATTAAATAGGTCATAAAAAAGCCTAGGCTAATAAATAGTCTAGGCTTAATGTAAAACAAGTAGCTAGGGCGTGTTGACCTTTGTGGATTGAAATTTGTTCAATCTAGGGGCGATTTAATCGCGGCGCGAGGTTTGTAACCGAGCGGGTTAAGTTAAAACCGGGCAAAGCTTGTGCGTCCTGCTCACGCCCCTTGCCTAAATACCAAACATACTGCTGTAAAATTAATCACGAAAGGTCAACTTGCCCTAGAGTTTACACGTCTATTTTAGTTAACCAACCGTGAGTGTCTTGTGCTTTGCCCCACTGAATATCGTTAAGAGCTTGGCGCAAACGCATGGTTGTTGGACCAGGCTCACCGCTGCCTACTTTGTACTCTGTATCATTATGGATAAAAGTACCTACTGGCGTTAATACAGCTGCAGTGCCAGAAAGCGCAGCTTCTGTGCCTGGTTTTGCAGCACGCTCTAGTAGCTCTGTTACAGTGAAATTGCGTTCAGATACCGTCATACCTAAATCTTTTGCAATCGTTAAAATACTGCTGCGCGTAACACCGTGTAAAAAAGTACTGTCTAGCGCTTTAGTGATGATTTCGTTGCCATCAATTAAAATAAAATTTGCTGCACCAGTTTCTTGTACATCACCGCCTGGACAGAACAATATTTGATCTGCTTTGTACTTAACCCGTGCGGCAGTAATTGGTGCTAATGCACTCGCGTAGTTACCACCACTTTTGATCATGCCCATATGTGGTGCACAACGCATTCCGTCTTCTTCAAGTAAAACGCGCAGCGCAGTCGCACCACCCGCAAAGTAATCCCCTACAGGCGATAACAATACATATAATAACGAATTGAGTGACGGCACCGCTGCTTTGCCTATTGCCGCCTCAGTACCAATATGTGTTGGGCGGATATACATAGAGCCAGGTGGTAAAGGTGTTTCATCTGCATATTGACGTACAATATCAATGATCATTTTTTCAAGCATGGGTCCATCGACCTCAGGTAAGCTTAATAAATGCGAGCTTTGTATCATACGGGCTATATTGGCATCCATACGAAAAATATACACTGAGCCATCTTCATGGCGAAAGGCTTTTAAGCCCTCAAAACATGTACTTGAATAATGTAATACATGGGCCCCAGCATGTAGTTCAATTTTATCCGAAGGAACAACCGAGCTTTCACTCCACGCATTGTCTGTAAAACGAGCTTGAATCATCTGCGGCATAAATACCGTACCAAACGCTGCCATTTTTATCTCTCTTTATTATTGTGGTCTACTTTAACCCCATTGTATGACAATCATGCACTGTTTAACCATAGCTAAAATAAGGCTTTTAATGACTTCAAAGCAACTGATTGATCAGTTAATTGAAAATACTCGCTTTAATCGACAATTTAGGCTCCATTTAAAGCTAACTTGCGCATTTAGTACCGTAATATTTTATTTCTATTAAATAAATATTCCTGCCAAGATGCTGTTTACTGTTAAGCTAATTAACAACAATGGCTGGAAAATAAAATCATGGTTGAGCTGTTGTTATTGTTTTTATATAAACAATAGCCCTTTGGGCTTATTGTATCTCCATCTAAATAAATAGATTTTGCCTATATAACCTGTTTCTCAAACTGAGGTGTTTAACATTATAAATTATGACAATCACAAGCTCATTGACATCAACAAGCGTGAATTATTAGCGAAAAGAGTTTAAAAAGAGAAACCACGATCGTTATTTGATCTAATGTCGAATGTCGAATCTCTAAATACACCATAAAGACGCAGTTTAAACTACTCAGTAAGTTATTTACCATCTTACTGAGCAAGTCACTCTTATTGAATTGTTGTAATAGTTAACTTTAGTTGCTCTATAGCACATCCATAACTACTGGAATTAATGCGATGGTACTGCGTGTTTTTTGCAGCATCTAAACTTACAATAAACTCATCTTGCTGGCCTACCGCAGATTGTTCATTGCTTAAACACATCGCTTGGGTAAGCGAGCGTAATTTTGCATCTGTGAGTATTTTGTCAAAACGCAGCATTGGCAAAGGCGGTATTTTCACTGTCGGTAACGCTTTATCAATACTAGGTTTACTCAATATAAAGCCGTATTTTTTCATTTCAACTACAGCGCCTGCAGGCCAATAATTAAACTGGAATTGCTGTTTAGCTAACGATTTCAAATGCACTACCCCACGCTCACCAAGCACCGTTAATACGTTTTCGTGAGGTGATTTAATAACCACAAGACTCGTATTCTCATCAATACCAATGCCATTAGGTTGCATATTTGCATCAAGAGACTTCGCCAAGCCAATTGTACGATTTTGCTCACTAAAATATGTGTCAAGCAACGCAAATGTAATACTACCCACGCCACCTGCTGACACGCTACGTTCTCCGCGCAGCGCAGCTAAACTGGAGATTGGTTTGACCGTGGCAACGGGACCAAATTGAGTACGTCCACCCGATAATAAATTACCACTATAACCTGAAGTTACTAATACTGATGAGTCAGCTATAGCGCTCGTCCACGGGTAGGCATTTCCTTGTGAGTCAAATAACGTTGTCCGTAATCGTTGATCTGTTGCAGTATCAAATTCAGCTCCGATTAAAATAACACCGGTGCTATTTTTAATCCGCTTGATTAGTTTGTCAGTACCTTGTAAACAGGCTGCTTGCTCTATTGCTACACGTTTAGGGTAAACGTTAGCACGGTTATGCACACCAGCCTGAACACGAAATGTATCTAACTGCTCACATTTTTTTTCATGTAATGCTTTGGCAAGCCCTGGTGTCAGTGGCAGCCACTCAAGTGCAACCCCGGTCTGCGATAATAACGTTTCATAATAATTAGCTGAAGCATAGGGGTCCCGAGCAGCTGTTGTTATCACTAATAGAGTTGGCTTTTCAGTTTTAACTTTTAAGCTAGCCGTTATAAATTTGTACGTTTGTGTTAACCAATCTTGAGATTTCTTACTATTCTTAGCATCAATATTGAACACGTTACGCTGCCCATCTAAATGCGAGATTTCTAGCATATCAATTACATAATCAAACTCAATTTGCGATAATTCACTCAATTGCTTACTTGCAATATCACGCCATGCCCATAACAATTCTTGTTTGCTAAGGGGCAACGAATGCTGTTTAAGCAGTGTATTTAAATGACTGACAGTTGCTACTAATTGGCTTTTGTCGTCTGTTGGCCAATTAATTTCTAACCTTTTGATTGCTTTTGGCGTTAATGAATAAAGCGCGCCTTTTTCATTCCTCAATGGGGTGTCTATATTACAAAACTGTGGGCTCAAAGTGGTGCAGGTCTCAATTTCGCTGCCCATGATAATCAATGTTTGTTCTTTATTATCAGCAAATACTGACGAAGAACCAGCAAGCAAACAGAATAAAAATACCCTGCGTTTAACACGTGAAATAAATCCAAGTGACTGTATTAGCATAACTAATCTATACCCAATAATTAAACACTGTCTGTATTGTTAACCATCTAGTTATTAACAACAAGCTGAGCTATAAAATAAATAAAATATGTAGGACGTGTTTGATCTTTTAGCGTTGGTTTCGCCAACTTTCCTGTATTGATCTACATCTATACCCAAACCACCTCAAGATGCGAGCGTCGTTGGAATTTAAAGCGATTTAGGCAAGGCATTGATTGCAAATAATAGTGGTTCTATTGTTAAAATCAATCCCTTATAAAAGTAACGCAGTATAAATCGCTTTAAAACCAATACGATGGGCGTTTCACAGGAACTCACTCTCATCGTTGTTACTTATTAAAAAGGGTTGCCATTATTGCAAAGTAACGCCTTGATATTGCGCCCCTGTGAAACGCTAAACTCTGTATCTTGAGGTAGCTTGGCTATATGTCGTCGTATATAAGTAATTTGTCACTAAATGGGTTATTTAACTTTCCACACTGATAACGTTTTTAATAAAGTTGTATAACCACACTTTAATAACGTGCGCTCTATGTGTGCATTATGCAGGGCTTAACATCAGGCGCTATTTGAAATAAAGTAACACGATGAAGTAAGCCCCTTTGAAATACCTGAATGATTAATTTAACGCACCTTAGATATGTCCTGATGCGGTATTCGTCGCCGCAGCTATTTTTGATACCAAGAGCTGCTCTACTCGAATACCTTCTACATCTACAACTTCAAACTTAAAACCACCGTATTGAATATACTCAGCCCGTTTGGGGATGCGCTTCATCATATAAATCAAATAGCCAGCAACTGTTTCGTAATGCATTTGATCTGGGAACTCGTCAACATCCAGTACTTTAGCCAGTTCAACTATTGGCGTTAGACCATCGACTAACCACGAGTTTTCATCACGTTCAATAATTAATTCATCGCCAGTATGAGTTATTAAATCTCCCATAAACCCTTTCATAAGATCTTTAACGGTCACAATACCCACCACTAAAGCGTACTCATTAACCACCACAGCAAAAGGTTTAGCTGCGCCTTTAAATGCATTTAATGCCTCTGATAAGCTGAGTGTCTCTGGCAAATAGAAAATATCTTTTTCTAATAAATCATCATTAATATTCGCCGCTTCGCCTTTGAGCACTTGACGTAGAATATCTTTAGACTCAACTGAGCCAATTAGTTTGTCTAAGTTACCATTGCATACTAAAAAGTGATTATGCGGATGATCGATAATTTTACTCGAAATATCAGCACTGGCTTCTTTAATATCAAAATACACAATTTGATCACGTGGTGACATTACGCTGGATAAGAAGCGGGCTTCTAGATCAAACACATTACCAATTAAATCGTATTCTTGTTGTTGCAGGCTACCGTATTCCGCGCCAGCATCCATCATTGCCACTATATCTTCTGTGGTTACAATATCTTCACGTTCAGCTGGCACGTTAAATAGCCGTAGCACAATATTAGTGACACCATTAAAAAACAATACCAGCGGTGTTAAAGCAAACGTCACCCAACGCATAATAGTAACAACTCGCACAGCAACAGCTTCTGGCAAAATCATGGCTAAGCGTTTCGGCAATAAATCAGCAAATAAAATAAATAAAGAGGTAATCGCTAAAAACGATAAAATAAAGCTCATTTGCTCAAGCAAAGGTCCTTGATAAAATATCGTCAGTACACTTTCAACGTATGGCGAAAGTGCTTGTTCACCAACTATACCACCTAAAATCGCAATCGCATTTAGCGCAATCTGGATCATGGCAAAAAATGCACCCGGTTTTTCTTGTAATTTTAAGACCGCAGCAGCTTTAATATTGCCTTCATCAGCCATGACTCTTAATTTTATTTTACGTGATGCGGCTATCGCAATTTCTGACATCGCAAACAACGCACTGATCAAGATTAATAAGCCAATCCCGATTAAATCACCCATTTATAGCTCCAAAAATAAACGCTTTTATAAGCAAAAGCAGCTGGATTATAGCCTCTTTTAAATGCGGAGCAATTTATATTTAAATAATATTAAAAAGCATTTAATATCAATGTAATAGATAGTGTAAGTGTTGTTTTTTAAGTGAGGTAAACTAAAAATCTGGCAGTACTCTATAAAATAGACATGTACGCAAAGTAGTGCAGCATCATATTTATCAATAGTGCGAAAAGGCACTAAGCAATTTTGATTTAATTGAAGGGTCTAAGTTTTTATTACACGCAAAGTATAAAGGCGGTTGTTCTACGTTTAAACGATAAACAGATTTTAATGATGTAGCAACGTGATTTATTGATTCTTCATAACGAACACGTTGCTCCGGCAATACAACCAAATCAATACTACTTTTACGGTTTTTTATAATTTTAAATATGTTATCGAAGCTATTAATCAGCATCAAGTTTTTTCCATCTTCAAAGCCTTGTGAACGCAAATATTGATGACTGTAGTTATCTTTTAGTACTGCGACATTCATTTTTTTTGCGTCATTGAGCTCAGTGATCGTAATATTTTTTGAACCAAGTGCATACAAATATGTTTTTAATTCAGCTATTTCAGCGACCCAAAAAAGCTTGTTTTCTCGCTCTGATGAACGAACGACTGAGAAAATACATGTTTGGGGGTCTCTTAAGGCTGTATTAAATACGGTACTCCAATTATTAACTGAAAGTGTGTAATCAATCTTTGCTTGATCAAGTACTAAGCGTACTTTATCGGCAACATAACCCACTAAACGATCGTTTTCATCTAAGTATTGGGCAGGCGGGAAGTTTTCCGTAACTACATGTAATTTAGCTACGCATTGATTACTAATAATTATAAATAAAAAATAACACCATTTAGCCACTGTTGCCCCACAGATTTTTTTTATATCATTCTTTTATATAAGTTGAATATAGCGGCAAATTACGGGTATGTGAATAAAAACAGACCACAAAGGGTCTGTTTTTTAATGCGTACCGAATAAAACTTAACGATTCATTGCATTAATTAAAAATGCTGAGATTTTAGCACCTTCCCTAAGCGTTGTGTCTGAGCTTGATTGACCAACTAATGAACTGTCTGTAAATGGGGCAATCTCCATCATATCAGCACCTGTAATTGGAAATTCATCCGCCAGTGCGACTAAAATATCGAGGGCATGTTGTGGCGTTAAGCCATTGCCTTCTGGTGTGCCCGTCGCTGAAGCAAATTCTTCATCTAGCGCATCAATATCAAAACTAACATAAAGCTCATCAACGTTATCTGCTTTTAGCTGTGCAATCGCATCCGATGCAATTGCCTGCGCGCCACGTTCAATAATTTCATGTGCCCAATGCTGTTTAACACCAAACGTTGATTCCCAGTGTTCCTTTGGTTTACCACTTGAACGAATACCAAATTGGATAAGGTGATGCGGCGCTGGTAAAAATTCTAAAATATGCGTACACCATGAACCAAAACATAAATCAATGCCTAAACGTTCAACGAGTAAATCTGTGTGGGCATCAAAATGAATAATAGCGGTGCGTTTACCTTGCGCGCGTTTTGCTTTTAAATACGCTTTTGTTAACGGGTAACTAATTGAATGATCGCCACCGATGCCAAAAATTCCTTTATCAGTAAAGGTTGCGTAAAAGCTATCGCACACATCTTCAGTGATTGACAATGGGCTGACATAATATTCACTGCTTGGGTTATCGTATAATGCCTTTTGGCAGTTACTAATAGTCGTTTCATTTAGGTACTTATCATGCAATAAATGTGGGATCACACGCACATCACCTAAATCGAATGATTTAGCTTGAGGCTGCTGATCAATTAATGCTGAACGCAAAAACAATGGTCCCCAATTTGCTCCACGCAAAATCCCACCACCACAATCTGAACTAATTCCAAGCATAACTGCCTTATGCTCACTTTCTGGTAGATTAATTAACGAGTCACGCCATAGCACATCAACATTATCAGTTTGGCCATACAATTTATTACGCAGTGCTGCTTTTCTTTCTTGTGCTGTATTGACCGTAAATACACCATCACCCGGTGGACATAAACAGTGTTCAACTTTACTTTTAAATGTGTGCCATTGTGTGCTCATCACGATTCCTTACTTGGTATTTTTGCGTAGTTATGCAAAAGGCGCTGCAGAAAATAAATATAATAAAAGATTCATCTTGTTTTTGAATGGTCAAATTTAAGGCTGACTGTTTTTTATAGACCAAACAATAGAAATAATTAACCATTTATATAACAATATGTTATATAAATTTTCATACACCGGATAAATTAAAATTTAGTACTAATTAAGATAGATATAGTGTCTGCTAATACAAGTCAACAACCGCTGGTTTATCACAATATTGTTAAGTGCTTGAATATTCAAATGCACTGAATAAAGCATTATTTTATAAAACGGACATCCGTCCTGTACAGTGCTCGGTATTGTAGTAATTATGCTAAATTGACTATAACTCTGTAAGTTAACGTTACCACTTACGTTATCAACAAAAGTAATAATAAGGCCCCGTTATGGAAAAGGTATTTCACTTAGGACTCTCTCGCGATGATCTTCAAGGCGCAACATTAGCAATCGTTCCTGGCGATCCAGATCGCGCAGCACGTATTTCAACGTTCCTTGAAAACCCCACATGCCTTGCTCAAACTCGTGAGTTCCATGTTTATTTAGGGCAATTAAATGGCCATTCAGTGGTAATTTGTTCCACAGGTATTGGTGGACCTTCAACATCTATTGCAGTTGAAGAACTGGCCCAACTAGGTGTAGGTACATTCTTGCGTATAGGAACAACTGGCGCGATCCAACCACATATAAATGAAGGGGACATATTAATTAGCCAAGCATCTGTGCGTTTAGATGGTGCCAGTCAACACTTTGCTCCTCTTAGCTACCCTGCTGTATCTGATTTTTTTGCAACTCAAGCAATGGTTAATGCCTGTGGCAATTTAGGGATTGATTTTCACATTGGTATTACAGCATCAAGCGATACCTTTTACCCAGGCCAAGAACGTTACGATACGTATTCTGGTTATGTGCCAAAAGCATTTCAAGGTAGTTGTGAAGAATGGCAAAAACTAGGTGTAATGAATTATGAAATGGAATCAGCAACCTTATTTACTATGTGTGCAGCACTTGGTTTAAAAGCGGCTTGTGTAGCTGGTGTATTAGTGAACCGTACTCGCCAGGAAATACCAAATGTTGATCACGGCGAAATCGAGAAGAAATCAGTCGCCGTGGTTATCGAGGCTGCAAAAATACTTCTTGCTTAACAGGTCTTTATAAGCGCTAAACTATATGCGATCAACGCTGGTAAGTTACTATAACTTGCCAGTACTGATTCACTTACGTGTAACTGATTTTCCACTCCCTTAGTTTGTAGCAACTCAATACTTTTCACTGTTGTGTCATTCATACTTAAGCCCGCTAAATGCAACTGGCTAATTGCACTTTGTAGTGGTGCTAAACTTGGGCTATAGGCTGCATTTTCAGCATAACAGCCATAGAAGCAGCCATTATCAAACGTTGTAATTTTCACAGCGCAGTAATTAGCCGTATAAGGGACATAAGCTGTTAAAGCAAGCTTAGTAAGCGCAGTATCAATATCAGCGTTAGCCTCAAAAGTCTGCGTTTGTGGAGCTGGATTAAATAGGCTGTAATTATTACCTAAATCTTTTGGACCAAATGCATGTGGTAATAATTGGTTTAATTTAAATTGCTGATCAGGTAACAAAATATCAAATTTTTCTGCATCGGCAAGCTCATTCATAAACTGACGACAATAGCCACAAGGTGCATCACTTATTGCTATTTGCACAATTGTTTGTGCACCTTTAAGCCATGCGTTGTTTATCGCCGATTGCTCGGCATGTACCACCAAGCTCAATGGTTGTTTGGCGAATTCAACATTAGCACCAAAGTAAAAATTTATAGCATCATCACAATCAATACCAACAACAACAGCACCAACCAAAAAGTGAGAAATCGGTGCTACAGCAAACAATGAGGCTACCGGCAAACATGCACGTAAAAGCTCATCATGTGTAATTGTATATTGAGCGCAAAGCGCTTTAATGTCAGCAGCAAACAGCAATCCATGCTGTGTTTTAACTTGATTGAACAATGCTGTGCGCTGCGATTCATCAAATGAAAATGTGGTTTTATTTAATGAATCTTTTAATACAGAAGACGTTGATGCAGTCATAAACAATTTATTCTTATTTAATGGCTACACAGTGTAAAATGTTACAGGCCTAATTGCTAGGCTGATTTTCAAGCCAGTGCTTTGCACTACGAAAACACTCAAAATTCTCAGCCGTTATTTCAAAACGTTTCGCTTTTTGCAAAAATAAATCATGCATAAAACCATCAAAACTAACAATGCGAGCTATAAAACAGTGTTTAAGCCAGCTCGAAATCGCAGGCATAATGCTAAGTAAGTCACTTGCAGGAAAATCGTGTTTTAATTCAGATACATCTACCAATAATTTATTACATTTATAGATGCCAATATATTGTTCAGCTATTTGATAAAAAGTAATCACATCCTGTGCATTTGCAGTCCCTCGTAATGTCATCATTATTAATGATGTCGACGCATCATAAGTAATACAAGTAGAAACATTAGACATTAAACGGCTCTGTCAGTTAAGTAAAAGAGAATAAGATAAACTCTCATTCAAGGAGGTGAGTCATTGTAGTTTTTTCTTCGCCGCCGTCAATCATTATCATCCTAACTGGTCAGTCCATCCGACAGAAACAGATTAAAGTATTAGCAAAGACTACGAAAAAGGTAAAAATCATACACAACTGAGCTACTTTTTCACTTATAATTAAAGAATATTTTATATCGCCACTCATGCAGTTAAAAGGAAGTTATATGCTTCGTGTTGTGTTACTTGTCATTTTATATAGCCTAAGTTCTGTATCTGCTTTTGCTCAGTCCTACACTAAAAAATCGTTTGAAGAATTACGCGTGGATCTTCGCGCCAGTTACGCAAAAAACCCCACCGAAGCACTTACACAATTAAAAAACATTCTCAATAATGACGAGTTAAATCCAACTCAAAAAATTGTAATGCTTAATTACAAAGCATGGTTTGAACTCGAAGCCAGACAATTTGAAGAAGCAATGCGCACTTTAGTTCTGTATAAAAATCTGGTTCAACGATCAGATAAACCGAGCTTAATTTATGGGTACTATAATATTTCTGGCGGTATTTACACACAATTAGGCATGTATCAACTTGCTATAGAGCATTTTTTAAAGGCGCTTGAACACACTAAAAAAGATAACAAAAATTTAGCCCAGCAAACACTTAACAACTTAGCTGAAGTATATTTACAACTTGGACGTCTCGATGAAGCAGAGGATATTTACAGGAAGTACCTCGATTATGCCACCGCATTAAAAAACCCATTAAGCATCTCAATTTCGACGAACAATTTAATTAAGACGTTAATTGCCAAACAACAGTATGCAGAAGCAAAAACGCTAGCTTTAAATATTATTATTGATTTACAAGACAATGATTTTAAATACTACTTAGCTGAAGCATATTTATTACTCGGTGAGATTGAACAAGCAAATAATGACTACCCACTTGCCAAGCAGCATTACGAAAAAGCCCTCAGTATTTTTCAGCAACAAGGTTTGCCTGAAAAAATATCACAAGCTCATTTTTTTATTGCACAAATATATGCTGATATGGGTGATCTAAATAAAGCAAATACAACCCTAGCGTTAGTGATTGCGAGTATAAATAAACAAAGTAATTTACTATTTGTATCTCGTGTTTATAAATTTCAGTCAAGTTTCCTTGAGTCTCAAAGCCTTTATAAACAATCAATTAATGCATATAAAAAGCATACTAATGCGCATACTCAATTAGTGAAACAGCAAAGTGATGTTAACTTAGCCAAGGCACTCGCCGAAGCTGACTCAAGTAGTAAGGAAGTAGAAATAACCGAGTTAACTCGTACAAAACAACTCAAAGAAACAAAAGCTAAAGCGTTTCAAGAATTGTCTATAGCAATTACTATTTCGTTGTTAGTGATATTGTTCGGCTCTTTTTTTGCTGTACATAATATTCATAAGCGTGAGCAACGCTTAGCTAAAACACTCGATGAACTTCATAAAACTCAATCGCAATTATTAGAAGCTGAGAAAATAGCCGCATTAACAGTGTTAGTCACCGGGCTTGCACATCAATTAAATACCCCTATTGGCACAGCTGCGACGGCCAGCTCTTTGATCGAAGAAAATCTAAAACGATTGAGCCAGAAATTCAATGAAAAAACACTCAGCAGCAACGACTTTAGTAAATTTATTCAAGAAACGAACGAAGCAAAAGATTTTGTGATCAATAATATAAACCGCTTAGCAAATATTGTTGAAGAGTTCAAAGCATTAAGTGTCTCGATTGCACCCGATATACCAATGCGAGTAATCCCACTTAAAACGTTTATTACAGATAGAGTGACCACATTACAAAATCACTTTAAAAAACATATTAGTTTTAACGTGATAGGCACCGAAGTCTCTATTCCTACTTATCCATCAATTGTTTCTGATGTTATTAAAACATTGATCATTAATGCTTACGAGCATGGTTTTGTACACACTGATGATGCGTTAATCACGATAGAAATAAGTGTAGTTAACAATCATGCTGTGATTATATTTCAAGATAATGGCAGCGGCATTGATGATAAAATACTCAAAGATATTTTCACTCCATTTTATTCAACAAATATGGGGGGAAACCACTTAGGGCTGGGTTTAAATATTGTGTTTAACGCAGTAAAGCAATCATTAAATGGTAATATATGCGCCGAGCAGTGTAAGCTAGGCGCATGTTTTAAAATTGTACTACCTCTCAATGGGCCAGTTGAGACGCTGTAATATAAACCCTAAGTTAACGCTATCTAACCCGTATTACGCATACCAGCGGCAATGCCCGTCATAGTGATCATTAGTGCATTATCAATATCACCGGAGCTACCTTGCGCAGCTTCACGAGAGCGTTTTAACAGCTCAACTTGTAATACATTAAGTGGATCGGTGTACGGATTACGCAAATTGATAGATTCTTTGATCCATGGCTGATCTGCCAATAAGCTTTGTTGTGGGCTCAATGATTGAACTAATTCAATGGCTTGTTTTAGCTCTTGGCGTAACGTCACACCAAGAGGTTTGTATTGTGTCTCAACTAACGCATCGTCATAATGCGCGCTTAACCAGCAGTCAGCCTTACTAAACACCATTTCGAGCATTTCTAGACGCGCTCTGAAAAATGGCCATTGTTGACTCATTTCATTAAGCGTCTCTATGCCATGCTTTTCAAGTGCTGCCTGTAGCCCTGTTAATGCACCTAACCATGCTGGCAGCATTAGACGGTTTTGACTCCATGCAAATATCCACGGAATAGCACGTAAGCTTTCAACGCCACCATGTGGGTTTCGTTTAGCAGGCCTTGAACCTAGCGGTAATTTAGATAGCTCTTGCTCAGGTGTTGCCATTCTAAAATACGGCACGAAATTGTCATCATGACGAACCACATTACGATAATGTTCACATGATTTTTCGCTGATCAATGCCATCACGTCACGCCATTTATCTTTAGGTTCTGGCGGCGGTAATAAGTTACTTTCAAGCACTGCACCCGCGTATATATTTAAACTTTGTAATGCCACATTAGGCAAACCAAATTTAAAGCGGATCATTTCACCTTGCTCAGTTACACGCAGGCCACCTTTGAGTGATCCTGGCGGTTGTGAACGAAGTGCTTGCGCTGCAGGTGCACCACCACGACCCACCGTACCACCACGACCATGAAACAACACCAGTTCAATACCGCGTTGCTGCGCTAATTGTACAAGTTTATCCATTGCTTCATATTGAGCCCAACCCGCTGCCATCATACCAGCGTCTTTAGCTGAATCTGAATAACCGATCATGACGTTTTGCACACCCTCAGCTTGACCACGATACCAATTATTATCCAGTAATTGCGTTATAACACTGTGCCCGGCGTTTAAATCATCTAAGGTTTCAAATAACGGCGCAACTGGCAGTTTAAAACCACAGCCACTTTCTTTTAATAATAATTGTACCGCCAGCACATCTGATGCTGTACGTGCCATTGAAATCACGTATAAACCAAATGTTGACGCATCTTGTTGTGCTATTACATCAAAGGTATCGAGCACTTCTTTAACATCTGCGCTTGGTTGCCAATGTTTAGGGATAAGTGGGCGGCGAGAGTTAAGCTCAGCCAATAAAAAGGCTTGCTTATCTTCTTCTTGCCATTGATTGTAATCACCCAGACCCAAGTAACGTGTTAACTCTGAAAAAACATCGCTATGGCGTGATGAATCTTGACGTACATCAAGCTTAGCTAATCGGATCCCAAAGCTATTAATACGGTGTAATACATCTAATAATAAACCATTCGCTACAACACCCATATTTGTTTTAAGTAATGAGCGATAGCACGCCTCTAGAGGGTATTTAATTTGGCTAATATCAGTAATGATGTCTTGCGCTTCACTGCGATTACCCATAATTTTAGCGCCTAAATGAGCTACCGTTTCACTCACCTGTGCCTTGAGATCTTTTAATACAGCACGATATGGTTCAAACTCTTGTCCTGCCTGCTCAATCAGTTCATCACTTGCTTGCGACATTGATAGCTCTGTACTTAAGGTCTCAATATCACGACTGTACAAATCAAGCGCCATCCAACGACCATGATCCAACACTTGCTGTGTTACCTGTGCAGTAACAAATGGATTGCCATCGCGATCGCCCCCCATCCAAGATGTAAATTCAACCGGGCTATAGTTGTTTGGCAGTTCTAAATCCAGATGCTCTTTTACTTCTTTACTAAAATCACGTAAAAAACGAGGAACCGCATGCCACAAGCTGTTTTCTATAACCGCAAAGCCCCATTTCGCTTCATCAATGGGGGTTGGTCGCGAGCGACGAATATCATCAGTATGCCATGCTTGGCTAATAAGCTGAGCAATACGGTTTAAAATATTCTCACGTTCAAATGGTAAGTTATCAGTGCGCTCAAGCGCTGCTAAACAGTCACTTAGTTCAACATGTTTATTAATAATAGTACGACGAGTTACTTCTGTAGGATGCGCGGTTAGTACTAAATTGATATGTAATTTAGCAAGGTTGTCTGCTATTTGGTTTGGATCTATTTTACCTTGCTGGACTTGGCTTGATAACGCTTTAAGTGTTTGTGTCAGAGGGCTTAATTGACAAAATCCAACATCGTTAAAGCGCGATATTGTATGAAATTGCTCAGCAACATTCGCTAAGTTTAAAAAGTGATTAAACGCACGCGCGACGGGCAATAGCTCTTCATCAGTTAAAGCGTGCAGAACATCAATTAAGGCATAACGATCTTGCTCATTACCTGTGCGAGATGATTTAGCTAAAGCTCGGATCTCTTCCACTTTATCTAAAATTGCTTGTCCTTGGGCGTCTTTAATTGTTTGGCCTAATAATTGGCCCAATAAATTAACGTTCCCCCGTAAGGCGGCATATTGTTCACTCATTCCTGATACTCCATTGTTGATGTTTTTATACCGTTTAGGTACAAATAGTTAGCCGGATCGATTTTAAAAGTGTGGAGTGTGGATAATGGTTAAAATCGACATTTTGCTAACCCTTATTTTGTTAGGCTCTATTAATATCATCCAAATTGCTAATTGAACAGATCCAAAGCTTATTCTATTTCGTAACAATTAATAATGAATTGATACTGGATGAGTAAACTGTGATTATTTTTTACGATGGCAAATGCCCTTTATGCAGCAAAGAAATGCAACAACTCAAACACGCCGACACACGCAACCAAATTGTCCTTGAAGATATCAACAAAGATGATTTTGAAGACCGCTATAGCTATATAAAACGCCAAGATGCTCAGGCTTTTTTACATGGTCAAAGTGACAATGGCGAAATGCTATATGGCTTAGATGTTACATTTGCGGCTTGGAAAGCCGTTGGTCGTCATTCATGGTTAAAGATTTTACAACTTCCTGTAATACGCTTTTTTGCCGATCTAGGGTACTGGGTATTTGCAAAGTATCGCCTGCAAATCTCAAGCGTACTGTGTAAATCATCATGTGGGATCAAATAATGTCATCTGTGTATATTTTATTTGGCGCAAACAGTGCAATTGCAAAAGCATACATAGAAAAAATTGCATCAGATGACGCCAACGCGCATGTTTTTTGTATAAGCCGTGCGCAGATTCAATTGCCCAACACTTCATTACTTATTGAACAAATACACAGTGATTACACCAAATCCAGCTTAGCCAAATTAACAGCCCATTTAAAAACTAAAAACATTACTCCTACTCAAGTTTTAATATTCAACGGTTTACTGCATTTTGACCAATCAATGCCAGAAAAAAAACTCGAAGATTTAGATGAAAATTATTTCAACGTACTGCTAAACACCAATGCACTTACACCGGTATTGTGCTTACAATCTATTTTACCACTACTTAATCATAAATCCCCCTGTGTGATAACCTCACTCAGTGCGCGTGTTGGTAGTATTACTGATAATGATTTAGGTGGATGGTATAGCTATCGCGCCTCTAAAGCGGCGCTTAATATGTTGTTTAAAACTGCTGCCATAGAGCTTGCCCGCAGAGCAAAACAAACACGGTTAGTGCTTTTTCACCCTGGCACAACAGATACTGAACTATCTAAACCATTTCAAAAAAATGTCCCCGCAGGAAAACTGTTTACACCTGAATTTGTGGCGGATCAATTATTTGCTCTTTTACAAACACCCGAACAATTAACAAATATTGGTACGCCAGCTTACATAGATTGGCGAGGCGAACACATTCACTGGTAAGGATTCATCATGCATATAACAAAAGACGCAATCGAAAGCTTTGAAAAGGATTATCGCACTCATCTGATAAACTCATTGTCTGGATTCAAAAGCGCTAATTTAATTGGTACACAAGACGAATCAGGTAATACAAATTTGGCGATTGTCAGTTCAGTTATCCACTTAGGCGCGCATCCACCTTTGGTCGCAATGATAATGCGTCCACACAGCGTACCTAGACACACCTTTGAAAATATTATTCAGACCGGTGTATTTACAATCAACCAAGTTAACAGTGAAATTGTTGAGCAAGCACATCAAACATCAGCTCGCTATGATAAGGATGAGTCTGAGTTTGATGCAACAGGCTTAACGGAGCAATACTTAGCTGATTTTAAAGCTCCATTCGTCGCGCAAAGTAAACTAAAATACGCTGTTAAGTTTGTTGATCATCAGCACCTTAATATTAACGCAACAGAGCTGGTAATCGGTGAAATAATGGACATACACGTTGATGATATAGCCGTGATGGACGACGGTTTTCTGGACATTGAACTTATAAATACAGTCGCTATCAGTGGTTTAGATAGCTATCATAAAACTCGCCACTTAACTCGCCTGCCTTACGCTAAAAAATAGCCCGTACCCAAAAGGTTGGTTTTTAAGTTACTTTATACCAACCTTTAAATGGCCAAAACTACGGCACTAAAAAGTAACTACCCGCACATAGGCTTACCCCTGAAAATAACCATATTGTTGCGTAGCTATGCCACAGCTGCGCATTGTTATACACACTCTGCGGGTTATCTTTATCAACTAATATAGTGCAGCTTTGCGAATCTCTAAAACGCAGTAATAATCGTCTGTCGTAACCAATTAAAACACTGTGCAAATGGTTATTAAAGCGAAAGCTTACTAACATTGATTTTTGTGGTAGTAACTCACGCGATGCCACGCGCGTATTAACAACACTCGTTATATCGTCAATCGGGCATACTCGCCAATGATGCTTGCTAATTTTACTTTTTAGCCAGCGCAGTAGTGGCAAAATGCCAACGAATATAAAAATAGCCCCCAATATAAATAGTACTTTGCTCATCAGTTTCTAGCCTTGTAAAGATTGATATACCCAAACGACCTAAAGATGCGAGTTTCAGTTGGTCATTTTGCAGGTGGTTTGGGTGTACACTTTATATGCAGCAATTAAATCACTCAATGCCGTACCAACTGACTTAAATACTGTTATATCCGTTTCATTAAAACGAGCAATGGTATTTACCTTGGCTAAATCAGCCAACTCTGCACATACATCTTGCTCACTAAATACCCCTTGCGCTATCGGTATTAATAACTCACCTGCTTCTGCCAAAACATTTGCTTTGCTATCTACATAAACACGGCTGCGGGTGATGGTCGTGGTGTCGCATTCACGATGCTCGCTGTGATGATTACCTATTAAATCAATATGCGTGCCTGCTTTTAACCAGTTACCATCAAATAATGGTTTAGCAGAACCGGTTGCGCAGCTGATCACGTCAGCGCTATAAATAATCTCCTGTGTGCTTTGTCCAATCACAAACTCAACATCGGGAAATGCATGCTGTAAACGACGTTGCAGGGCGGCTACTTTTAATTTATTGCGCGCCACCAGCGTTACCCGCTTAAAATCACGTACAGCTAAATGTGCACGTACCATGTATTGGGCTAAGTTGCCACTGCCAAAAAACACTAAATGCTTGCTGTTCTCTCGAGATAAATAACGACTCGCCAGTGCAGATACACTCGCCGTGCGCCACAAAGTAATCCGCGTTCCATCCACCAATGCCAGTGGCTCGCCGTGCTCGCGCGAAAACAGCATAATTTTAGAATACAACGAGTCAAAACCCGCTTCGCCATTGTTTGGAAAGTAAGTAAATGCTTTAACCCCAATCACTTGTTCATTCCAAGCAGGTAGCACAGCAAACGCATCATGGCTGGCACTGTTGCTATCTAACTCATACACGTTACGTTTTGGCATGCCAAAATCGAGCGCAAATCCTTGTTGCATAGCAGTTATTAACGAATCAAAATCAAGAGCGCTATCAATGTGCTTTGTATCAATAACTTGCATTTTATAGCTCCAGCTCAAATGGCTTTGGTGCATGCGTTAATATTTCGTAGCCGATTGGTGTAATTAAAATATCTTCTTCAAGACGTACACCACCAAAATCAGGGATGTAAATACCCGGTTCAATTGTTATCACATTACCAACCTCTAAAACATGACTCACATTTTTATTAATAAAGGGGTGTTCATGTAAAAATAGCCCCAAACCGTGGCCAAGCCCTTGCCCTGCCCACTTCCCATAACCTGAGTCATCCAATACTCGTTGCGAGGCATTTTGTAAATCAATACAATCAACACCAGGCTTAAGTAAATTAATAGCAGTTTGTTGAGCAGTCGCAACTGCATTGTAAATTTGAGTTTGTTTGCTTGACGCCTTGCCTAATACATAGCTGCGAGTCATGTCTGAGCGATAACCATTAATAACAGCACCAAAATCTAAGGTAATAAAATCGCCCTCTTTAAGTGTGCGCTCACTTGGGCTGCCATGGGGGAGTGATGTACGTTCAGCAAACATTAAAATGGTCGCAAATGACATGCCTTCTGAGCCTAGTTTTTGCATTCTAAACTCAAGCTCTAGGGCTAAATCACGCTCACTCACACCGACTTTAAAGTATGGCAGTGTGTGTGCTAACGCTTCATCAGCAATCGCTGCCGCAGCTTTAATTTGTGTTACTTCCCAGTCATTTTTGATCATGCGCTGGCGTTCAATTACACCTTGGATTGGCACTAATGTATGGCTATTCAAATCATTTGCAACCTGCTGCCACAATGCCACATTTATAAATGCGGCATCAAAACCCAAATCGCTATTAGCTGGTAAAAAACGATTAATACAATGACCCAAGCTCTCGTTATCACGATCACGGCAGATCACTTCAAAACCTTGGCACTCTTGCTTTGCCCGTTCAAAGTAGCGGTAATCAGTAATAAGTACACAACTAGCTGGTGTTACTATTGCATACGCCGCGTTACCACTAAAGCCACTCAAGTAGCGAATATTTTCATGACCTAAAACTAAAATAGCAGTTAAATTATCATTTATTAGTTGTTGTTTTAAAATCTGTTGGCGCTGAAAAAAATGACTATTCATCGAAAAATAAATCCTTGCTTTAGGGGATCGTTCGGATCAATTAAAAATGTATGTTTACCTGTTATAAATGCACTACCAGTAACGCGGGGAATAATAGCAGCATGTGTTTCAAAGGTGCATGATTGCTTAATTTTCACATTAAATAAGGAGCCTAAAATGCTCTCAATATTTGCACTTTGCCCAACGGCTAACTCGCCTTTAGCAAATGCTAATGCTGCACGAGCACTTACGCCTGTGCCTGTTGGGCTTCTATCAAGTTCACCTTCGGCAAATACACACACATGGCGACTAAAGTGATTGACTTGCGATAACTGACTATTGGAGTAAAAAATAACCCCGTATAGAAAGCCAAGTCCATTATCGCTCGGGTGTTTTGGTTGGTATTGCTTAGTAACCTGCTGTTTAATCGCTTTACCAAGACTAATTATCTGCTCATGATTTTCAGGCGCTAAGCTTAAATCAAGGGTGTCTGCATCAACAAATGCGTAATATGCACCGCCAAATGCTATATCGCAGCTAACTGAGCCAAACATAGGCAAGCTTATTTGAACGTCGAGTTTATCGACAAAGCTGGCGACATTATCAAAATACACCTGCTGTAACTGATTATTTTTAAGTTCAACATAGGCTTTTATAAGCCCTGCAGGAGTGTCTATTCTTAGCTCATTATGACCATCTTTAAACTCAACAAATCTGCAATCTTTTGCAGCGGTTGCCAGCGCAATAATCGCATGCCCGCACATCGTACTGTAGCCTTCATTATGTAAAAAAAGTACGCCAAAGTGGCTATCTGGGCGCTCAGCGGGGGTGATCACTGCGCCATACATGTCAGCATGACCGCGAGGTTCAAACATCAATGCTTTGCGTAAGTAATCAAAGCGAGCTAAACAATCTGCACGTTTTTCAAGCATCGTATTACCTACTAGCTGCTCAAAACCATCAACAATAATACGCAGCGGCTCGCCCCCGGTGTGCATATCCAGGGTGTGTATTTGTAACCAATCATTATTTGGCTGTTGCCAGTGAGAGAATAAAGTGTGGGACATCATCAACTCCTTTTTGCATACAATATATCTTAATGTTTTTTAGTGCAATAACTTTAATGAAAAATGCCGAGCAGTTTCCTGCTCGGCATCAAGGCTGTATCACTCTTAACAGAGAATGTGCTTAAACATTAAAACAACAAGCTAAAAACGATGGGTAAAGTTATTACCTTATTGTTATTTAACAGCATCTTACCAGGGAATTTAAAACTCTATACGCGCGGTTAACGATACATAACGCGCACCTTGTCGGCCTGTCACCAATCCATAGTCAGGGTTAAGCTCTAAGCCATCATCACCATACTGCGCACGCTCTTCATTAATCGAAATGGCACTGTCACTATCAAGTAAATTATAAACAGTGCCTTTTAATGTCATATCAGCGCCAAAAAAGTCTGTGTAATACGTAAGCGACATATCTATATTTGTAGCCCACGGTAAATTACCTTTGCTTCCACGCGGAGCTGGGTTACCATTTTCATCATAATGTGATGCTTGGTCGTAGTATTTACTGGCACATGCATCCCATGGACTGCCTTTTGCACAGCTATCGACTCCTTCAGGGTGCACTGAGAAATAACTCTTAGGTCGACCCGACGCAGTACGCGCAACTAAGCCTAACGTTAACGAGTCTGTAATAGTGTAAGCACCGCTGAGTTTAATAGCGTGGCGATGATCATTTGGTAAATTACCATAACCATGGTCCATCAAGTCACCGTAGTCATATGACGTTGTCCAGCCCGGATCCGCTTGGTTATTATCGGTTTTGACGAGTCCTTCCGTGTTGCCATAACTATGAGACCACGTATATGACGTATTAATGCGTAAATCGTCTGTTACATTGCCGTCTAAAGTAAACTCAAGTGCTAAATATTTTCGTTGTGCCGCAGGAAGTGAAAGTTCCTCTGCACTTAAATTAACATCATCAACTTGGCCGTCACCATCAAAGTCATACGACATTTGAATCGCTTCGCCGGGATTATTAAGGACATAATACGAACCCTGACCGACATTATCGGTTATGCCCATTTCTGCTAATTTTTTAGCTAAAACAGGGCCTACATCAGTGTCTTCTACACTGCGACCTAAATCACGGTAAATGGCACGTACACCAGCTGACATGGTATCGAACACTTCTTGTTGATAACCAATGGTAAATTCATCACTGTACATAGGCTTTAAAGAGGCTGATGCTATTAAGCCTGGCTCAGTAATACCACGTTGGCGCCAGCGCCTATCTCGCAGCATTTCACCACGACTTGGCGAACCATCGGTCATTAAGCTTGGCGCTCCGTTACCATCTAGCTGATCTAAATCGAAATATTCAAACCACTCTACTGACGCAGACCCTTGAGTGATATTCATATTGGCAGACACTGGCTGGAAATAACGTCCATAGGTTGCAAAAACCTTTGAGCTGCCATCACCTGATAGATCGTAGATAGCTTGTAAGCGTGGCGCAATTTGACCATCAATATCTACAAAAGCACGGCCATCTGATACCGTATTTTCAAATTCGCTGTATCGAACACCTAAATTAAGCACTAAATTATCAGTCGCCTGCCAAGAGTCGTTAATATAAAATGCCAATGAAGAAACGTCTGACTCTACGTCACGAGTACGGATGCGACGTTCAATATAATCACTACCGACCGCTGCGCCTGATACATCATTTTCGCCCGCAGTTTTTACTGTCCACCAACCTTCTGCATCACCAACACCGTTCTGGCCTGAATGAGATACCACATCAACTTTGGTATAATCCACACCAAATTGAATTGAATGTGCATCTAAATCCCAACTAAAATCGATACGTGCTTGATCACGAGTGTACTCCTCTTCGCTAACCGCGGAATTAGTGTGTTGGCTTAGCGTAACAGAGCCATCACGTGCATCCCATACACCAGGGTTTGGCGAGGCTACAACGTTTTCAACATTTTCAGTAACGCGCCCTATTACCGCAGAGACAGAAAACGTATCGCTAAGGTAACCATTATAGTTAATGCTATATACATTACCGCCGTCTTCACCCGGCGCATCCACACCTTGTTGCGCACCTACAACATTGTCTTTCCAGCTATAAGCAAAGGTTTTATCAGTCCATGTACGTTTGTTGTTCATGGCTGAAAAGCCTACTGAATGGTCTTCATTAATAAACCAATCTACTTTGGTAAACCAGCGATCTTCATCACGCTCAAAATCTGAGAACGTCGTTTGACCTGCGCTATTAGACTCCTCACGGCGCGGTGCAAATAAACCATAAAAGAACAAAGTATCTTCGATAATCGCACCACTGGCCCACAATTGCAGTTCTTTAAAGTCGTAACTACTTTGCTGCGTATTGGTGCTTATCGTGCCATTATCTTGAAATATTGAGTCATGTTGGCTGCGTAAGCTATTTGGATCCCAGCGTACTTCAGCACCAAATTTAAAGTCATTATCACCTGATTTAGAAACAGCATTAACAATACCGCCTAATGCGCCACCAAATTCAGGACTCACGCCGCCCGTTTTAACTTGGGTTTGCGAAATAGCTTCCCACGGCAGGCGTATTGAACCCAACCCGGTACGAATACTCGTCACATTTAAACCATTAAAGTAATAGCCATTTTCAGCAGCAGACGAGCCACCAAAGCTCGATGCACCTTTAAAGTTTGAGCCACCCGGTGCAACAGTACCCGGCGCTAATAACGCAATACTTTCAAAACCCGTATTTACTGGCATCGCTTTAAGCTCAGCGTCGCTAAATGTTAAGCCCGACGTAGAAGACGCCATATCAACACGACGGATCGCAGCGCCAGTTACCGCAATGCGCTCCATATCGGTACCCGCTTTATAAAGCTGTACATCAAGAATAATTGATTGTCCAATCGTCACAGAAACATTTTCTTCTGTTAGTGTTTGGTAACCATCTTTAACAATTGTCACATCATACGTACCTACTGGTACATTACGCAGCAAATACTCACCTTGCGCATTACTTGTAATTGTATAAACCAAGCCCTTGCTTTTATGCTTTAGTGTGATTGTTGCGCCAATTAAATCCGTACCTGCCTGAGCCACAACATGGCCTTTTACAACACTGCTACCATCTACCGCATGCGCAGCAGGTGCCATCATTAACGCAGCTGTAACCGCCGTTGCTAATAATGTTTTAACGCCAACACCCCGAGTTTGCTTTTTATTATATGTAAACATGAATATGTTCCTTGATCCTGTTGATTTTTGTTGTCTGTCTAACCTCAGACGCAAAAAATATACACTCATTACATATTGTATACAATATTAAATATACATTTATTTCACATATCATATAAAAAATATGTTTCATTTGAAAAGAGAACAGCAATAAAAACAAGGAAAGTAGGCGGGAGTTTACCTCGCGCAGTTTTATATATTTGAAGATCCGCGCGGCATAAAACCCCGCCTACGTGAAATATAAACCACATTATTGAGCATAGCTCTAGGCGAGTCACTTTTCATACTCTAAGTGCTTTGACGCTAGTTTGGTGGGACTCTTCAAATCTGTCGGCTATTATTCAACTTTAAGGTAGATGTCAGATTTATTTATATTTAGCTTTATTTTTATCCCGGCCTTGCCGAAGTTAATTTTACTGATACAATAATTGCATAATGTATACAATATAAAACAAAAGAGAGAATATGATGGAAGCAAGCAGTAAAGATTGGCGATATACAGTTATGCCGGCCGTATTTACATGGCTAAAAGAGTCAGAATCTGGAGTCCTTGAAATTGACCTTGAAGCAACACAAAAATACGCTGCTG
Source organism: Pseudoalteromonas sp. NEC-BIFX-2020_002 (assembly GCF_013002825.1). Lineage (NCBI taxonomy): Bacteria > Pseudomonadati > Pseudomonadota > Gammaproteobacteria > Alteromonadales > Pseudoalteromonadaceae > Pseudoalteromonas > Pseudoalteromonas sp. NEC-BIFX-2020_002. The sequence continues at coordinate 71,019 of NZ_JABEPJ010000007.1, forward strand.
ATATTTTAAAAGTTCAAGGTAAACATGGAACTAGAATGGGTGGGCTGGTTGGCTCTGGTACTCTGGGTGAGAATAGCTACCTAAGTTCTGAGCAGCGCCTTTCTTTGCTAAAAGCCCTTTCTAGTGTTGCTAATGAATACAATGTTCCATTGATCAGTGGCGCTGCGGCAGAAACGAAAGAAGAACTTGCTAAAATCGTTAAAGAGCTAGCAACAGTTGGTGTGGATACCGTTATGGTAATGCCACCAAAAACAAAAGTAGCACCATCTGATGAACAAATGTATGCGTACTACGCACTTTCTGCAGCAGCGGCAAAAGAAGCCGGCATAACAATAATGCCTTATAACAACCCTGATGCGGCCGGCTATCATGCGCTCTCAACTGATCTTCTTACAAGACTTGCAGCCCTGCCTGAAGTAACCGCGCTTAAGATATCGACTATAGACGTGTCAGTTATTGAAACAATGATACTAGAGAACAAAGATTTAAAAGTGCTGGCCGGTGTTGATACCGTAACGGTACATGCAGGGCTCGCTGGTGCATGTGGTGGAATTACAGGCGTTGGGTGTATATTCCCAAAAGCGAGTATTACTATGCAAGAATATGTAAATAACGGAGAGTGGGCTGAGGCAAATAAAATTTCTCAGGCGATGAATTCTATCTCCTACCTTGATGCACAACCGTTACTTTTAGAGTACCTAAAATTTGCTTTCGGAATTCATCATAACGATGCCAACGGCGGGCTTCGTACCTTTGGTAAAAAGTTAACTCAACCGCAAATTGATGACGTCCGCGCACGATATATCAAAGCAAAAGAAAGACTTGAAATTCTGGGCTTAATAGATTGATCTTTTAGAATATTCGCAAAGAAAACTCCGCTTTACGGAGTTTTTTTGTATCTACAGTTTAACTGTTATTGTTACATCTTGAGCTATTCAATATTCATGCTAATTAAACGTCATAAAAACAGGGGAAACACCAATGTTAAGATGAGTGGTGTGGAGCTGGAGGCTAGAGAACTCCGGCTACCCGGTTATGTTCGAAATTTAACAGCTGTGCCAAACACTAATATTTCTGATGCCCCATCAGTAACTGAGCTAGTTGTAAATCGTATTCCTACTATTGCATCGGCATTTAACTTTTTTGCATCTTCTATTAATCGTTCTACCGCTATATTTCGAGCTTCCATCAACATCTCGGTATAGCCTTTGAGTTCGCCGCCCACAATACCTTTTAAACCAGCCATGATATCTCGACCAACATGTTTAGACTGAACCATGTTCCCATTGACGATGCCCAATACAGCTTCAATTTCCTTGCCAGGAACAGTTTCCGTTGTCGTATAAATCATAATTTCTCCCTAGAACATAACGAGCCCGTAGAACAACTCGTTTTAATTTATTTTTATTGATGCATCAACCATAGCTGAGTTCCTATTTTGGTTCAATCGGTTACTTCTATTTCACGTAAATATAAAAAGAGGACTTGGTGTTGTTTTAATCGGCGTTTTGAAAGGGATTGCAGGTGTGTGAGTGGTTTATTTAAAGTGATAAGGGGTTACCCTTATTAATGCATCGTGTTTCTCAGCTTTTCTAGATTATGAACAAGGCAATACAGTTGCCGCAGAATAAAGTGAATGCATTCACATTAGTTTGTCCGCGTAAGGTCAATTTATTCATGTCTTTATTGACTGTAATATTGCGCTTTTTACCTCAAGAAAGACAGGCTCAATACTGCCGAGTCTTTTACCATTACTTTATAAAACATTGTCGTCGTTCCAATAGACTGTCTATTTTGACCTTCATCTTGTCAATGTAGCTCATTTTCAGCCTGCCAATGCTTATTATCTAACGGTGGATTTAGATCATTGGATCCGCCGCAGGATAAGAATGTGCTACTGGCGGCGATGGCGCTCTTTATAAAGGGAATAGTACACACTAAAGTTCGCAGTTTAATGAAATTGGGGGTTAGCGTGCGACTCGCCAGAGCCTGTGGTATCACAGTACCAAAAGTAGGCGCTTGGAAACGAACGCCCTTGTAGAAGCTCAAAAACAAAAGGAATTAACATTGCGCTAGGCAATGACTACTTAGCATCACAAGGTTTAGTGTCATTGAAAGATATTTGGATCAATATTCATTACAGGAGATGAACCGCCCATTGCACTTCCTGTCAATAAAAAGCGCATGATGGGTGGTTTGGGGGCTGGAGATTAGAAACCTCCGGCTAACCGATTATACGCAATGACTGTAATAGAACACAGCTTCTCTTGCAATTAAATTAACACCTTCATCTATTTCAGATTGAGTAGGAGAGTTAATAATTTTAACAACCTCAACTAAAGCTGATTCCATTACTTGTGGTTTCAGTTTCATAATTAAATACTCAATGGCATTACACTTCCAGATATCATCATTACCCAGTAAGATTTCATTGATAAACGGAACTAAATCATCGTTCGCCTGTGATAGTTTTTCCGCAACAGGTAATGCCACTGGCCAATTAATATCTTGAAGCCATGGAAGTAGTTGCTCAAAATATAATGGCAACTCCGAATTAGGGATAGCTTGTAAGTTAATGCATGCATCTAAATCATGTTTATTTTGTGGCACAATGTTCGAATTCATATTTGCGTATAACTTTAAGCTAAGGGGTGCTGATACGTGGGGCATAATGGCGAAGCCGCCCCGCGTATAGGCGTCCCAGCGACCGAAGGGAGAGGCTTAAGCGCTTTGTTAGCAGTCATTGTTTAAATTACCTCTTAAGCTTTTTAAAACTCGAAGAAGACTAATTGTAAGACATACAACTGCAACTGATGGAGAGTAAATCATTAGCAGCTCCGTCAAAGACAAGGAATCATTTTCTTGATAACTATATTCTGATACGACACCTGATAAGACACTTAGAACCAGTACCGTTAGACAAGAGAAAACGAGCAGCCGAGAATCCTTGGAGTTAACGCGACGATTTAATTTAACTGAGCCCACTAACAAAGCTATAAAACAAGCGCAGATGACAAGTGCATCTAAGGCGTAAAAAAGAAATTCCAGTAAAGTAAAACCGTACATTTCATATATTACTTGCTTAAAAAATTCCATTTAACTTAATCCTAAAACCTGACTGCTAACGAGGCTGTAGAATAACTCTAACAGCCAAATTCAATTAAAAAACGAGCTCCTGTAATTAACTCTAAGCGTTTTTAAAGCATTAGGTAATGCATTTGGAACCCATAAAACAAGCTGTTTTTCTTAAAAAAGAGTAATTCTACAGCCACAACGCCGCAATAAGCGGTGAGTAACAGTTTGCTAAAATGTGAAACGAAGTGGAACCGAGCAAACTGTTACGAATCCGACTTAATTGCCTTGTTATACCTACTTAATAGGTAAATCATTAATTTTATATATTGCTACTGGCCCCGCACAAAATGTAATTAACCCACCTTTGCGTTTCTGTCGTTTATAATAAACAGTAATGGAAATCTTGTCTAACATACTAGGCTCAACTAGAAAAGTGGATACCATATAGTTTTTTAATTCTGGATTCTCCGTCAGTTGATAAGGTACTGTTACATTTGTAGGAACGGATAACATTGACTCGTCTATGTTATTACCAAATGAAATGTCTGCGCGAAAAGCAATTGCTTCGCCAAACTTTAAAGGGTAATAAACCGAGACATCTAATGACCTAAGGTGACTTTCTTTAGTAATAAAAGCGGCTATACCGTTTTCGGGTTTACCATCTGAACATGCAAAACTAGATAATGAAATAAACGAAAATATCAGAATTAAAAATTTCACCGTGCCCCCTGTAGGTATAACGAGGCTGTAGAATAACTCTAACAGCCAAATTCAATTAAAAAACGAGCTCCTGTAATTAACTCTAAGCGTTTGTAAAGCATTAGGCAATGTATTTGGGACCCATAAAACTGGCTATTTTTCTTAAAAGCAACAACAAATTAGACAGCCATTCTAATTGAGCCAACATCACTATTCCACTAGATTTACTTTTTAGGTTATGAATTTACTTTTTATTAATGGGTTGCTTTCATTCCATCCATTAAATAAGTTATTAGTACTCTAAAGCCTAAATTACGCGCATAATAATAACTGCATAATTGCAGTTTTAACTTTTTACTGAGGACTTTTAACTTTATGCCAGCAGCTTTTCGCTGTTACTGACGTTGCTACGCCGTTTTCTGTTCAAGTGTTCACAGTAACTCTCTTGTGAGGTCGTCCTACCTACTGCGCCATGAAATACGCGTGTAAATTGCGTGGTCAGTTTTAACCAATTTTCTGGGGAGATATTGACTCTTTCTAGTAAAGGTAAATGTGTGTTTTCAATATACCCGCGTTTGCCTTCTCTTATACAACGCCCTGTTAATTCAACCAGTTCAAGGTACGATTTAAGCTCAAATGGTAACCCTTTTGGCATGATTTGACGTGGCATGCCTGCAAAGCGTAATAGTTGTTTTGGTTGCTTGCCCTCTGTTGCGCTTCCAATGCGTTTTTGTACACTGGTGTGGTCAGATGTTTCCGGTGTTTGTGCCATTTTTGCTCTGATTGGGTTTAAATCTACATAGGCCATACAGGCGGCGAGTGCGGCTTCATCTAATAATGCTTGGGATTTAAAGCGCCCTTCCCAGAATCGGCCTGTACAGTTATCTTCCTTATTGGCTTTACGCGCAATGTCTTCATTTAATAATCGCATAAACCAGCTAATACTTGCTAGCCGTTCACGGTATTGTTTTACTGTTTGATTAAAAAAGATAAGTTCAGTTTTACTTAGCTTCTCACCTTGCATGTACTTTTGAGTAAGCAAAGTGCCCTTACAGAGTTTATGCCAACGAATAACAATCGCTTTATCATTTAGTCGATTCGCTTTTTTATCATCTACATACAGGACTAAATGAGTGTGGTTACTCATGACTGCATAGGCACACACATCAATGCAAAATGCCTTCGCCAATGTGAGTAGCTTATCTTCAACCCAGCCTCTGCGATGCTCAAAAGACTTCCCTGTAAAACGGTCTTCCCCGCACAAGAAAGCACGACGAACGCAACGTGAAATACAGTGATAATACTTTGTATCAACCAAACTTACTTGACGCCTTCTTGCAATTGCCATGTGACACCCAGATTATATTTTGCACTAACTCAAAGTTAGTGCAAAATATAAAAAATACAAACTTTAGGATGGGTGTCATCGTTGTTTCACTCGGGTGAAATCGACTGAAACGCAGCAGTGAGGTTTTATCCTCTGCTACCTCTAAGTTGAACCTCTTGAGTCGTTTTGGCAACACCTTGTAAAATCGCTCTGCGTCGTTGGCGTATTGAAACGCACACACAAAATCATCGGCATACCGGATGAGCATCGCGCGACCATGCATTCGAGGTTTTACTTTCTTTTCAAACCATAAGTCGAGTGCGTAGTGCAAATAGATGTTCGCCAGTACTGGGCTAATGATCCCCCCTTGCGGCGTACCGCTTTTCGGGGTTCAAACACCCCTTCCGGTGATTTGATACGGGCTTTAAGCCATTGGCTGATTAAACTCAGCATGGCTTTGTCATCAATACGTTGTTTGAGCATCTTCATCAGCCAGTCGTGGTCAAGGTTGTTGAAGAAGCCTTTAATGTCAGCCTCCACAATGTAACCGTATCCTTTAAACTGAAGGTTCAACGCTAAACTGTGCACCGCTTGATGAGCGCTTTTATTCGGTCGGTAGCCATAGCTATTGGGCAGAAAGTCCGCTTCCCAGATACTTTGCAATATCTGGCTCACGCCTTGTTGCACCAATTTATCATCCACCGTGGGCAACCCCAGCGGTCGCTGTTTGCCATTTGCTTTGGGAATAAAGACACGTTTGATGTCATTGGCTCGAAAGCGCTTATGCTTAAGGGCATCGCTCAGTCGAGTAATGTTGCTAATGAGTTGCTGCTTATAAACAGGCATGGTAATGCCATCAATACCGGCCGCAGCCTGCTTATTGAGCTGATCCCAACTTTTATACAAGCAATCTTCCCTTAGTAATCCGTATAAGTTCTGAAACCTGTGTTTGGGGTGTCGCTGTGATTTAAATGTGATCGCGTTTAGTTCGGTTATCATAGTGGTTCCAGCCCTACATTGTCCGGCCTATGTGTCTGCTAAACACGTGATATAACTGCCAGCCCCTTCGCCATGTGATCGGCTTTCCCGTCTCAAACTACTACGAGCTGGTCTGACTGCCAAAGGGTCATCGTTGGCCTTGCTTTTTGGCTTAGCTTCCCTACCGCGTCCTTGCGGAACACCCTTGGCTCTCTCAAGTTCCTAATGCATCTCTTTAACCATGCCACGGCTTAATAACTCCGCTGACTCGCCACAACCTCACTCATTACGGTTGCTTTGCATGGACTTCGGTGGCGTTGCAAACCTCGTCAGTCAGACTGTATTTATCGGAGCGATGCCAGCACTTCAGGGACACGTATCCCCTGTGGCCTACTTAATTCTCTGTGTACGCTTCACCTAGCTTGTTCGCTGAAAAAAATTCAGCTCCGCCATAGGCGCAACACTCGATACGGGTGGTGAGTTAAACCTTACCCGACAGGGACTTGCACCCTGCAAGATGCATCAAGCTTCGCTTGACGCACTAACGCCTAAATAACAGGCTAAGTAATGGTTGGCTAAAATTGTGTAGCGAAGCGAAACGTAGCCAACTGTTACGTGTCCTTGTTGATTTTCTTGTTAGCCGTTTCAACTTGAAAGCGCAATAGCGTCGTTTCATATTGAATTTGCATATCAAGATATATTTGTAAATTTTTTCTCCATGAGCGAAATCCCATGATAGCCCCAAATATTGAGAATATTAAAATCCATAAACATGTTCCCATTAAGAAACCTTTATCAGAATCTATTAATTCGAGTCTATTTTGAAAAAATTTGAGTTTCTTTTTTTCTAAATCCTTTAAATCCGTTTTTGCTTCCAATTCCATAATAGAAATTTGATTATTTTGATAGTTTTTTGAAAAAGTGTCGTATACATTTACAAACGCATATGCACTTGTAAAAATTAGAGCTATACAAAATATTGCGATAAATTTATATAAATTATCTGTAGGCAGAGATTTTACATCCATGTTGATACTCCTTGAACGGCTAACGCTTTGCTCAAACGGAAAATAACGGTTGGCTATAATCGCGAAGCGATGGCCAACTGTTATTTTCCGTTTGAGCAACTTGTTATATTTTATATTACGCTAAACCTCTACTGTCCAACGAGGTTGAAATGAATTGCTAGTTTCTTCGACTAAAATAATATTTGAGACGAATAAGTTTCTTGTGCCACCTTTTTGGATATCATAGCAAAAAAACTTTTCAGTCCCTGCAGTCACTCTGTAACTGTAGGGTTCAGCTTCTCTTGTTTCAACAGAGCCATCTTTTTCTCGGGCAGTGATCATGATTGTATGAAGATTTTGACCTGCTGAATGGATGGTATCTTTAATGCTCATATAACTCTCCTTAGTTTGAATAAAATATAACGCCTCATTAAGAGGCAAAAAATAGTTGGTTAAAATAAGCGAGACACGAGCAAAAACCAACTGTTTTTTGTCCTGCTTAAATGCCTTGTTATGCGATTTTCAGATTACAATAACATACTATTTGTATAAATATTAACGGCATGCAATGCACGTTTTAAAAGACCATTGCATTGTGATGCTCTAAACCGTGAATTTTGAGCCACACGATAAAAACTTAATTTACCACTAACCTACTTTGGCGAAAAACTGTTTAGCCATAAGTTGAAACAGACTTACTTACGAATAATTTGCCAAGTAAAAGAAAAGGCAACAAACGATAAACCTTTCATAAAATACAACGGGTGCAATAACATTTAGTCGAATTCTCAATGCCGCATAACGCCTCACTAAGAGGAAAATAATTGCTGGCTAAAATAGGCGACGAAGGAGCAAACAGCCAACTGTTATTTGTCCTTTTAAGTGATTTGTTAGTTTCCATTTTCAACAAACTTATTCAACAACTTTTCAGTTAGCATTTGCGCCTGTTCAATATCTTGAAATTCCATATTTTGATGAATACGCTGCTTGATAAAATCTAATTTCAAATAAATATCGTTATCCTCTACTATTTTTAACCCAAAGTCTGCATATGCTATGACTTTTAAATAGTTTGGGTTTCCAGTGTCAGGATCGTAATTTTGATACTCTTTTACCAGCCTTAATATTGACTGCTCTCCACCAGTCAAAGCAACACTTTCGGAAAGGCGGTATTTCAATTTATTAAATTTAACTCTTTGCTTTATTGTGTCTTCTCTGCTTAATTCATCTAAGCCTTTACTTTGAAAATATTCTCTATCCGAAACAGCCCATAACTCTGCTACGGCATTATCGGAACCTAATTCAATTGCTTTAAAAAGTAATTCAACAAAATCATCAGATATAAAATTAAATTGTGAACAGCGCTCAAAACGAGACAAAACCTCTTCGATATACTCGTAGGGCTCACCCACCTCATTTACTTTGCTCATCCATTTATCAAGTTCATCTTGAGTTTTGGGTATTGCGCTGCAACGACGTATTTCTTTTGCTTCAAGTAAGTATTCTTCTGCGGATGCAAGTTCACTAACACCTATATCAGTTTCAATCGTTGATTTTTCTTTGCGCTTTAAGTCTTTAGAAACAGCGTTTTCACTATCATTTTTATCGCTAAACTTTTCAATTTCACTATGTTCTTTTGGAATAAAATAGAAAACAACCAAGGCCAAAATTGATATAGCAAGAGCAAATTTTTTCACGAAACCTCGACAGGAAACTAACAACTTTATCAAAGGACACTTTCCTCTTTTTATGAGCAATGCATGTCCCCTTAATTGTTTTTCATATTAATAACAAATCCTGTAATACATTGCCAGCTTTAAACTTTAAGTCAGGCTATTCTTTTATTAAAATACAGAAAAGAGGAAAAGGTCCTCATTTCTTGACTTAGGAGGAAAAACGCCAATACTGTATATAAATACAGTTAACTGAGATTTAAAATGAAAACTAAATCCCCTTTTCTTAATAGTATTATCAACTATATGTATAGCCATCACTATGCTAAAAAATCTATTGAAACTTATGTATTTTGGATTACTGCCTATATCCATTTTCATAATAAGCGGCACCCTACCAGTATGGGCAATAATGAAGTAGAAATATTTTTAAATCACTTAACAGTCACTAAAAAAGTGGCAGCGAGAACACAAGCAACCGCTTTAAATGCACTTGCTTTTTTATATAAACATATTATTAAGAATGAGCTTTCATTAGATTTAAATTTCATTAAAAGTAACCGTCAGCAGAAACTTCCTGTCGTACTTACACAAACTGAGGTATCGCTATTTTTTAGAAATATAAATAAACGACATTATTTGATAGCAAGCCTGCTATATGGAAGTGGTTTACGGCTGATGGAAGCAGTAAAAATAAGAGTTCATGATATTGACTTCGACTATAAAAACATACGTATTTGGAACGGAAAAGGTAATAAAAATCGTATTGTGACACTTGCTGAAGAATTAATACCAATGCTAAGAAATCAAATAATTCAAGTTGATGAATATTTACAGTTAGATTTAAAAAATGATGCGTACGCCGGTGTATGGATGCCTTATCGACTTAGTAAAAAATACCCAAGCGCTAATAAGTCATTACAATGGCAGTTTCTGTTCCCATCACATAAATTAAGTACAGACCCTGAAACAGGAGAAATAAGACGCCACCACTTAGATCATTCAGGGGTAAGAAAGGCAGTAAAATTGTCTTCGGCAAGAGCACAAATTAATAAACACGTTACTCCGCATACCTTACGCCATTCTTTTGCAACACATTTACTACAAAGTGGTGCTGATATTAGAACGGTTCAAACTCAATTAGGCCATAGCGATGTGCGAACAACTCAGATATATACGCATGTTTTACAACAAGGTGCAAATGGCGTGATTAGTCCATTCTCTAGGTTATAAAACAGGTAAAAAGGACAGCCGTATATTTTTGTCAAATAAATTTAACGCGTTAAAGCACATTATATGAATGTGCTAGCAAAAGTTTACGAAAAGCTACCTTTTTTCGTCTTCTATTTTAAGTAGTAGCTTTTTAATGTCGTTTTTGGCACCCAATATATGTTTTTTCAAAAAGTCACAGGCTTTTTTAGTATCTTTTGCGCGGCAAAACTCTAGTAAAGTACGGTGTTCTTCTGGCGCTGTAGTTAGGCCACCGGCTAACAATATATGCATACGAACATAACGCTCTGAATTTTTACTATACATGTCAACCAGCTCACGGGTTTGTGGTCTCTCTGCGCGGCTATAGAGTTTGCCATGAAAACGGCTATTTAAATCGCCCGTGGCTAGGTGGGTATCGCCTGCATCCATGGCGCTTTCAAGCTCAGTTAAAATAAGCTCTGCGTCGATTAAATCTTGATCTGTTAAACCACCTATTGAATGGCTTAGTAGCTCGGCTTCAAGCAACGCTCTTAAATCAAAGATTTCATCAATTTGTGATGCTGAAAGCTCTGTGGCCGTGGCTCCTTTGTGTGCTTCGAAGTTAACAAGCCCTTCGGCTTCAAGCTGCAATAGAGCTTCACGTACAGGAATACGGCTTACGTTCATCTCTGTTGCCAGTGCCGCTTGACGTAAAGGTTCGCCGGCTTTAATTTCACCAGAAAGAATTTTTGCGCGAATTGCTTCTGCGACTAATTGGGTACGGGTTTTGTGCTCGATAGCCATGGTGATCCTCTTATACCAATCGTGTTAAGTTACTGACCAATTATAGCGACAGGTAAATGGAGTGATAACAAGGCATAAATTTTGACATGGTGTTGATCTCGGCAATTGCTCCTGCATTGCTCTACCTCCTGCATCCATGCAGTCGTACATGAAAAATTTATAACGCAGTTAGCGCTTTATTTAGCTCGCTAGAATGGTTAAATATTTAAGTCGATTGGTATTATATTGCATTTGGCATACATTATACTCAAATTCACTCATATGCCAAGTTAGAATCTGCCTGAACCCTCTATAAATAGGGGATAAGCGGGAAAATACAATCTGTAAATCCCGCCCAATAAATCTTATGCTTGATAACAAATTGGTCGCATAAAACGTAACATTGCATTTGTGCCCACAGAGGTGCTGCGTACATCGGTTGAGCTGGGGAATGGCCCACCGTGGTTCATTGAACCGCACACTTCAACACCTGTTGGCATCTGATTTTTTATCAAACGGCCTACTTTATATTGCAGCGCTTCGATAAGGCTATCGGCTTTGTTTAAATCAGCTTCAGTGCCATGAACACTGGCTGTCAGCTGCCCTTGTAATTGGTTTATCAATGTCATGAGCTGGGCTTCACTGTCGTAGCGCACCACTAATGCAGCAGGACCAAACACTTCATCTTGCAAAGCAGGGGTTGTTAAATAATCATCGGCATTGCACGCGAATACATGCGCATTGGCATGAAACGCGTGCTCAAGCTTGCCTTTACCCAATACGCTTAGCTGATCAAGTTGGCAACGTTCTGCTATTTGCTGTTTAAACGTGTTAACAATTCCTGGTGTAAGTAAAGTATCTGACGCGGCATCATTAATGCACGTGGTAATGTGTGCTTCAAGCTCATCACATCCGGTTGGTACTAACCAAAGCCCAGGGCTGGTACAAAATTGCCCGTTGCCCATAAGCATTGACTGGCAAAGTGACTGTGCGATTTCTTTGCTGTTTTCAATCGCTTTATTGGGCAAAATAACTTGTGGGTTAATACTGCCTAATTCGCCATAAAATGGGATTGGCTCTTCACGATTCGCAATCGTTGCTTGCAGCTTGCTTGCCACATTAAATGATCCGGTAAAACCCACCGCTTTAATTGATGATGCTGCAACTAGCTGATGCGACATGTCATACGCTTTGCTTTGTATCATTGCAAATACCCCTAAAGGCATCGCACATTCTTTTATAGCGGCAAACGCTGCACGTGCCATTAGCTCACCTGTACCAGGGTGCGCTGTGTGGTTTTTTACAATCACTGGGCAACCTGCTGCCAGTGCTGCTGCCGTATCGCCACCCAGTGTTGAAAAGGCGTACGGAAAATTAGATGCACCAAATACAGCAACAGGCCCCAGTGGTAAATAGTTAAGCTCAGTGTGTGGTTTAGGCAAAGGCGCTCTTGTGGCATCGGCCTCATCCACTATTTTTAAACCCAGTGGTGATGCAGGGTTTTCGCGCAAGGCACTGGCAAACGCTTTAAGTTGATTTACGGTGCGCATGCGCTCGCCTTGTAAGCGTGCAAGCGGTAGGTTGGTTTCTTGATGTGTTTGCTCAAGTAACTCATCCCCAAGCGCTAGAATGTGATCAGCAATACACGTTAAAAAATCAGCTCGTTGTGCAAAACTGGTTTTACGGTACTCATAAAATGCCGATTGCGCGGCCTCTATGGCACCGTCTAATTCAGTGGCACTGAGATTAAAAAAGCGCGTTGGTAGTGGTTCATTGCGTGCTGGAGAAAATGCGTTAAATTCACCATTCGCTGAATCACCAACCCATTGCCCTGCGACTAAACTTTGTCCTGTTAATGTCATGCTTTGCTCCTCATTAAATTACTTGAAACCCAAATGCGTATGGGTCATCGTCATCCACAGTGATCGCGCTTGTGCCCGTCACCCTAGACCAGCCTTGAATACTTGGTAAAATAGCTGTTATGCCTGCGATTTTTGTTACGTGTTCAATGCAACCAATAAACTGGCTGCCAATATAACTTTCGTGAATAAACTTTTGCCCTTGAGCCAACTGCCCTTTGGCAAATAGCTGTGCCATACGCGCGCTGGTGCCTGTTCCACATGGCGAGCGGTCAATGGCTTTATCGCCATAAAAAACAGCATTTGCTGCATCTGAATTGGCACTTTTTGGTGTGCCTGTCCATAAAACATGGCTTGCACCTTGAACGGTTGGATCAAGCGGGTGAGTACATTGAACTTTCGCGTTTATCGCATCACGCACCAGCGGGCTATACTGCAAAATTTGCCCAGCGGTTAAATGTTCAATGCCTTTATAATTACACTGTGGCTCAACAATAATGTAGAAGTTGCCGCCATAGGCGATATCTACTGTCAGCTCGCCTAATTCAGGCACTTCAATAACGATCGACTGGTGTGCTAAATAGGCGGGAACATTATAAATTTTTACCCACTGCACTTTGCCATCAGTCATTTCATAATTGATTTGTACACGCCCAGCAGGCGTGTCCAACAGCAGGATTCCGGGTACTTTTGCATGTAATAAACCATGCTCTAAAGCAAACGTGACAATGCCCATTGTGCCGTGGCCGCACATGGGTAAACACCCTGATGTTTCAACAAATAAAATGGCTGCATCACCATCTTCTGTGGTGGGCGGATATAAAAATCCTCCCGACATCATGTCATGACCACGAGGCTCAAACATCAGTGCTTGGCGTATCCAATCATGATTTTGCAAAAAATCTTGACGCTTCTCACTCATACTCAGCCCGCTCAATTGTGGATGACCACTGGTTATGAGCCTAACGGGGTTACCACAGGTATGCCCGTCAATACAAAAAAAGGTCCCTTTGAGCATAACTTAGTCCAATTTAAATTTTGTTAAGTTAATAGGGCTTGCCATCACTTGACTATAAAGCGAGACGTCAGCTGCTTGCTCCTTTGCCATTACAATCATGCCGTGAACACCTTCGTTATTAAGTTCATCGATCATTTTTACTGTTGTTGCACAATTAATGGCGTCGTCTGCATAAAACTGAGTCGTTACTGCTGCACAGACACCTTGCCAAGTTACTGTCATTTTAATTACCTGATTGATGTTTAGACTTGATATAGTAAGTATATTGTATACAATAATCAATATCCCGACTTAAAGTTTGTTAGAAGGTTTATCTTTAGAGGCTTTTTAAAAGTTGGGAAAAACTATTTAAGCAGCTGAAAAACAATGCTTATTTACTGATTTAAAACAGCAGGATTTTTTTCATAAATCACGGTTTAAAGTGAGATGCAATGTATACGCGCCTGTAAATCAAGTGCTTAGTATTACTTTTATAGAAGAGGTAAGTTATTTTGGCGGATAAAAAAAACCAGCAAGTCGCCGTTATCGGCGCCGGTATTATTGGTATTTGTAGCGCATTACAATTACAGCGCGCAGGTTTTGCAGTCACCTTATATGATGAAAGTGGTTTAGCGCAAGGGTGCTCAAAGGGCAATGCAGGCCACTTTGCTACTGAGCAAGTGTTTCCGCTTGCGCACCCTTCTCTATTAAAAAAGCTACCCGGTATGTTATTCAATCCATTAGGGCCACTTCGGATTGATTGGCGTTATGGGTTTCAAGCCCTGCCTTGGTTTTGGCAATTTGTTAAAAATATGCCAAGTACAACTTACCGTGCTAACACACAGGCACTTAAGGCATTAAACCAACTAGCGATCCCCGCTTATGAGCGCTTACTCAGTGAGTACCATTTAGGCCATTTATTAACTAAAAAAGGCAGCTTATTGACCTTTGAAAGCACTCCTCTTAGTAAAATTGAATCCATGCTAGACAGCTATCTTGATCAGGGTATTGCAGTGGAGTTACTTGATGACGAACACGTACGCCTACTAGAGCCCAATTTGGCTAAAACAATTACCTACGCTTTATTATTTAAAGACGTGGCCCACAGTGTTGATCCGCATTTATTTTGCCTGCACTTAGCTGAGCAATTCAGCGCTTTGGGCGGCCAATTTTGCCAACAAAAAATAACCGCGATACAACCAGTAAAGCAAGGTTATACACTCAGTTATCATGATCAAAAAGTCACAGCTGATAAAGTAGTCATCGCCGCAGGCGCATGGAGTAAAACACTCCTTAAACCTTTAGGCTATAAAGTCCCCCTTGATACTGAACGCGGTTACCATTGTATGCTAGCCAGTAATTACGGCCTTTCACGCCCTGTGGCCTCTGCCGAACGTCACTTTATTATGACCCCGATGAGTCAAGGCCTGCGTATTGCAGGCACCGTAGAGTTTGCCGGCACCGAGCGTAAAATGAATAACAAACGCGCATTGGCATTATTACCTAATGCTAAAGCACTCCTTAATAAGTCAGCCATTTCATTACATGCTAGCAGTACCTGGATGGGGTGTAGGCCATCGCTACCAGATTCATTACCTATCATTGGCAGCGCCCCAAACCACGATAACCTGTATTTTGCTTTTGGCCACCAGCACTTAGGATTAACGCAAGGCGCTGTAACCGCAGAATTAATAACCGCACTGTGTTTAAACCACCCGCCGCAAATAGATATACACCCTTATTGTGTTAGCCGCTTTTCAACGCAACCCGCTTGCAGTAAAGCACAGCCACACGCACAATAGCCGCATATAAATAAAGGAGAGCACCATGACAACATTCGGTATTGGTACGCAAAATAAAGAACAAGCACTCGCAAGCCTAAGCGATATGACGGGCGATTTAACGCCTATTCAAGCTGATGAACACCTAGCACGTATTGCCAACGCACAAACCTACATGCAAACTAATGGTATTGATGCAATTTACCTAAATGCAGGAACTAACCTAACCTACTTTACCGGCATGCGTTGGTATGCCAGTGAACGAATAGTGGGTGCAATATTACCGGCTAAAGGCGACGTACAATACATAGCTCCGTTTTTTGAAATTGGCTCACTTAATGGTTTTAAAGTTATTGATGGGCCTATTCGCGGTTGGCAAGAACACCAAAACCCTTATGCCTTATTTGTTGAAATACTCGCAGAGATGGGCATTGCTGCTAATGGCACTGTTGGCATTGACGAAAGCGCACAGTTCTTTATTTTTGATGGTATAAACAAAGCACAAACCGGCTTAAAACTGGTTAATGCACAACCCGTTACCGCACATTGTCGTATGCATAAATCAGCCAACGAATTAGCATTGATGCAACGCGCTATGGACATGACTTTAGCAGTACACCAAGCAACAGCCAGCATGCTACATGAAGGCATTAGCACGAGCGAAGTAGAAGCTTTTATCAAACAAGCGCATCAAAAAGTCGGCGCACCAGGCAATTACTTTTGTATCGTATTATTTGGGCTAGCAACGTCATTTCCTCATGGCGTAAAAGACCCGCAAATTCTTAAAAAAGGCGATATGGTATTGATTGATACGGGTTGTAAAGTGCATGACTATCTATCAGACATTACGCGTACCTATGTATTTGGTGAAGCAACGCCGCGCCAACGCCAATTTTGGGATTATGAAAAAGCCGCGCAAATTGCCGCCTTCAACGCCGCAAAAATTGGTGCGCCTTGTGAAGCAGTCGATGCCGCCGCGCGCAGTTACTTGGCTGCCCAAGATTTAGGCCCAGAATATCAAACGCCAGGTTGCCCGCATCGCACTGGTCACGGCATTGGTTTAGACATACATGAATGGCCTTATTTAGTGGGTGGCAATAAAACCCCACTCGCAGCAGGCATGTGTTTTAGTAACGAACCTATGTTAGTTGTACCTGATGAATTTGGCGTACGCTTAGAAGATCATTTTTACATGACTGATAACGGCCCTAAATGGTTTACCCAGCCGAGCCACAGCATAGAAGACCCATTTGGTTTAGCTAATTAATTTACTCTCAACTAGCCTATCATTATTCACTGCACGGTAAATTCTTACCGTGCAGTTTACGCACTTATTTTTATAAATTGAAAATCACGCCACTTGAATTAACCCCTTAACGCCTGCATATAGACCTGTACACACTGTAAAAAATAAGCTCACCGATGAAAAAGCTAAAAATCGACATCGTTTCAGACGTAATGTGCCCGTGGTGCATTATTGGTTATAAAAACCTTGAAACAGCCCTTAAGCAATTAAGTGACGAATTTACAGCTGAGATCAGCTGGAAACCATTTGAGTTAAATCCGGATATGCCAATCGAAGGGCAAGATTTAAACGAACATTTAGCACAAAAATACGGCCTGAGCGAAGAGCAAGGCGAGGAAAACCGCAAGCGTATTTTAGAAATGGGCGAACAAGCGGGTTTTGCCTTTAACTTTGATGGTAAACGCATCATGATCAACAGCTTTGATCTGCACCGCTTACTCACTTGGGCTGCCAGTGAAGGCAAACAAACCGAGCTAAAACTGGCATTATTTAAAGCCCACTTTACCGATTTAGTCTTTTTGAACGAGCAAGAAAACCTACTTGATGTAGTACAAAGTGTTGGCCTTGATAGAGCCCGCGCAAAAGAGATTTTAGACTCAGGTGAGTATTTTCAAGACGTTCGCAGCGAGCAAAACGCGCTACAGCAAATGGGTATCACCTCAGTGCCAACGTTTATTATCAACGATCAATTCGCGCTTACTGGCGGCCAACCAAGCGACGCATTTGTGCAAGCATTTAAACAAATAACCGAGCAAGAAGCGCAACAACAGCAGTAAAATAACAAGCCACGTAATTCAGAAGGTCACCTCTTAACTTGACGTGGTTTTTCAGCCTAAACATCAATTTTGGTTAGATGTCGTCCTATTGACTTCTAAATCAAATACAACACTAATTGATGCTGAAAAAACAATATTTTCTTGTAAATACTTGCCAGGGCGAACTGCTTCGCTGATCCTTGAGCCAGTCACTTCGATACGTTCAATATTATTGTTTGCGCCATATCGATTAAAATGCTCATTTGATGTTGAGTTTATACTATAAATTTTTCCTAATTTGGCACCAAATGCATTCGCTAAGGAACTCGCTTTTTCTTTCGCATTATTTACAGCCATCGCCCTTACTTTTTGTTTCAACGGCTCTTCATCAGATGACTTTAATTCAATGCTTTTTATTTCATCAATTTTTACAGTTAAAGCAAAATCGAGAAACGTATTTAAACGCTTAATATCATGCAAAGTTACTTTAATGCTTCGATTAGCAATGTAACCCTCTAATTGTTGTTTATCATCATCCGAATATGAATAACTAGGTTGTGTCGTAATCCTAGATGCTGAAACGTTATCTTCATTAATGTTAAACGTAACCAGCCCCTCTAAAAAATTGTTAACTCTGTTATCAATATCTTTTTTGGCGCCTATACTCGTGGCTTTCAAGCTTTCAACTTCAAATTTAATAACGGCAATGTCGGGTTTGGCTTGTAGCTTCGCCGTACCCACAATCGAAACATGGCGATTGTCGGGCAAACTGTTATTTGCATATGATAATGCAGAAAATACCAGCAAAGAAAAAATAGATAAATAATTCATAAAACCTCCGATTAAAAAACCAATTACCAGTGACACCCATATTTTTTAACACGCTATTTCATAAGTCATAGCGTCCATATATGTCTTCTTAGTGTTTAGTGTTGGTGCAACCATGATAATGTAAATCATTGGCCAGCAGGTGGTTGCCATAGTTCAACCTTGTTTCCCTCTGGATCTATTACCCAAGCAAACTTACCATGTTCAGAATCATCAATTTTATCAAGGACGTTACAACCTTCGGCTTTAAGTTCTGCAACTAAAGCATGAAGATCATCTACACGGTAGTTGATCATAAAAGGTGAATTATTAGGGGAAAGCGGTTCGTCTTGATCTGAATTAACCGACCAGATAGTTGTTCCATTTGTTGGTTTACCTTCAGAGTCTGCCCAGTTAAAAACTGCACCTCCCCACTCTTGCACGTCGATACCAAGATGACGCTTGTACCAAGCATGTAGCATAGGTGCATCTTTGGCTTTAAAAAAGATGCCACCAATTCCTGTTACTCGTTTCATGTTAATCTCCATTATTAAAGAGGGTGCCCTGTCAAGTGATCAGCTTATAAAACAATTCCCGCATTTTATATACTCCCAATAAAAACAATATCCCACCCGTAATTTTGATGCAATAGATAAGGGCCTTATAGTTGTTTAATTAATGTGCGCCATTACAAACACCACAAGAAAATTTAGTAACTATGCGATTGGCTTTACCCAAACCAACACAAAATGCAGACTTCAGCGTTTTGAGGTGGTTTGGATACAGATGCAATTAACTGTCAGCCAAGTTTTTTGAGTGTTTAGCCTCTCCCTCCAAAATCATCCGTGTAATAGCGTGTAATAAACATTTTTTTAACATTCTTCTACAGTAGATTGTGAAATACTCAACAGGAGAAAACTATGAAAACATATTTCAAAAGGAAACGTTTTTTAACATCTCAGAATAATTTCATAAAAAACACACACAAAAAATGTAAGCTTGTGTTGCTCGCATTAACTGCGGTTATTGCATCGTCATCGCAGCTGGCAAGTGCGTCTACTTATCAAATGGCGACGCCTGCAAATGATGATGGGCAAGGCAATTTTGTTTTTTTTGATCGACACATTGTCGATTGTGGTAGTGATGCCATCAATTCGCTCCATCTGTTTAGGCCTACAGCAACACAAATTGCGTATGAATACGGATGTACTAACCTCAATAGCGCAATAAATAATGATGTATACACCCCCGCTAATGATGACGGCGGTGGTAACGTTATATTTTTAGATCGCCACACTGTAAATTGCGAAGGAAAGGCACTGCAATATTTGCATTTACAAAGAGCAACCGCCAGCACTGTTCAGTACCATTATCAATGCAGTGACAAGACACTTAGTGACGTAAGCGATTACTTTACTCCTGCCAATGAAGATGGTGGCGGTAATGCCGTTTACCTTGATAGACATCATGTAAACTGCCCAGAAAATGAGGTACTGAGCTACCTTAGACTTGAAAGACCCACGGCAACCACGATGCGCTATCACTACAAATGTGGTACTTACAATGAGGCAACCACCTATGGATTTACAGACTCTTTTGCTGCTAGTAATTGGAGTATAACAGGCGTTGGCACTGCAAATATGTCTGAATCAGCTTTTAGTGCGTCCGTAAATTATGGTGGGGGTGGTGTAACAGCTTCAATCACAATGCCAGCAAGCGGCGTTGTTAACTTTGATTGGGATATTGCGATTAACTCAGCGGGTCAGTATGGCGATGTTATCCGTTACGTTATCAATGGCGTTAACTTCGACTTATCTACAGCAGGGAGTGCCTCAGGTGCTGCGCAAAATATCACAATCAGCGCTGGCGATGTATTTGAATTTTTGACCTGGGGGACAACCAAATCATCAAGTTATAATGCGACGTTTGATAACTTTAGTTTTACCCCTGACAATACGATAATTGCTCCTCAGTGCGCTTTCTCTGGTGATAATCAAGGTCGTAATGATCCAGGCTTTACCGGGCAAACATTTATATATCATAACACCAGTTATGGCACAGATAGATTTATGTGGGATGGCGTATCTAAAGGCGAAGTACCGATTGGCACGGGCTCTGTGACCGATGCTGAGGGTAATGTATTTACAGCCGGGGCGCTAGTATCTCATCCATACTCAGATTTATGGTATTACGAAATTTGCGTAAATATGCAGTAACGCTTACATATTTAGCAATGTATTTTTATATATTATTTAAAAAGGTTAACTCATTCGGGTTAACCTTTTTATTTTAATCTGAACTACCTAAATCAATAAAGTAAGCTTGAAACACGCTTAGTGTCTACAAGCCGTTACAATCCTTTACAGATAACTGTCCCTATTATTATCTCGTTTTAAGCAACTCGTGATATTCTTTGGAAAAAAGCAGCACCTCTTTTTTGCTGTGCAAATTACATTTATGGAGAATTTATGAGTAAAACACTCAAAGTCCCTCATACCTTAATTTTACTATTGGGTATGATGGTCACCGCTTTGATTGCTACTTGGTTAGTACCACAAGGTTTTTTTGATACTACATTGTCTGAGTCTGGCCGTGAAATGGTCGTAGCGGGTACCTACCAAACAGTTGCTGAACGCCATTACCTTACCCCATGGGATTTACTTACTGCAATTCCGCGTGCCTTTGCCGCTGCGCAAGATGTGATATTTTTTGTATTAATTGTTGGTGGTGTACTTGCCATAGCGCGTGCAACAGGCACCGTTGATGCGCTAATTGGCCGTTTACTCGAACGCCACGGCAAGAAACCACAACGTTTGATTTTTATGGTGGTCTTTTGTTTCGCATTAGCCTCTAGCAGCATTGGAACGGCGGGTGAATATATTCCGTTTGTGCTAATTTTAGTGGCTTTGTGTAAAGCAATGCGCCTTGATGCAATGACTGCGGTAGGCATGATTGTTGCCGGTTACGGTATTGGTTATGGCGTATCCGCTTTTAATCCCTTTACTGTATTGATTGCACAACAAATTGCTGAAGTCCCTGTTTATTCTGGTTTATGGTTACGTTTAGCTATATTTGTGCCATTTGTACTAATTGGTTTTCATCATGTGTGGCAATACACTCAAAGAGTTGCAAACGATCCAAGTCAATCAATGATGCTTGATGTGCCTTGTCCACTCAAAGATAAAGCAACCCCACATTACCCTGAACTTGCAATGCGTCATAAGCTTATCCTTGGTAGTTTCATTGTCACACTAGGTGTTGCTGTCTGGGGCATTGCAACCAAAGGCTGGTACTTATACGAATTAGGCGGTGTATTTATCGCATGGGGCGCATTAATTGCGATACTTGGGCGCCTATCTGCTGATGAAACTGCAAATCGCTTTATTGAAGGTGTTTCAGACTTAGTTACGACTGCTATTTTAATCGGTGTTGCTCGTGGTATAGCATTAATTTTAGAAGATGGACAAATACTTCACAGCTTAGTACACGGTATGTCACTGCCATTATCTTATGTGAGCGCTGAAATATCAGCGATTGGCATGTTAGTAATTCAAACAGTGTTAAATACCTTTATCCCATCAGGTTCTGGTCAAGCCTATGTCACTATGCCACTGATGGCACCACTGGGTGATTTAGTGGGTGTGCCACGCCAAGTTGCAGTACTTGCTTATCAATTTGGTGATGGCTTTTCAAATATGATTATCCCTACCAACGCAGTATTAATGGGTATTTTAGGCATGGCGGGTGTGCCTTATGGACATTGGTTCCGCTTTTGTTTACCACTATTAATTAAGCTAATGGTTGCCGCATCAATTGTGTTAGTGCTTGCTGTTATGTTTGGTTACGGCTTGGATGTACAACCAAGTGCCGTTGGCAGCTAACTTACTGAATACTTGAACGTAAAAACCACCTTTTTTAGGTGGTTTTTACGTTATAAGCCACTAAAATTGCTAACCGCAGTCGCAAGCTCTTTCGCGCTAAAGCGTGGCCTACAGCGCCATTATCGCTAACTTGCTGCTGGCTGTATTTTTAAGTTCTATAAAGCACTTTTATCACGTGCCAACCAAATTTAGTTTTTACTAAATGTGGTTCTAATATTTCTGCACCAAAGGCTACTTTATCAAATTGAGGAACCATTTGACCGCGCTTAAATTCACCTAAATCACCGCCTTTTTTACCTGATGGGCAAGATGAGTGCTTTTTTGCGAGCACTTGAAATTTAGCACCTTTTTTTAACTGCTTGATGATATCTTCGGCTAACTCTTTATGTTTAACCAAAATGTGTAATGCGTGTGCTGTGCTAGCCATTGCTTATCTCTTCTATTTTAACTGCACCAATTTTAACACAACATCATACCCACATTATAGACTGAGGTAACTATATCAAAATGGATTGATATTTTATAAGTAATGCTGATCATAGTCAGCATTGGGTATAAGGCAGTAATCATATTTACCAAATAATGCATAACGATTAAACGCAATGCGATCATACGCCCAATTGCGCACGCGCTTAGGTATTATTCGTAATATTTTAGCCATACGCCACGGCCAACCAAGCTGTATTACAACATCAATAAACGCATCACTTTGCACAGTGCACATACTTTTTTCAATATAGAGCATGGTTTTAAAACTATCCGTTGGATAATTAAAGTACTTAAGTATCGCCTGGCCTTTTGAAGATTGCACACTGCATAATTTAAAACACAGTTTTTTGTCATGCTTTATCATAAAATTACACCACGCACTGCAAAGCTTACACTCTGCATCAAAGAGAATTATTTTATTACTCTCGATTATTTTTTTTGTATCAATTTCAGGCATTACTTACTCCATCTCATCTGAACAAAATGCCTTAAACGTGCACATTAAGCAACGCTTTGTTGCTTAATGTAACTCACACCAACGTCCTTGTTGCTGTGTTATTAGTAACAAATGTGCGGCGCTCCACGAGAAATTAGGCGCGCCTTGTTGCTCACCCGTCAAAGGATTATAATTTTCGCGAATAGGGGCACTTGCCAATAAGCCATCTGCATGACTAAGTAACTGTTCACTTAGCTTTTGTGCCTTTTCACAGTAACCGTAATGGCTCATGCCCACTAAACCAAAATACAGCTGATCAAGCCATACTCGACCTCGCCAATAGATATCAGCACCAAAAGCAGGGTTGCTCAAAGCCGCGCTGCCAAGTGGTACATAGGTATTAAACTCTTGTTCATCAAGCATTACATCAACCACTTGCTGCGCTTGTTCAACACGTGCTACTTGATTAAATAGCGGCGACCAGCCTTCAGGGCCTTTACCGCGCTTAACTAACGGCTTGCCTGCGCAACCATTTGCTAACGGTTGTGGTGCTATTTCAATGTCATAATAATAGCCCGTTGTTTTATCGAACATACATCTATTTATATACGTTCTTAGTTTGGTAGCTTGTTTTAAAAAGTAACTCGCTTGGCGAGGATAATTAAGTACCCGCGCCATTTTACTTAAATAGCGATTATCTGCTGCCATGTATGATGCCTGATCAACGGATTCTTGTAATAATGAATAACCGATCAAACGTCCCGTTTTATCAAAATTTGAGGCAAAGCCTACGTGCCAGTCACTCGCTTTACCGCCTTTTTTTACATACTGCGCCAGTTGTTGACTATCAATAAAGCCAAATACCGCAGCATCATCTCGCCCCGACTCCCAAGATGCCGCCGTTTGCGCAGGGATCTTTATTTGCCTTTGCGGATGGGCCCTAAGCTCATTTTTATAGTTTTCAAGACCGCTTCGCTCAGCCCAACCCGCTGCTGTTTGCACCTCGAAGCGTAATTTACCGTCATCCGTTGTATGGGCTTTATCAACTGTTGCGCCATACTCGGGCACGCCATTGCCATTGTGATCTCGATTAGTTAGCCACCAGTTTCTATAGCCAACCAACTTTGGGAATATTTCAGCAAGCCACTGTTTATCATTGGTATATTTGTATACTTGCCACACAGCCCAGGCCGCTAAACTGGGTTTAGTATTACGTTCGTTCCAGTTAGTACCATCGCCACCACGTTCAGAACTGACATTGTAAGCCACTAAATCAGGAATAAAACCCACATCCCACGGCCTAACTTTATCCGCTGCCGTTATTTGATGCTCAAACACCGCATTTAAGTTCTGTTTTGCAAGCGCTGAGTTAAACGTTGCCAATGCAAATGCCTGTTTATAGCTGTCCCATGGCCAGGTTTGATTGCCCGAAAACCAACGCCCAGTTACCGCAGGGCTTACGGTATCAAAACCAACAGCACCTGCTTTACCTCGCCAATTACCGAGTAACGTTTCAACGCTTTTAACAGCTAACTTTTTATGTGTGTTGTCTGCACTGGCTAACGGGCGCAGTGCATTATTAATATAGCCCTGCCAACGCGCAGCACTGCTGGCTAAATATTGCTCGGGTTGTTTTAAAATATCTTTTATAATAGCCTGCTCGCTTGCCACTTCTTGGCTATTTAATAAGTACGAATAAGTTGTATAAAACGTGGTGTCGGTATCAATCGTTGTTTGGCTTACATAACTTAATGCATCGTGCGTGGTACTGACTGATAACGTTTTGTGTAATTGTAATTGCGAGCTGCCAGAAGTTAGCAACTGGCCATAAGCGCGTACTTTGCCAAATAATAGCGCGATAGCGTTATTACTCACTTGCCATTGAGGTAGCAGTTGCGGGTGCACTTCAAAAGGTGAACGCGCATCTTTTACAGTACCGTCTTGAGCTGTTAAGTTACTCACCAACCGCCCTTCCCATCGTAAAGTGAGTGGTTGATTGGTTGTGATCTGTGTTTTAACTAACGAAGTGCGATTACTTACAAAACGTAACTCCATGCGAATACTTACGCCATCCCCCATTAATTCTTGTACTAAAGCGCCCGGCAAGCTGTAACTATTCATGGCGAGTTTAACTTTACGACCTTGGTCTTTATATACACTGAGTTTTTCTAAATAAGGGGCGATAAAATTAAGGTATTCTTCGGTAATAATTGCAGGCCCGGTAAAGCCCCCCATATTATCAACACTTGGTAGTAAATGACCATGCCATGCGCCTAAGTCAAATAATGGACTAAACCGTTGATGCCCGCCTTTAGCAAAATCTTGCATGTAATATGGACTACCAGTACGATCAATTAAGTTTTTATAATGACTATTTGCATCACTCACTGGTTCATTTGCTGTGGCTTGCAAACTCAAAGCCATCATGGCAGCCATTAAAACAAGTCGCTGTTTAAGTTTCACTGTTGGTATCCTTATTATTTCGCGCTAGAAGGTAAAAACCAAAGCCGGTGATAAGCGCAATCACTGCAAATAATAGCCACATGAGTGCCGGACGTTGCAGCTCTTTCACTAAGTAACCATAGCTCCACCCTGATAAAAAACCAGCAAATAAAAAGCCCAGCGCCATAGATACAAAATAGTAACCCATGAACATCGCAGCGCTATTTTTAGGGGCAATACTGGCTACATATTCTTGGCTTTTTGGGGAGGTGAGCATTTCACCAAAGGCGATCAGTAAAATAACGGTGATCATTACAGCTCCGCCCAGTTGCGTCATTAATAAACCCGCGCTCATTAGCAATAACAATAAAAAGGCACCCGCAGTAACAATCAAGCCACTGATCAAAACCGATATCACCTTAAATCCTTGGCATTTTAAACTAACGATTATTTGTAATAATACAATGGCCGCAAAGTCTAAATTAATCAGGTACTCGGGGTTAACTTGCCGATAAACCAGCCATTGCTGGGCAAGTTGTTTGCTTTGTTGCTGAGTAAAATCGCTAGTTGCTATTTGCTCAATAAAAAGCGCTATTTCGCTCACTGGCACGTTTACTTTTAGATGCACTAATTCAAGGCGTATTGCTTCAAGCTCAGTGCTCGTTAAAGGTGATGAAGATACATAATTGACTGACAAAAGCTGAATTTTTTCACTCAATGCCCCACTATCAACAAACGCAAAAAAATCCACCGTTGATTGACCAAAATAACTGAGTAAAACAACCAAATCTTGGGTGTTTGTATAATCACGTATAAACAACGGTAAAGTGTAAAATAGCTGATTATACACAGTCCAAAATCCAGTCAATATGGCTAAGTACAAGGCAAAATTACGGTTACTTACCCGCACTGGCTGTAAATACCAGTTATGGCTTTGCTTAGTGCTAACGCTTTTATCCCACAACCAGTTTAATCCTAGCCATATTACAATTAATACAAAAGCTTGCGTATAACTGAGCCAACTCACTCCTGCGGTCATTAGAATAATCACGCAAGTAAATAACAATAGTGCAAAGCGGCTATTGCCCAATACTTGTTGAGCTTGTTGTAATACCTGTTTAAAGCTGGTATTTACTTGTGAAGATGGTGTGGCTTCGCGATAAAACAACAGCGGAATAAAGTTAAGCAATATCCACACGGCCGACATTACAAATACCGCATCCCAGCTGATCGCACGCATATAACCGGCGACTAATGGGCCAATAAAACCGCCCAAATTAACCATAGTGTAAAAAATACCAAACCCTAGGCCACGGTTAGTATCATTAGTGCTGCGACTAATCGTGCCAACCACGACAGGTTTAAAACACGCTGCGCCAAATGCCACCAACATTAGAATCATAAAGAACGAATTAAAGTCAGTTACTTGACCTAAAAAATAGTAACTAGGCGCCATAATTATAAATGAAATAATAAACAGCTTTTTATAACCATACCTATCGGCCAAAGCCCCGGTTAGCACAGGCAGCAAATATAAAAAGAAGGGAATAATACCTTGCACTGCGCCACGTTGTGCATCATTAAAACCCACCCCACCTTGCTCAACTGGGGTAGTCATATAGACAGATGAAACCGCAAAAAAACCATACCAAGCTAAGCGCTCAAAAATCTCCATGGTATTAGCAATATAAAATGCCAAACCAAAGCCTTTATTAGCTGGGGTTTGTTTACTCTGCTTTGCTGTTGAGTTAGTTGTTATTGGTATTTGATTATTATTCATAGTTTACTTTCACAATTAAACGCAGTATTTTATATTGCATACAATATACATATAAAACAACTATAATTATGAAAAAAATCTCACTCACTTTGTTATTACTGTTACTTGCCGCGTGTCAAAAAGAGCCGCAAGTTGATACTGCGCAGACCGTACAACTACAATCAACAACGTCAAGTGCTATGGTAACTGATCCACAACAGATGCAAGTAGACCTATCAGTACAAGGTTACACCAGTACTTTGCACAAAATGGACATTACATTCTTAGGGCAAACCATCCCCTATACATATAGCGATGGCAAAATTGGTAATAGCCGGGGCTATAATTGGTGGGTAAGTAAACATTTTGCACTGAAGAGCGATTTACCAAAAGAAAAAGTAACGCTGTATCTAGAGCTTTTAGAAATGGCTTACCCACACTATGTTGCGCTATTCGGTATGGAGCCACCTAATATTGAACGCCAGCGTATCGCTGTAGTGTATGGTAGCAGCCGCGATAGAGTGCGCGAGGCCATGCTTGATGATGGCTTTTTACGAGGCGTGCATAAAACCGCAGGCGGCGAAACTATGTTTTACAACCGCGCAGGATATAACTTCCCAAGCCATCGTGAGCATCACCAACGCTATATTGTCATTCACGAAACCATGCATGCTTTTCACATGGCTTTAAACGGTCATTCAACCTGGGCGCCTAATTGGATCACCGAAGGCTTAGCCGACTCGGTCGCTCACCATGTTTACGATGCCAAGCAAAAACAACTGACTGTGATGGTGTTTGATCGCGCGCCCATGAATTATATTGAGACCGGTTTAAAGCAATATTACAGTGCCAATAAACCTACTATTGAGCAAATAAACGATGATCCTGCACTTAAACGCGGCCTTAATTTTTTCATCATTCATTACCTTTTAAGCTCCCCAGAACGCGCACAATATTTTGCATATTTTGTGCAGCAGCTTAGACTTGCCAACCCGCACAGTGACGCCACGCTCAGCACAGCCAATTCACTCCTTAAACACACTTTTAAAGATTGGCAGGCAATAGAGCAAGGCTTTGCAGATTTTGTGCAAACTATTAAGCCGAGTTTTCATATTGTATCAGGCCCGTGGGAGCAAGATGGTAATGCTTATTGGCTACGAAATACAGACTCTAATACCTTATCTCGATTGGATATAAACCCAACAAGCAATGCGACTCACCCTGTAATAGACTTTCCCGCGCCGCAACCAAGTGCTTTAATTAACCTAAATAATGAGCACCAAGTGGCTGCTTTAATTAAATTTGAACCAGCACAACTGCAGCGCGGTGAAATAGGCATCGCCATGCAAGGCAAACTCAGTGAACAAACCCAACGATACCGCGCTACGTTTATGGGTAATGAGCAAGCAAATGACGACCAATTACTTAAACTATTAATAGTAGATGCTGAGCGCATATTAATCAGCGAAAATAATATCAGTGGTTTTAACTCGGTGCAGGTTGCCCTAACAACTGAATTAAAAGCAGCTTTGACCACACATAAAGAACTGGGCTTGAATATCACGCTAGATCACAACCAGCTGAGCGTTAACTTAAAAGCAAATAGTGGCACTAAAATAATTACGCAAGTGTTTATCATCCCTTTCTCTGGTGACTTTACACACTTACTCAATACACAAAAAATCAGCTTATTGAGTAAAAATAATAACCATGCAATCACACCCTATTTATTTCCCCATAAAGACGATGATGATTATACATTCGATAAATCTCATACCCAATTACCTAACCCTTGGTTATTCGAAGAATACAGCCTGTTAAGCCGCTTATTTAAGACCTGTCAACAATATGGTGCACAGTTAATCGGTTGTGATGAAAAACTCAGTAACTTGATGAAAAAACTGCCCATAAAGGCTAATCATGCAGCAATTAATTCAGAGCTAATAATACTTCTCAATCGCTACAAAACCCTATTAGGAGATAATGGCTTTAGCGTGCTTTCTGGTATCAGTGCTAGCGTACACTATCATCAAGGCGAGGCTTTTTTAAGAGTGGTCAATCCAACTAATTTTAATCTCACACTTACAGCAAAAGTTAGCTTTAACAATAGCAAAGGCCTATTGCTTAATAACCAACAACTCAACCAAGCTATTAAACCCGGCATTCACAATATTGCTTTATTCAAAATACCCGATACAAAGACTATTACTATTGAGCAGACGCTTAATTGGCAAGGTTTAAATAACATAAGCCAATTACATGCCTCAGCCACCCCATTTAACGGCGTTGAGCTTTCCCTTACACAAAGTAAAGGCAACAACGGACACTGGCTATTTAAGGCACATCTTTCAGGCCCGTACTCAGGTAGAACCAAAGGGGTACTAACGATTACAACAACACCGTTTACTCAACCTGAGATCATCAAAACACAACAGCATAATGTTGAGATCGCACCTTATGAGCAGAAAATTCATGTATTTGAACTAGCACCAACAAAACAATCACAGCTTATTACTGTAACCGCATTGTTAGATGTCGATGGTGAAGAGATCCGATTAGTGAATAAGATAGTTATGAGGTAGAAAGCTTGCTAAATAAGACTGCCGCACATTGTGTGGCAGTCTGTCATATTTTAAAACTTATAACTTAACGCTAAGTCAACTGAACGAGGTTCGCCCGGCTGTACCCAAATTTGCGTGTATGAGTTAGGGAAATATTTACGGTCAAACAGATTATGGACTTGTAGTTTCACTTCAAATTGCTGCGTTAAATCATATTTAGCAAACATATTTGCCACAGTATACGATGGTAAGTAAAAGTCAGAACCACGTTGACCTAAACGCTCATCCACATAATTAGCGCCAACACCTACCGTTAGTGCACGATCAGCCACTGAGAATTGCTTGCTGATTTGTAAGCTTGCGCTATTTTTTGGAATATTAAGCAGCTCATCTCCTCGTTTTAAAGCAACACCTAAGCCTGTATCTTTTGCATCTTTGTCTACTTGCGCATCAATGTATGCGTAAGAAAACCACATATCAATATCACCTGGTAACTGCCCTGTTACATCAAACTCAAAGCCCTTACTGCTGGCTTGACCAATTGCAGTGTGGAAGCCCGGATTTGCAGCATCTGCGACGATGATATTTTTTTGCGTGCTATCAAAATAAGCAAACGTAACGCCTAGGTTATTATCGAGCAGATTAAATTTAGTACCGATTTCGGCCGATTTTGTTTCATTTGGTTTAAAACCTTGGCCACTTGCATCTGTGCCAAAGTTCAGACGATAACCTTCGCCATAACTTGAGTATAAAGACCAGCTATCGCTTAACTGATAAACCACCCCAGCTTGAGGGCTAAAATGAGTTTCAGATTGTTCAGCATCAAAATTTGTAATTTTATCATCAAGCGTTTGTTTTAAACGATCAATCCGCCCGCCAAGCCTAACATGCAAGTTATCAGTTAAGCGCATTTGATCTTGCAGGTATAATCCAGTTGCGAATTGCTTTTGTACTCTTACAATCGCAGGCACTGGTGTTGGTAATGCATGTTGTCCATAAAGAGGCTGATGAATATCAATTGCATGCAACTGTTCATTCGTTGGATTTGTAGATAACGCTGGGGAGCGGTAAACGCGGTAATCACGGTCATAATCAAACAAATCGTAGTCAATACCCACTATTAGCTCATGCGCAATTGAGCCGGTATCAAACTGCCCTGAGACTTCTGAGCGGATCACAAACTGATCGGTATCGTAGTCACGCTGGCGTCTTTGACGTGTTAGCGTACGACCATTGTAATACAGCTTTTGTCTCGCGGGAGATACCTCAGCGTCACTCGATGTGCCTGTTAAGCGTGTTGAGCGATAGCTTAAGCCTGAATTTAAGTACCAATCGTTAGAAAACTCATACTGCCATTGTAACTGGTGTCCCAGTACTTCTGTTACTGTGGCGCCATCGCCTGGTTCACCTAAAAAGCGTTCAATAGGCATCATGTCAAAATTGCCACCAATCGCAAGAATACCCCGATCGAATGGGATCTCTTGACGTGCAGCTTCTAATTCATATTGCCACACAGAGCGATCGCTTTGCTCAAAGTATACAGAAGCCATTACGCCTTTTTTATTAATTTCTATAGTATCGCGAAAGCTATCACCCGTTTCATAATAGCCTATAACACGCGCAGCTGCTTGCTCAGTTAAACCACCGCTATAGTCAGCCTCAAGGCGGCGTTTATCACGGCTTCCAACTTCTAGAGCTATTTTTCCTTGCTGCTCGAATGTTGGTTTTTTAGTGACTAAATTAATTGTCCCTCCAGGCTCTCCGCGACCATAAAGGGCCGCTTTTGGGCCCTTTAATATTTCAACTCGCTCAATACCAGATAAGTCTCTGGGCCCTGAAAAGCCACGCCCTGCATTAAAACCATTAACTAAATAGCCGCTTGGGACATTTTCATCACCAAAAAAGCCGCGTATAGCAAAGCTGTCCCATAAGCCACCGAGGCTATTTTGTCTCGATACTGAAGCTGATAAATCTAACGCCTCAGTTAACCCTGCCACACCGGTATTTTCGATTAACTGCTGGTTTATCTCCGAGATGGCCTCAGGTGTTTCCAGCACATCAAAGTTACCACGATAAGCCTGTCGCTTTGCAGTAACTTCTATTATTTCGAGTGATTCATCTTTTTTTGCGTAGGCTGCAGTTGAGCATAAGCTAAGTGCAACCCCTAGATGGATAGAGCAAAGTTGGAATGAGCGAAGAGAAAAGTGCATTGTAGTTCCTTTAACAATATAACATCCAAGATTTGTTATATCATAACACTTACTGTACCCATATTGTAAAGAGCTTATTTATAGATTAATTCTTTCGCTGTTTAAAATTAATATACTTACACTTCATTTTAAAGGCACCATAAAGCTTGCACTGCCAATAAACGCGCCAGATTCAACAATTATTTTTGCATCTTTGTAATACACTAAATCCTCTGATAATTTCTTTTTACAGTGTTTAGGGAAAAAACCTTCAAAACTCACTTGCTCTGTTTTATTAATCGTACGTTTAAACTTAAGATCAATATCTCTCAAATACACTTCACCTGCTTTTGTCTCTAATTGATTATCCCAACAGCCATATATTATCCCTAACTGCGAAATCCAAATCATTGCGCTTTGCGCACTAAAATGAAACTCGCCATCTCCTGGCATTTGAAAATATTTAACATCTATTAAGCCTTTGATATAACCAGGTTCAAGGTGAACGGATGAAAACTCCATCACTTCTTGTTTCCAGCCTTTTTGCAAGTAATCAGACATCAGAGCCTGTTGTTGCTGTGTATTTAACTGTTGCATAAATTATCCTTTTAAGTGTTGAATGTGTTTAGGGCGTGTTGACCTTTGTGGATTGAAATTTGTTCAATCTAGGGGCGATTTAATCGCGGCGCGAGGTTTGTAACCTAGCGGGCTAAGTAAAAACCGAGCAACAAAGAGTCAATCGCCCCTAGGAAGAACCCTTTGGGCAGCGCATGTTTGGCATTTATACTGCGTTATCGCCTATTTATGGGGAACAACCACACTGCATAGGCGCTGCCTTGCCTAAATACCAAACATACTGCTGCAAAATTAATCACGAAAGGTCAACACGCCCTAGCTTTTCTTCTTTATTTGGCGAGCTTAAATATAAATGTGCAAGTGCGCTTACTCCTCCTATTAAAGCAAATAAATACCAAATTAAGCCCGGTACTTGTTGCTCTAAATCTAAGGCATAACCAGCTAAAGCACTGCCTATGATTAATCCAAAACCTGCAAATAAGTAAAAGAATCCATAGTGAGTAGACACCGTTCCTGGCGGTGCCGAGTTCGCAATTTGTTTCATAATAAGCGGTAAGCTCATTGCAGTTGCTACACTAAAAAATAAGGCTAACAGCCCCAATTGAAGATATAGCTGCCACTGACTCTGTACTTCAAATAACATGACTAAAAAACCACTCCCCATCAATGTAAGCCCTGCACTAATAAACAGAGCATCTTTATTAATACGCTCAGTCAGCGCCGTAATGGGTAGTTGTACTAGGATTGAAATCAATGCGCACATACTTAATAACCAAGTCACACTATGCAGCGGCATATCTAATTGACCTAAAAAAATGGGCATCGCAAATGAGATTTGGTTGATCAGCATAAAGTAGCCAATCATCACTGCGCAAAGTTGTAAAAATGCACGATTACCCAACACTGTTTTAATTAAATCACGAGTATTAAGTCCTGCACTTTTTTGTGATTTTTTTGCTGTTGGTAAATAATAAATAAACGCGATACCAAAACATAAAAAAGGAAACGCAGCTACGCCGCACAGTAAACCAAAACTCATTGAAATTAATAATAAACCGCACACAGGACCAAGCAGCTCGCCAGCGTTTCTTGCAACACCAACGAGCGCAAACATGTTTGCTTTACTGATCCCTTGCGCATGTGCAAAATAGGCTTGGGCAGCAGGTGTAAACAATGCCCCCGCAAAGCCCGTCAAAAATGCAGCTAAAAACAAAACAACAATGTGATCGGCCCATAAAAACAGTAAAAAACCGACTGCTCGTAAAAAACATCCTCCTATTATCAATCGCTTAACACCAAGCTTGTCAGCTAACACACCACCGACTAAAAACAAACCTTGTTGACAAAACGAGCGAACTCCCATGACTACGCCGATCAATGTGGCGCTCAAAAGTAAGTTCTCTGCTAGATAATGGCTCAATAATGGGATCAACATATAAAAACCTAAGTTAAATACAAATGCAGCAAACAGCATCAATTTGTACTCAGGGGTTAATCCACGAAAAGGTGCTAATGCGTGCATTAAGGTTGCTCTTCAAACGGCTTTTGCGCGATCAAAATAGAATGAAAATTATCGCTATAGGTCTGAATTTTTAATTTAGGAGTAAAAGGCATTAAATCACTCAGCTCAATACTGGGGTAAAGTAGCTGACGTAAATTAAATGCTGTTCTCACGACAACAAAGCTTCCCGCTCGCATGCGCGTAAATAAATGCGATAATATTTGCCTTTTTACATCGCTTGACCCCGCTAATGCAGCCAGCCACACTACATCAAACTGTTCAAGGTCTTCAAATTCACAAATATCTGCACAACTAAATTTTTGATTCTGCTGTGGGTAAACATGTTTTTGCACACGCTCACCAACGGTTAATGCCTGTGCGTCAATGTCTAGATTGCTCACCTTCATACCTTGCTGAGAAAGGAGCATTGACGTAATAGGCAGCGGCCCACTGCCAGCCATTAATACGTTTAAATTTTGCTTACCTGATAAGGCATAAATAGCATTTGACTCTAAACCAACCGCTCTTTGGTAATGACTAAACCAAGGGTAATCAGACTCTAAGGTCAAGATAGGTGCGGTAGAGGCAAGTACTTTTTGCGCCCAGTAATGTTCATAGCGCCCCGACGCAGCTGCAAAAAGTGACGCTATATCACTTTTAATTGTACTGAGGCAAGGTTCAGCTAAAACTTGGCTAGCAAATTTTTCATCTTGTTGATTAGACAGTAAAGCCATAAAGCGCTCATACAATGCCATGTTCGGCGCTTCAAAAGAATCCATCTTTATATTTTTAATCATTTGAAATACATCACAAATTTGCGACGCATGTTGATAGGGTGAAATTGTTTGAGACATACATACCTAATTTAGGAAAAATTGTTACACATAATTAACTAAAAAATGTTATAACATATCAAAATAGGCAATTACAAGCGTTTCCCTGTATTTAATAAGGGTCCTTGATTATACAAAAAGGAATGAATTTCCATGCTCAAAATGTTTTACGGCATCAAAGGACGATGGTTTTTAACACTCTTAATGATTATATTAATCGTGTTGGCTGGCTATTTTATTACACCTTCGTCAAAGGCAAACACTGAGCCAACTAGCTCTTCAACTAAGCCTTTGCCACTTATAAGTGTAACGCCCATAACGCCTAAATTGATGAATACTAAGCTTGAATTATCAGGCGTTGTAAAACCAATCGAAAACACTGATATTGCTTTTCAAGTTGCAGGGAAAGTAATCTACTTACATCCGAGCTTTATTGATGGCGGGATCGTTAAAAAAGGCACTGTGTTGATCAAACTTAATCCATTTGATTTAACGGCCGCAGTGACACTTGCAGAGGCTAAAGTTGCAAAAGCCAGCGCAGAGCTTGAAGAAGAAAAAGCCAAAGCAAGCGTTGCCAAAGCCACGCTTTTACTTGCTAACACGCCTTCTACCAACCCCCTTGCAAAACGAGAGCCGCAAGTTAAAAGTGCCAAAGCTTTATTGCTTGCCGCACAAACGCAATTGCAAATTGCACAAACAAACCTTGCCCGTAGTGCATATAGGGCACCTTACGACGCACTCGTTCAAAACCGCGCAGTAGGCCTTGGTCAAGTTATCAGTCAAGGGCAAACGCTGGGGCGTTTAGCTAATGTTGCTAAAGCCGAGGTTCATGTTGCCATTGCAGATAATAAATTAAGTGTGTTGCCTAGTTTACCAATAAACAATGTGATTATTAACCATCATCATGTTATTCATACTGGCCGCTTAACACGCAGTATTGGTACGCGCTCTTCTTCAACTCGTAGCGCTATTTATATTGTTGAAATTACTGATCCCTACGGATTACTTAATCAAGGAAAAAGGATCGAATTTGGTGAGTTTGTACACGTCTCTGTACCAACAAAACACTTTGAGAATGCAGCAGTTGTGGCACAACATATGGTTACTAATAGCCGTATATGGGCTTTGTCTGCAAACAATACCTTACAGTCAATCCCCGTTGAAATCTTAAACATGCAAAAACACAATTTAATGATTCAACTACCTAGCGATGAATCAATTATTTTAGTCGATAAACGCCCTGAAATTGTAAGAGAAAACATGGCAGTAAATGTCATTAACTCAGCTCTAGCGACAGCCCCTCTTGAGGGCAACTCACTATGACGACACAGCACACACCAGCAGCACCTTATAAAAACAGTGTGATCGCTTTTTTTTGTCATCGCCCGTTGATTGCTAACTTATTGATGTTATTTATTATTGCGATGGGATTGTTAAGCTTTAACAGTATACAAAGACAAATGTTCCCAATAGCTAAAAACCCTGAGATCCATATACAAATTCAATATTTTGGTGCCTCTGCAAAAGAGCTTGAAGAACAGGTCGTAGCCAAAATAGAGCACGCCCTCAATGGCCAAGCGGGCATTAAACGAGTTCAAAGCCAAGCTAGGCAACATAGCGCCAGTATGACCATTGCTTTATACGCAGATCAATCCAGTGAGCAAAGGCTCAATGAAATCAAACACAAATTAGATGCCATCGCTGATTTACCAAAAGCCATGGAACCTATCATTTTACAAAATAAGCCGCAGTTACAAAATGCAGTAAGCTTAGTACTAACCGGGCCAGACGATAAACTCGCTTTAAAGCAGTTTGGCGAACATATTAAAAGAGAGTTGTTAGCCCGAGACCTAATTAGTCACGTACAAGCAACAAACTTACCCGATGTTGAGTTTTCAATAGAGGTAACTCGCTATCAATTACAACGCTACGGATTATCATTACAGGACATTGCTGATCTTATTAGTCAACATTCGAAAAATATCAGTGCAGGTCAAATTGCTACTAAAAATGGCAAAATCAATCTACAAATGCCAGCCCGAAAAGAAACAATAGCGAGCTTAAACTCCCTGCCAATATTGAATACTGAGCATGGCGAATTACTCACATTAGGCAATATTGCCACTATAAAAAAATCACTCACTGAGCAATTGCACCTAGCAAAGTTAAATGGCAAAAATGCTTTTTATATGCGTATTTTAGCCGATGAGTCACAGTCAATTACCGCTGTGGCGCAAAGTGTACAATCTTATTTAGCGTATAAAACCCCTCTGCTGCCTGCGGGGTTTTCTTTGTACCAATTAGTCGACACCACCTACTATTTAGAAGGACGACTTAATATGATGTTAAACAATTTAGCCCAAGGGGCATTGTTAGTTTTTATTGTATTGAGTTTATTTTTACGGGTGCGCTTGGCCATGTGGGTAATGCTTGGCTTGCCAGTTAGCTTTTTAGGCGCTATTTGGTTAATGCCGTTTATCGGCGTAACGCTTAATGTTGTATCACTTTTTGCGTTTATTATGGTGTTAGGCATAGTGGTAGATGATGCCATTGTTATTAGTGAAAGCGCTGCGAACGAAACAACCGATTACGGCCATAATGTTGAAAATATAATCACGGGGGCTAGTAAGGTCGTTGCCCCTGCTACATTCGGTGTACTCACCACAATGGCTGTGTTTATGCCATTTATGTTTAGCACAGGCCCTAACTCAGGGCAATTTATCGCCATTGCGGGCGTTGCTCTACTGTGCTTATTTTTTAGTTTGATAGAATCCAAAATGATTTTGCCCGCACACCTTGCTCATAGCCCTATCAAGCCTCTTTCTAAAACCCACTGGAGAACAAAGTTTGATCACGCCTTTAATCAATGGCTAGCGGATACATTTGTGCCAGTTTTAAAGCATATTATTCACTTTAGGTATCCAGTATTAATGCTCTTTATTGCATTTTTAGTTGGCGCTATTTTACTTGTAAAAACAGGTTTAATTGGCTTTACTGCCGTACCTAAAGTTCCGCATGATTTTCCATCTATTCATATTCAAATGGATAACAATGCGTCGCATCAACAAACATTGCATGCTGTTAAAAGTATAGAACAAATGGTTTTACAAGTAGAGCAACAAACACAGCAAATCTCAGGGCGTTCGCTTGTAAAAGACACCTACATTTGGCTCGATAATGATACCGAGGGCGAAGTGCTCGCCCCCTTGGTTGATGAAGATAAGCGCCCCTTTGACGCATTTGAATTAGCACGTCACTGGCAAGCTGCGATGCCGACGCTACTTGGCGTTAAAGCAATTACCATTGAATCTGATGTTATTGATATTAATCAAAAGCCTGAACTAAGCTATCAATTATATAGCGATAATTTAAGTATGCTAACTGCTGCCACTTTAGATTTGAGTACCGCTTTATCTGAACATGAGGCCATCACACAATTAACATCAAACTTAAACACAAATCAGCAAGAATGGAAAATTCAGCTAACACCTAAAGGACGCCATTTGGGGCTAACTTCAAACCAAGTTGCTAAACAGGTATTTGCCTACTTTTATGGTATTGAGGTACAGCGAGTTGTTACACAACAACAAACCGTCCGATTTATGGTTCGAGGGGATTTAAACGAACGCCAATCTTTTTCATCTTTAAATAACCTACCTATTAGTGTAAATGAGCACTCACAAGTGTTTTTTTCAGAGATAGCAACACTCACTACAACGCAAAGCAGCCATGAAATTCATACAGAACAAGGCAGAAGAACATTTAATGTCTCTGCGTTTATTGTTCCAAGTAAAAAGCCGCAAACAAAAGCGATACATTTAGCAATTGAAACCCAAATATTACCCGCTATAAAAGCCCGCTACCCTGATGTGTCTTTTGATTTAGGTGAACATTTAAAGGAGCAGCAACAAGAACAAAGCCAAGTCACTTCGTTTGCTATAATCGCGTTATTAATGGTGTATAGCTTATTAGCAATACCACTGAAGAGCTATAGCCAACCGTTCCTGATTATTTTTGTTATACCGTTTGCCACGGCAGGCGCGTTGTATGGGCATTTACTGCTGGGGTATACACTAAGTATGATGTCGATTTTTGGCATAGTTGCCGCATCTGGCGTCGTTATAAACGATGCTCTCGTACTATTAACACGAGTTAACCAACTGCGTAATAAAATGCCTCTAAATGAAGCAATTTACCAAGGTGCTGCCGCTCGCTTTAAAGCAATTTTAATAACATCACTCACTACATTCATTGGTTTATTACCCTTGATGTTTGAAAGCAGTTTACAAGCACAGTTTGTGATCCCAATGGCTGTTTCATTAAGTTTTGCTGTGCTATTTGCCACGCTAACGTCTTTGATTCTTTTGCCTTGCTTACTTTATATTGCGAATGAGCTTAAAACCATACCGCAGCAAGGTGCAAAAGCAATTAAACTACAGCTATTAAAGGCATTTTAACTATTTAAAAAATCTACAAAAAAGCCCATTTACATGGGCTTTTTGTGGATTTTTATTAAATTATTGGTTTCACTTTAACGGCAACCACCGCTGTTAAAGTCAACGACTAGGCTTGCACCCGTGCTATTGCCTGATACTTTTAAATAACCCCAATATTGACTCTGGTTGCTAATGTAAATACATTCGCCATTCCCTGTATTGCTTGACTGTGCTTGTTCATTCACACCATTTGGCCAGCCACTATTTGAATAGCTAAGGCTCATATCACCACTGCCATTTGCGGTCGTGATCGCCACACCATTTTGTCCTTGCACATCGCCAATACTAAACCACATTGGGTCGTTGTTACCTAAACAAATCACATCGCCATCATTTAAACGCCCACTACTGCGGCTCCCTTGTGTTGCACATACATTTGGTACGTTACTCGCAGCGCCAGTGTAAGACGCTGTAAGTTGCACGTTATCAAACATATTATAGCCCCGAACCATGACTTGATATGTACCAACTTGTGCAGGGTTTATTGCACATTGCTCACTGTTACCACCCACATACGGACGACAATCGTAGCTATTTACAGTTGGGGTAGCTTCATAACTGACATATAAATCAGCATCGCCTGTGCCACCATTTAAGTTAAACACTAAATCAGTCGCACCTTGTGGTACATCAAAACTAAAATACAACAATTCGTTCTGAGTACCACTTATCACTGTTGCCTGACCATTAACTAGTTCACCATCTCCAACACTTGTATCTGCTTCAACACTGGTAAGCGTTGTTACTGTTTGGCTACTACCTTGATTATCAACAACCGTTAGTGACACTGTATATTCACCCGCAGTCGTGTAAATGTGTGCAGGATTTGCTTCATTAGAGCTACTACCATCACCAAAGTCCCACTGGTAGCTTGCAATTGCCCCATCGCTATCAACACTGCCATTGCTTGTAAAACTGATTTCACTATTTTGCATGCCGGCATATGGGCCGTTGATCTGTGCTGTTGGTGGATTATTGGTCGGTGTACCTGCAACTAAATCATCACACCATTGCACAAACTCATTTTCGTAACTATTTGCCCATTGAACTGTTTTAGCTTTGTATCCATTCCAATCGCCAACACGAGTATGAGCAAGCATGGCATTGATTTCGCTATTATGGCGCTCAAACATAAAACGAACGGCTAAATAGCCCCAGCGATAAATGCGGTCTTGATCAAAACCGTCATAGTTAGTGGCAAACACTTGCGCTAATGTATAACGAGAGCCATCACTGATGGTATTTTTAGCGGCTTCATTATTATCTAAATTAGCAACGTATTCTGCAACGCCTTCAGACCACCAAACAATATCTTGCGTTGGTGAATTAAAGTTACCGTATAAATCAAAGCGGCCATCAAGATAATGTACATATTCGTGCTCTAAATTCCACACGTAATGCTCTGCATTGGCGTAACTTGCTTCATAAGCAATAAAATTTGCTTGATTACCCACAACAGAAGGGTCACCTTCTAAATACATCCCACCATTATTTGTATTAATACCAAAAATAGCACCCGCATATTTACCGTAATCGTCGCTGCTATCAAATATATTTACTTGTAAAAAACTGTTGTTATCATCAGCTACTGGTGTGTTATTTGTTGCTAGTTTATTATGAAATAAGCCCTCTTCCGCCCCCATTGCATCACATGCCGCAGCGTGTTGGATTGCAGTCATATTTTGCGAGCGAATTTTAATGGTGCTGCTACAACTGTAGCTTTGCGAAAGTGCTTGCTGGGTAAGTTGCTCCACAAACCCACAAATACCATAATCATTACAATCCGCGTAATAGCTGACAGAATCCGCTGTCGCAAGCCATACCGCATCGCCATAACCAAAACTGTTATAGGTGCTGAAAATAGCTTTAATGCCTGTATCTACCGTCGCTTGAATAACAGTGCCTGAATATTTCTTAAGCCGCGCTAGTTCACTTGCCGCATTAACAATTAAGTATTGTGCATCTGATCCAATCATCCATTGCTGTTGCGTAAACGTATTCAGTTTAACTACCAAGTCGGTATCTTTGCCTACAGCAGTAACAAACGCATCATTCCACTGACCACGATAAAGTAAGGTAAATATACCATTTACGGCACTGCGCATATTCCATTTTGCAGCATAACTTTCGTTAAAACGTGTAAGCCACCCCTTAACCACACCTAAGTAGCGGTGCTGTTGTTCTGCAC
This sequence comes from Pseudoalteromonas sp. NEC-BIFX-2020_002, assembly GCF_013002825.1. Lineage (NCBI taxonomy): Bacteria > Pseudomonadati > Pseudomonadota > Gammaproteobacteria > Alteromonadales > Pseudoalteromonadaceae > Pseudoalteromonas > Pseudoalteromonas sp. NEC-BIFX-2020_002. Next base: position 112,608 of record NZ_JABEPJ010000007.1, read on the forward strand.
TATCCATAGTAATTATCACTTCTGAAAGTGTTTTACCGTGGCCGTCATTATCATCATAAAAATGGGTATTATTAACAAATGCATCAATTGCACCTACAACCGCTGGCGTAACCCATGTCGCAAAACTAACACTATCGTTATAAAATTCGGCATAAAAGCCTGTGCGAAGGTATAAAAACAGCGCCTCTAACTCAACATTACCACCGCCTGAATAAGTCTGTGAGAGTGACTTTGCGTGATTCGCGACTGCAAACATATTGTCAGAGGTAAAAACCTGGCTTTGTATTGAAGTCGAAGCGCTAAAGAGTTCATTTATACAACTTGTTCCTTGGTTTTTTATCTCTGTAATAATGCTTGATGTACTTGCTATTGCTAACGCGTTGAGATCACAAGTAACAGCCGCTACCGCTTGGCTATGTACTATTAAGGTATTAAATTGCTGAGGCTGTGATTGCAGCTTTGCGATAGGTGCTTTTTCATTGTGTGCTTGCTCCACACCATGATGATGCACACGCTCTACAACCGCAGCTTGAGGCGTAAACAAACGCTCATGCGAAGTATTGGCAAGTGCAATAGAACTTACACCAAGTATTGGTAACGCGAGAATCAATGTATTAATTTTCATAATATACCTTCGATAATTATTATTATCTCAATCCAGAACGGGTTATTGAGGGTGAGAGTTGTAACATTTAATTATCATTGTATACAATATATTTTATATAACATTAACGAATATTGATATATTAGTTTTATTAAAAATGAAATATGCAATTCTTTTACACTGCAATTATAAATCAAATTGATGCGCAATACACAGCTAAGCTGCCTTACGTACTCGAGTGAGCGATAAGTTTAATTTGCTTTTTCTGGTCTTAAACCTGCTTATATACCCAAGCGATTCCCAGGTGTAAGCATCGTTGGGCATACATCAATCAATCCAAAATACAAATTGCACTAATCTAAACAATCAATTTTACCGATAGGCTTTTTACTCATACACTCAACCCTAGTAAAAACGCTTGCACTGATGCTGGCTCGATTAAATAGATGAGGTCGACAATGAACACACAATCAAACAAAATAAATAATAAAACCACACTCACTTTAAGTGCATTAGCACTGGCAATGGCACTGCCTGCTTCAGCTGCAACCACTCTTACCAAAGATAATGGCGCAGCAGTGGGTGATAACCAAAATTCAATCACCGCTGGTGAGCACGGCAGTGTATTACTTGAAGATGTACAACTAATTCAAAAATTGCAACGCTTTGCTCGCGAGCGTATTCCTGAGCGTGTTGTACATGCACGTGGCACTGGTGCGCATGGGGTATTTGTTGCGAGTAAAGAATTAGATGATTTAACTATTGCAGCCCCATTTAGTGAAGCGGGTAAAGAAACTGACGTATTTGTACGTTTCTCATCGGTTATTCACTCTAAAGGAAGCCCTGAGACACTGCGTGATCCACGAGGCTTTGCTACCAAATTTTACACTGATGCAGGGAACTGGGATTTAGTGGGTAATAACCTGCCAGTATTCTTTATTCGAGACGCCATTAAATTTCCAGATATGGTGCATTCATTAAAGCCATCTCCTGTTGATAATATTCAGGATCCAAATCGATTTTTTGATTTTTTTTCGTATGAGCCGGGATCAACACACATGCTAACTTGGGTTTACAGTGATTACGGTACGCCAGCAAGCCTGCGTAAAATGGATGGCTGGGGCGTACATGCTTACAAAATGATTAATAAATCGGGCGATGTAAAATACGTTAAATTTCATTGGGTAAGCCAGCAAGGTATTGATAATTTAGACGCTAAAGCCGTGGCAAAAGTACAAAGCCAAGATTTCCAGCATTTAACCCGTGATTTATACACCGAAATAGGCAAAGGTAATTTTCCAAAATGGGATCTTTACATTAAAACATTAGATCCATCACAACTTGATGACTTTAATTACAACCCATTAGACGCCACTAAAATGTGGTTAGATGTCAAAGAAACCAAAGTCGGTACTATGACCTTAAACCGTATGCCAACTAACTTTTTTCAATCTACTGAACAAGTTGCAATGGCCCCTGCCAATATTATTCCGGGTATAGAGCCATCTGAAGACCGTTTATTACAAGGGCGTGTATTTTCGTACTCAGATACACAAATGTACCGCTTGGGTGCTAACCACCAGCAATTGCCAATAAACCGTGCAAAAGTGAATGTAGTTAACTACAACCAAGACGGCGCAATGAACTACGGCAACACAACAAGTAATGTGAACTACCAACCAAGCCACGAAAATGTAGCTGAAAACCCAATTGCCCGTAGAAGCCAAACGCAGCTGAAAGGTTATGTACAACAGGCCGCGATTAAAAAGCAACAAAACTTTGCTCAAGCAGGTGTTTTATACCGTGGTTTTAGTAAACAAGAGCGTACAAATTTAATTAATAACCTAGCAGGCGATTTAGGAAAAGTGCAAAACAGCAGTGTTAAACACAAAATGCTTAGCCACTTCTACAAAGCAGACAGTGAGTACGGTACACGTTTAACAAAAGCTGTAAAAGGCGATATTAAAATGGTTAAACAACTTGCAGCTACCTTGTAAATAGCCAGTTGTTTAAGTTAGTCCCAACTAAACGAACACTTATATAAGCAACCACAACTATGAGGAAGGGAGTAAACTCCCTCCTCTTTTTAAAAGGCGACTGTTATGCGTAATTTACTAATTATAGCGACTGTATTAATAAGCTTTACCAATAGCGTTAATGCTCAAAATACAACAGATACACAAATAACGAGTACGCAAGTTGAACACCACAACTCGCCACAAGCACAGTACGATAGTTTACTCGCTTACTACTTTGCCGCAGCACGTACCAACGATACCGACGTAATTGAACAATTTGTAGAGGCTGGTATTCCTATCAATAGCTATAACATTAAAGGCTACACCGCGTTGATGATTGCCACTTATCATGGCAATAAAAACACGGTCAACACGCTTTTACACTTAGGCGCTAATGCCTGTTTAGAAGATAACCGTGGTAACACAGCGCTTATGGCTGCAATTTTTAGAGGTGAATTTAGTATCGCTAAAACACTCGTATCACTTGATTGCGACAACGCACACCAAAACAACGCAGGTCAAACAGCTGAACAATTTGCACATACTTTTGGCCAGCAACATGTAATTGAACTATTAGCAACAACTAATGACAAAAGCCAACCATAAAAAAAGCCCAGCGGGGAAACTGGGCTTTGAACAGTTCAAAAGTTTTAGTTAAATGTAACTGTCACTGTGTTCGAACATGCTGACTCAGTAACACATACTTGATAGTCGTAACTATCTAATGTTGCGTTACGCTCAAAATCACGATAGCGACCATTGTCAGATACTGTGTCTAGTAACTCACCATCACGGTATATGCTCACTTGCTCTGCAGCGACTGTTGGCCAAGTAAGATCAACTCGCATCGTACCCAAGCGTGTTTTATTAGCTCGTTTTAGTGAGAGCTCAATTTCAACATCAGTTACTACCACTGTTTGTGTGAATGTACCGGTGAGTCCTTCACTGTCAGTGGCTGTCAGTTGAACTTCATAGCTACCAGCTTGCGCAAATGCATGTACAGGGCTGCTATCTGTTGATGTATCACCGTCACCAAAATCCCATGCCCAACTAACAATATCATTATTGCTGTCAGTACTCGTGTTGTTAAAAGTCACCATCAGGCCTTGTGTGTCAAACTCAAAACCTGCTTGCGGAGGTTGAGGGCTCACTTCACCAATGGCACTAAAAGTAATAGACCAATTGTTTAATGTGCCAGTGTCTGCTGAAAGCGTATCTTCAACATGGAGAGTCCAATCACCTGTTGCTACTTCGCCATTAAAATTAGCAAGTGTATAGCTTTGTACTAAGTCATCAGCTCCGCCTCCAGTTTGACTATGAAGCGTTGTTGCAGTACCTGCAGGTGAAGTCAGCGTTACAACCAAATCACCGATATATGTGTGTGAAATATCAATATTCGCTTGCGTTGCAAATACCGTTAATGGGTCAGCAACGGTGATCACGGAATCTATCCCATCAACATTACTATCAGGAATATCGATAGATGTGTCGTTACTGTAAGTAAAGTCATTTAAACCAACTGGATCAACTAATAAACTTACCGATTTTTGCTTCGCCAGTTCGCCTGAAGACGCATTCACAGTAAAGCTATAGCCACCCCATTGCGTCGACTCTTGAGTAGGTACTGACAATGTAATAGCTTCACCTGGCATAGCAGTATTAGCAGATAAACTGGCACCAGCTAAATCACCCACAAGTTCAAGGTTAACAACACCATCCCACTGCGCGATTGACCCAATCTCAAATGTATAGGTTGCCACATCACCCGCGGTTATTTGCTGAGAACTTGGCGTAACTGATAATTTAAAGCTCGGCGTAGGATCTGCCTGCTCTAACGCTTGGTTCGCGTTTAAGCGTTTACCCGATACGGTTTTACCTTGCAGTTGTGCATTGTCATCACCACTGTCCATTAACAGTTGTTTGAGCTCACTGGTTGAAAGATCTGGATTGATCGATAATACCAATGCAGCCACACCCGCAACATGAGGTGTTGCCATTGACGTACCTGAATAACTTGCGTAACCATTACCTGGGACAGTTGATAGAATGGCGCTACCTGGCGCGCCTAAATCAACAGTCGTTGCACCCCATTGTGAAAAATCAGACATATTATCGCGACTATCAGTACTAGCTACGGATAACACACTTTCGTGCTCATAATTTGCCGGATAACTTGGGTTTTGATCGTTATCAACAGCATCATTACCCGCTGCTGCAACAAAAAGGATGTCGGCTTGTTCACTGGCTGTGATCGCATCAGCAAGTGCCTGACTAAAGCCACCACCGCCCCAGCTATTATTAAGCACACGAATATTTACACCGTCATTTTTTAAACCCACCATGTAATCAATACACTTGATTGCATTAGAAGTTGAACCACTACCTTGTGCGTCCAAAAACTTACAACCAACAATTGCAGCATCATGGTTTACACCCACTACCCCGTTATTGTTATTACCTGTGGCACCAATAGTACCTGACACGTGCGTACCATGGCCTTGATCATCCATTGGATCACCTGCACTAGTAATCGCATTAATACCGTAAATATCATCAACATAACCGTTATTATCATTATCAATACCATCACCTGCAATTTCACCTGGGTTAACCCACATGTTTGCAGTTAAATCACTGTGACTATAATCAACACCAGTATCAATTACACCCACAACAACATCTTTACCACCCGTGGTAATAGACCATGCCTCTAATGCATCAATATCGGCATCAGCAGTACCACCCGTTTGTCCTTCATTATGGAGGCCCCATAATTGTGAAAAATCAGGATCATTGGGTGTATTAGCAATACTTACACGGTAATCGGGCTCAACATACTCAATCGCGCTATGCGTTTGTAGTAACTTGATAGCCTCTTTGGTACTCATTCCTGTTACTTCAAACTTAGCTAAACGCCCTGACAAAATAGACGAATAATTATCATCAACTCCATCTTTATTCAAATCACTGATTTTAGCCTTTACCAAACTACGCGCTTGTAACCGAATAGCCTGTGACGTACCTTTTTTATACATGACTAACAATGAGTCTTGGCTCGCTTGAATAGAAGACTGCGCAGAAATATTCGTTACTTGTGCTGCTGCAAGACATGGCAAAATAGCCAAGCTTAAAATAGATAATTTAGTTTTCATTTACTGTATCCATAGTTAGAAAAATTAACTCAATGCAAAAGTGCAACTAAGTTTTGTTAACTTCACTACTTTGAAAAATATTACATGGCAAGATCAATAAATGACCACAAAAAAGAAAACACACAAGAAAAATTATGACCGCAACTGTAAAACCATTCTTTAACATGAGTTTTACCCATAACCTTAAAGAAAACCCATTCATTTTTACTGGTAAATTTATAGCTGCTCGACTACGCCAGTCTCATCATTTTTTACCAGTTACCAACAACAAAAACTTAACAAATTAGCAACATCAAATTAAGTCTTTGAAATTAAATGAAAATAAAAACCCTAAAAAAAGATGATTTAAGTCATTTCGATAACACAATACAGTAAATCGTCAGTTGATTTCGGCTCGCTTTTAAATAACACACAATACAGCACCGCCATCAACATAACTCTTCACCTCTTTGATGAATGAGTATTTTGCTCTTGATATTACAAAACTTAAATCGGCAAGGCATGCCGAACACAATGCAGGAATTGGCGGTATACCCATCAAGTCACTGCGCTAATAATTATAAGTTAAGGAAAAATCATGACATTGAAAAAATCTTTATTAACATGTGCAATCGCAGTTGCGTTGAGCTCAAGCTTTGTTGCACACGCAAATATAGAAGATAAAAATCAATCAACTTCGGTACTAGCAAGCCAAGTCTCAAGTACTGCGGTAGGAAATGTTCTAACAATTGAACAAACATCATTACAAGGTATAGGCAATGATGCCACCGTAACACAACAAGGCGATGGCCTTGAGGCTAACGTAAAAAGTTTAGGCGATAACAACAGTATTACGGTCGATCAAAAACAAATTCAAAATCTATCACTAACTTACACTGTCGGTGACAACAATACGTTAAGCCACAGCCAAGACGGTGAACTCAATGGCGCATTATCAGACGTAACAGGTAACGACAACACGATTGATGTCGCACAATATGGCAGTGGCTTTTTTGGCATTAATAATGAAGCTATCAACATCATCCAAGGTGATAACAATGATGTTGCAGTTACGCAACAAGACGGTGGCCATTGGTTCTATAATCTAGACTTACAAGGAAACGATAATACTCTTAGCGCATCACAATCAGGGTTATTAAACGAAGCAAAGATTGCATTGATCAGCGGTGATGAAAACTCAGTTGAAGTCAATCAAATTGGTCTGTTTAATGCTTTTGCAATTGACGAGCTTGTTGGCAACGAAAATGAGCTTTCAATCGACCAAGATGGTAATTTCAATGACGTTACAATCACTTCACTGCGTGGTGATGATAACCGCTTAGAAGTAGAGCAAGCCGGTGATTCTAACAAAGCAACTTTCGCTGATGTAGAAGGCGATGACAATAGACTCTCAATAGATCAAGAAGGTAATAACAACGTATTTACTTCTGATTTATTTGCAGGCACTGATAATGAAGTATCAGTAAATCAACAACAAAATGACAACCAAGTTGGCGCTGATGTTGTTGGTGATAATAACGAACTCACCGTTGTACAAAACGGTTCTACAAATGAAACATATTTAGGTGTTATTGGTTCAAATAACGAATTCATGAGTAACCAAATTGGTAATGAAAATAGCGCACACATTGCCAACTTTAATGGCGAAGGTAATGATGTAGACCTCGCTCAAGCGGGTGATATGAATACCGCGTTAATTCAGTCTTCGTACCCAGATACTACAATTGCATCAAATAACAACGACATCAACATTTACCAACTAGGCACTGCGAATGAAGCAGTTGTTACTTTTGGTAGCGTAATTGATAGCAATAACAACAGCGTTGATTTTTCTCAAAACGGTGAACTCAATGCGATTGATTTAGTAATGGAAGGTAATAACCATTCAATCGATATTTCCCAAGAAGGCGACATGAATATGGTGGCTGGAATTGGTAGCGGCGCATTTATTATCGGCGGCGATAATATCAATTTCGAAGTTACTCAAGTAGGTAACGGTAACCTTGTTGAAGGATCAATCATTAACTCAAATAGTTCTGTGATCATCACCCAAGTAGGTGATTTCAACACAGCAACCATTACACAAGAGTAAGGATATAGGGGGGTTATCGCCCCCCTATACGTTATACCATGTTAATTAAAACACTTATGACTTCATTTAGCTTGCTGTGTGTATTGACCTACAGCGCTTTTTCTCATGGTGCTGATGAATTAGAAATAGATGGTTTGGTACTTGATCGCAGTATTAGCCGCTTTGGTCATCAATTTTATTTTGAATTTTCTAACTTATGGCGCGATCTCCCTTCAACTGCGGGTTTTAACGTCGAAATAAAAGAAACAGTGTTACCTCGCGCTGGCACTCAACTTACCCTTATGATGAATAATCAAACTGTTTACGTAACCTATTTAGGACGTCGACTTGAACCAATTAGTGATCGCGTTGAGCACGCACTCTATGGCGTTATGGATGCAATGGCACGCTCAAATTTACACAAAGCTTCGCCAGATATGGCAAAAAACGGATGGTAAAATGACTCCCAATTTTATGAAATATATAATAACAATTATTACAACGGTTTTTTCTTTCACCTTGTGTGCAACCGAGCTTGTCTATACCCCAATAAACCCTAGTTTTGGCGGTAGCCCATTAAACGCTAATATGTTGCTCAATAAAGCGCAATCACAAAATAAACATAAAGCCCCGATTATAGAGCAAAGTTATGCTGAAAAATTTCAAGATTCCTTAGAGCGTACGTATTTAAATCGTATGGTACGTGAAATCACAGATATTGCTTTTGGCGAGGATATTGATGACAGTATTTTTAATCAAGATTCTATTTTCTTAAGCGGGGATTATGAGATTCAAGTGATCACTAGTACTGTTGATTCAATAACAGTACGTATTACCAACACCACTGATGGCAGCATTGTAGTTATTGAAGTCCCGAGGTTTAGCTAAATGAAAAAATTATCAATTACAGCATTTGCCATTGCATTATCTGCTCTTTTATCAGCATGTAGTAATGTGGGCCACTTGATCCCACCATCTAAAGAGTTAGCCGCTACTTTAGCACCTACTGATACCTTTACAGCACTGCAACAACTCCCTAAGCCAGCAGGTAGCATTGCCGTTTCTGTGTATTCGTTTCGCGATCAAACAGGTCAGTATAAACCACAAGGGAATGTGAGTTCATTTTCTACCGCCGTCACGCAAGGTGCAAATTCAATTTTAATGCAAGCACTGCATGAGTCTGATTGGTTTATCCCTGTTGAACGAGAAGGCTTACAAAATATACTAACAGAGCGAAAAATCATTCGCGCTTCTCAAGCAGATCAACCCAATGCTGTTGAACTCCCACCTTTAACGACGGCAAAAATAATCTTAGAAGGGGGTATTATTAGCTACGACACCAATGTAAAAACAGGTGGATTTGGCATGGAATATTTTGGCATTGGCGCATCAGAGCTATACCGAGAAGATGCAATCTCTATTTATTTACGTGCCGTAGATGTACGTACAGGACAAGTTTTACTTTCGGTTGCTACAAGCAAAAAAGTACTTAGCCAAGAAATGCGGGCAGGCTTTTTCCGTTATGTCAGCTACAAACGTTTAGCCGAAGCTGAAGCAGGCTACAGCGATAACGAGCCAATGAGTATTTGCGTCACTCAGGCAATTGAAAAAGCCCTCAGCGATTTAGTCATTAAAGGCATTGATAAAGGAATATGGGCAACAAAGCGTAGTTAATCTTTCCCCAACAACAGCCTTAGTAAATAGTTAAATCTATTGCCAAGGCTGTATCTAAATAGATAATCTTCGCTAGTAGTTATTACCAACTGCAATGCATAATCCTGCGATGCAAAAAAAGAATATCCACGACAAATGCTTACCTCGGGTAAACGTTAGCGACATAATACCACTTAGGATAAATACCACAGCAATAATATGCAGAATATCAATGCTGTAATTGCCGCTGGGGTACAGTATAAAGTAGATGATCGCCGCAAATCCCCACCAAGCAATGGTAGTTAAATGCCAAGCGAAACGTAATACACGCTTTGTAAACCAATCACTGCCAAGTAATTTTGGTAAATTGTCGCGTTTAAATAAGCGGATCAAAATATACTTTTCACCCAAGTATGAGTGAACTATTCCGCAAAATAACAATAAAAGTGCAGCTGCCTCTAACATAATGATCCTTCAGTAATCTAACAACTAAAACGTGGCACATGATCTTGAAGTAACTTGGCTAACACAGCAAGTTCGCTGTCATCAGCACGCTCGCAATCATGAGATGATAAATAGCCTTCATATTTTTCTATAAAGGGCCCGAATGTTGGTTCTATATGATGAAATTCAGATCCACTTCCCGTACCATGCATAGGTGATAATTTACTATGTAGATGATCAATTTCATAGCCTTCTAAAAACATACCTGTTCGCCCTACTCCATCGAGTACAGAGTCTAAAATAAGCGCTACTTTTTTAGTTGCGACTATAAGTTTTTCAAGAACTTGATCCGGTTGTGCAAAGGCATAACTTGAAAGGTGCTGTTTAGGGATCACAACCGTGGCCCCTTTCGTGTTTGGGTAAATAGTTAAAAAAGCCAAATGTTCATCGTCTTCCCACACTTTGTGGCAAGGTTCTTTGCCAGCGACAATATCGCAAAAAATACACGTATTCATGCTATTTCCTATCTACTCAATAACTATAAAAAGCATTTAATCATGCAACGGCAATCTAACCGCCATATAACGCTGTGCCCAATTAGCAAGTTCAATACGATTACGTGAGCTGGTTTTTTTAAACGCACTATACAGGTGGGTTTTCACCGTGTGATCACTGATATTTAATCGATCAGCAATATCATGATTACTGGCACCTTGAGCAAGTAAGTATATAACTGATTTTTCACGTTTAGTTAAATTAACTAATTGCTCGTGTGTGCTATCGATATTGAGGGTATTTGACTGTTCACTATTTGTGACCATCGCGAGGATTTCAATGAAAGTAGATGAAATGATCTTACGGCTAAACCACAATTCATCATTAATTATGCGGACTAATCCTTTAAATACATTTTCTGGTGCGTCATGATCATAAAACACACCTTTAAAATTATTAAGCAATAGGTTTTTTTCACATGTTGCATCAGGATTAGCATTAAAAACAATAACAGGGCGTAATTTTGCTAGCATAATTAAATCTGCGGGCACTAAATCTTGCCAATTACTGCCGGCACTGTCGACTAAATAAAGGTCAAAATCATGGCGCTCACTCGTATGCGGCAAGCAGTCTTCCATTTTAACCTTGCCAAAAAACGCCTCTAGTATTTTTATCAAGTAAGAGTAGCTTTGTGTTTGAGGGCGTACGTTTTGAACTGTTTTTATAAATACAGAAGTCGGTCGAATCATCTGCTTTCGTCCTTGAAATATTTTATTCACAATACCCAATTAAATAACAACATTCAACCGTTATTTATTGATTAATACTATGATATATATAGTGTTTACAAGGATAGACGTCTAGCTATTTAGATTGAGACCGCAAAATAATATACTCTACAAATATAGTTTATTAAGAACCAGCCAAAAAGACTAACCTATAAAACCGCGAAGTCACGCCATTTGTCCAGCCAAACCCTTGCTGTACACTGTATTCACCGCCACCAGCACGGTTATCTGGTTCGCAAACGTTATATTTCTCAAGTAAACAACTATCAGCACTAAACCGCATTTCTATCATTCCTAACCAATTATGCATGACCGATGTTGCTTCTTTTTCAAAGTCATAATGTTTAAAGCCTTGCACTGCAAACCACTGCAATGGTGCCCAGCCATTTGGACTGTCCCACTGCTGAGATGTGTCACACAATGTAGTAACTAACCCACCCGGCTTTAAAAAGTCCTGCATAAGTATTTGTTTAACGCAGTGAGCTTGTTCTTCATCTGCGCACTTCACAAATAAAGGAACTACAGCAGCAAGTGATAATATTGGCGAGTATTGCTTTTGTCGAATATTATAATCTACAAAAAAGTAATGCGATGGATCCCATAAATACGTGTTAATCGCTTTTTTACGCTGCGTTGCTTTATGATTAAAATATACCTGCTTTTGTGAGTTATTTAGCTCACCAAAATACACTGCAAGTTGATTTTCGAGGTTATAGAGCAAACTATTCAAATCTACAGGGATAATATCGGTTGTTTGAATACTGGTTAAATTTGTATCTGCAAGCCATCGACGGCTAAAATCCCACCCTGATTCACACGCGGCGCGTATATTCCTAAAATAATCAGCCCGTTCAGATTCAGGTAATAGTGACGCATCGTGTAAATCTTCTCGTAATGATTCCGGCCTTGGCGTTGCCTCATCATCCCAGTAACGATTAAGTAGCGCATCATTCGCCATTCTAACAACACGTTTATGTGCTGGCACTTTATCAGATAACTGCTCACTGCCTTGCATCCAAAAAGCATACTCTTGCTCTAGTGCTACAACGCATTGTGATAACCATTGAGTATTCATATTGTCGCGGTGCTTTGCTTGCCAAACCAAATCAACCATTAACGCTAAAACAGGAGGTTGAGAACGCGAGCTATAGTACGCACGATTTCCATTTGGAATACACCCATTGCGCTTTTGTAAATCAATGAAATTAAATATCATGGCTTCAATGCTGGCAATGTCGCCAATGTCTTCAAGGCCCAACGAGGTAAAATAGCTGTCCCAGTAATATATTTCTTGGAAACGCCCACCAGGCACTGTGTAACTATGCGTTAATGGCAGTAATGAGCTGCTTTGTGGCTTATCAGCCTCTCGGGATAAGTAAGGCCATAAATCAGTAATATAATCACTCACGCTAGCTGTATTTATTTTCGCATCGGGTAACTCAACTGATTCAAAAATAAAATTGTCTATGACGAAAGCATACAGAGCTTTATCCTGTAATGGTCCTAGTTTCTCGTAACACTGGCAAGCATATTGCCACGTTTTTTTTGCTTTCGCATCGGCAAAGGTTTTGCTATCAGCAAATAAGCCACTTAACTGCACATCTAAAAATAATTGGCTATTTACAAAATTCATAATCATCCTTTAACTGGCTCTGCATGCTGAGCTATTGTCATTTTTTTAAATATAGAAACGCTGACTACCAATAAACTAATAGGGATCAAAGTGAGATAAAAAGCATGTTGTCCACTGAACTTATCAAATATATAACCGGTGATTATTGAACCTGTTGTCCCACCTAAGGCAGAAAAAACAACAATCAATCCCGTCATTGATGCATGCTGACTAGAGGGTAATGAACTGAGCATTACTGAATTTAATAGTGGATATAATGGCGCCATAAAAAAACCAATTAAGGGCAACATATAAGCGGCAAAAGGCACATCAAATACATTGGTTATATGGCTACCGTCAACGTCTTGAGTCAGTGGTAATATCAGCAAAACTAACATTGCCATTGCAATTAAGCACCCTAACAACAAACTATACCAACCAATCACACGTAGAACCTGCCCTGCAACTAACCGACCCAACGCAAGAGCAGCTGCAAATAAGCTGGCTAATTGAATACTGACATCGACTGGTAATTTCAGTACCTGATTATTAAACGTTGGCAGCCAAGTACCAACACCTTGTTCAACTAGCACATATAAAAATGCACTAATAATGAATATTAAAACCAAAGGCTTATATGTAAGTACCAACATTTCAACAAAAGCCTGCCAGTGCTCTCCCCGTTGGGCATGTGTGTCAGGGGATTTAATTGGTGCAACAGTTACAGCAACAAATGCCACAGCAATTAATCCTGCAAGCAAATAGTACACATTCAGCCAGGTGGTACTGTGTGCATCGTTGCTATCAATAAACCCAGAGAATATCCAATACCCTGATAATACACCCACCATAAATAGGCCTTCTATGGTGTTTAGCAATGAAGAATGTGTGTTAGCGTTGTCAGTAACCTGGCCAATAACTGAGTAAACCGATATTTTCATAATCGCAAAACTGCAACCAATCACTGCAAACAATATTTTAATCGCATAAAATTCGGCAATATAGGGTACCAATAAACATATTAAAGCCACCAACCCTAAGGCCAATAGCATGGCAAATTTATACCCAATACGTGGGATAAAGGATGCAACAACAAACGATATAATCGCGATTGTCAGGTCTTTATAACCTTCTAAAACAGAAGCTTGCATTTTTGTGATATCAAAACTATTGATAGCCTGTAAAATCACAGTACCAACACTATTGAGTAAAATAGCGAACACAAAGTAACTGCATGCCAATGCTATGGTTATTCTTATTGAGTTCATTCGCTTAACCTGTTGTTGATTTCTTTTTAGAATAGTTTAGCTAAAATAAAAATGCAAACGTTTGCATTTAATTTTTAAAATAAGTGCTATTAATATGTTTAATTGGTCTATTTTCGGCTACTTGATTGACGATTAACTAATTCTATTTCAACAACTTGCGATTCAGCTTTTAGTCCTTGTAACTGAGTGAGTAACTTTTCGACCAATAACACCGATGCACGTTGTGTATTTTGCTTAACACTTGAAAGTGAAGGGTGACTAATATCAGCCATTGCTATGTCATCAAAGCCAACTAAGGCAACATCGTTAGGAATACTGATGTAGCGCTCTTTTAAAGCTTTCATTGCCCCCAGTGCAACCATATCACTGCATGCCATTATGCCATCAAAACACAACCCTTTTTCAACCAGTAAGTGGTTTATTCCTTGATACGCAGCACCACTGGTAATATCAATAGACATAATGTGTGGAGTGCGATTAGCCGCTTTAATGGCCTCAATATATCCACGGCATCGTTCACCAATTTCAGCATGGTCAGGATCGCCTAAAAATAGAATATTCTCAGCACCTACGGCTAATAAGTGTTCAGTGGCTAAACGCCCACCAACAAAATTATCACTGCCTACAATAGCGTAATCACTTACGGTTTTAGGGTCACCCCATACAACTAACGGTACACCCGCAGCGGCTGCGGTTTCAATGTTTGCTGGATTTTTACCTTGGCCAACCACAATAATACCATCAGCTCGACGGCCATTAATAAAATAATTAGCCCAATCATCACCAGCCATAAAAGAGTTTGAAAGTAATAATTCTAAGCCTTGCTTATTTAGCGCTAGGTTTATTTCACCAACCACTTTAAGCAAGAACGGATCATTAATTGACTGCTCAGTCCCACTGTCAAAATTAATAATTACGGCCACTACATTAGTTTTTTGCGAGCGAAGGCGGCTTGCAGCCGTGTTTAAACTAAAGCTGTGTTGCTTAGCAAGTTGCTTTAACTTATCTCGAGTTTCTTTTTTTATCAATGGGTTATCATTTAACGCGCGAGAAACAGTCGATGTTGATACACCCGCAAGCTTGGCTAAATCGGCTAACTTAAGTTGTTTATTCTTCATTGTTAAATATGACGCCTTCCTTAAATCATAGGCATGCAATATACCATTATTATTAAAAATAGGCTGCGCAAAAACATAAGTTTCACTACAAACATCGTTATGTATAAAAATAACACTGAAAGCTCAAAAAAATAATTGCAAACGTTTGCATAAAGTTCTAAGGTTTAAAAGAGCACAGCATTAACATTGTATAAAATAGCTTAATACTGTGTTGTACAGCCTAAGTATTGGGTCAATATTTCGCCTGTAATTGCTAAGCAGTTTTATAGAACTGTAGCTTGCTATTACGAGTAAATTCAAC
The DNA here is from genome assembly GCF_013002825.1 of Pseudoalteromonas sp. NEC-BIFX-2020_002. NCBI lineage: Bacteria > Pseudomonadati > Pseudomonadota > Gammaproteobacteria > Alteromonadales > Pseudoalteromonadaceae > Pseudoalteromonas > Pseudoalteromonas sp. NEC-BIFX-2020_002. The sequence goes on from NZ_JABEPJ010000007.1 coordinate 128,132, forward strand.
GCGCAGGTATTGAATAAACAACTCGAAACTGATTCATCAACCAAAGCGCTAGGTCATTAATAGTTTTTTATATAACGAACAAAAATGGGAACACCGACATGACAACACACACACCAAGCAAACTGGCTTGCGCTATTTTTTTAGCGTTAACCAGTCAAAACGCCCTTGCACAGCAACAGCTAAATAGCGAACAAACAGCAATTAATAATAAAGTTGAACGCATTGTGGTTTCTGGCACCCCTGCAGGTATGGGCGTGCGTAAAATTGATGCTAGTTACGCAGTAACAAATATTGATGCAGAGCAAATAATAAAGTTATCACCTAAGAGCACAGCTGATCTGTTTAAAGCGGTACCTGGAGTCTGGGTTGAAAGCTCAGGTGGTGAATCTGGGGCCAATATATTTGTACGTGGTTTTCCAGGTGGTGGTGACGCCCCATTTTTAACGTTAAGCCTTGAAGGCTCGCCTATTTATCCAGCGTCTACGTTGTCATTCTTAGAGAACTCTTCAATATTTAGAATCGACGAAACCATTGAAACCATGGAAGCACTTCGTGGCGGCCCGAACCCTGTTTTATCAAACGGTCAACCCGGTTTAACCACAAATTTTCGCTTAAAGCGTGGTAGTGAAGACACACAAGGGCTCTTTAAATACACCACGTCTGATTATAATTTACAGCGTGTAGATGCCGTTGTTAGTGGTGAAATATCAGATGATCTTTACTTTATGGTAGGCGGTTATATCAAAAGTTCACCGGGCATTCGAGATGCCGGCTTTACGTCTGAAAAAGGCAGCCAATTTACAGTTAATATCACCAAAGTTCTCGATAATGGTGAGTTGAATTTTTATACTCGCCAAACTGACGACCATGGCGCATGGTATTTACCAACCCCCCTTAATGTTGATGGCATTGATGCTGAATATACACAACTTGGTACGCTCAACCGCCAAGCAACTATTTATACCGGGCCAAATAACGATGAACACCACATTGATATAGGTAATGGTCGAGGTTGGAAAGGCCATGTATCTGGCGGGAGTATTAAGCTAGATTTTGATAATGGTTGGACTTTTTCAGACCGGTTTAATATTACCAAAGGCGATGCTAACACGTTTGGTTTAGTCCCCGCTGGCGCAGCCACTACACTTAGTGCTGTTGCTGATAATGAACAAAGTGCAACAGGTGCAGCAACAGGCACTATTTATACCGGTAGTACACCAGTTCAACAAATTGGTCGCTGGGTTGTGCTTAAAGAGATAAGCTCATTTACCAATGACTTAGCATTCTCAAAACAGTTTGACGACTTCTCAATTGCGGCGGGTTATTTCACGGCGACCACCTCAGCAAACGATTGGTGGAGCTTAGGTAATACAGCATACCACGTGCTCCAAGCTGGTGGCGAAATGCTAAACGATATTGCCTGTAACGAAAGCACAGCTGGTTGCGACTTTAATTACGATATTAACTCAACAGGCGATGCCCGAACTAACGCTTTTTATGCCACAACTCAATATAAGTTTACTCAAGATCTAACCCTAGATGTCGGCCTGCGTTTTGAAAACCATGATGTGCAATATAGTGTTGACGAAGGTCTTGATGGCATTATAAATAAAACCGTAAAATATGATGAAAGCAAAACATCGTGGACCACAGGTATAAATTACTCACTGAACGACAATACGGGTGTTTTTGCTCGCGTAAATCGTGGCTATAAAATGCCTTACTTTGATGACTTTAGAGATAACTATAGCGCCTACCAAAAGGGCGAAACTCTCATTAAAGAAGTCACTCAAGCAGAAGTTGGTTATAAATTAATAAGCCAAAGCACTGACTTTTATGCCACACTATTTACTAATAAAGTTGAGGGTGACACTTTTGTTCGCCGCCCAGGTGAACCTGCAGAAGTTTTAACCAACGAAGCATACGGCGTAGAACTTGATTACAATTTTAACCATGAATCTGGGTTTTCTATTAATCTTAATTCAACTATTCAAAGTACTGAGATCACTCAAAGCCCAACAAACAAAGGCAATGAAGCACAACGCCAGCCTAGATGGCAACTTCGTGCTACGCCAAGTTATGATTTTGAGCTAGAGGGCATGTATGCAACATTATATGGCACGTTGTCGGCTGTTGATGATCGTTTTGGTAATAATGAAAACACTGTAACCCTTGATGGTTACGAAAAAATTGATTTAGGTTTTATCCTTGAGCCAATGGAAGGGATCAAACTGCAACTGGCAATTGATAACCTAACAAATGAGCAAGGTATTACCGAAGGCGATCCACGTAATGCGGACGCACCTAATGGCCGCTACATTATGCCGCGCACGACTCGATTTAGTGTGAGTTACGCGTTTTAAATTTACCTCCCCTTGAAAGGTACACACAGCCGCTCTTAGTATAAGAGCGGCTTTTATCACTGTAGGTTAATTCATTTTTCTAAAAACAAATGGGTGATTAATTGCTCATGCTGCCTACCCGTTTCATGTTTTAGCGCACGTATAAAGTCCATTGAATTTGCAGGGTTTTGTGGATAACTGTGCTCTTGCCACACTGATTTTAATGCACGGACAATAGGCTCATCCCCTGTTTCAGCTCTTAACATTGCAAACACTATCGTGGCGCGAGAATATTGATCATGACTTTGTGTAGCATCAATAAGTGCGACCTTATCTGTAATATCCATCATTGAACGTTGCTCGTAACGCTTCGTTTCAAAGTCAACTAATCCCTGCATTGCTTGTTTACCATAGCGTTGCTCAATCATTACAAGTTCAACATATTTAGCCATCGATTCCACTAAGAATGATCTGTCACTTGCTACTCCATTACCAATATCATGACCAAACCATTGATGCGCCGTCTCATGCACTGCACGGCGATAGCGTTGATCAAATAACGCATCATCAGCGGGTCTTGCTCTAAAACCAACATTGTGTTCAATAAACATAACCTGCGGTAATGCATAACCTGTAGCACCAAAATTTGGGCTCCCAATAAGGCTAAGTTGCTTACCTTTGTAAGGACTAATATTGTCACTAAACCATTTTAGCGTATCGGCCATTGCAGTGAGGTTTACATCTATTGCGCGCACAATATTTGGCTGAGCTTTGTGCTGTGCAAAAACCTGTAGCTTTACGCCATTTTGCATTTTACTTACAGCTTTATAGGGTACAGATACCCAAGTAGGAATAGCGCTTACAGGGTTGTTTGTTACAAAATCAAATATCTCGCGCCCACCCATACGCGCTTGTGATACTAACTCCCCTTGGCTAACAATCTGATGGCCGGCCTCTGTTGTTACAGTACTTGAAAGCGTTGTCCATTCAAATTGGCCTTGGCGATTGTCCGCCTTTGCAAATAATTGGCTCGGTGGCCGCTGCAATTTTTCTTGAAGGTTGTGAGTCTCACGTAGGCCATGATCAGTCAGCTCATAATTTGCTTGATAACCAACTGTAGGTAATAAAGGCACAGAACGAATATAGCTAAATTCAGGTGTTACTATTTGGTGAGAATTAACAGGCCATAGCTTTGGCTGTTGATAAGTGAACGTGCTTTTAAGCGTTCTCACTTCGCCCGGTTGCATTGCAATCTCAAACTCAAAAACGGCTTGGTTTAGTGTTTCATCATGATCTACTTTATACGCGCCAGTCACCTCAATATCAGCCCAATTATAAAAACCAGCGCGCCCTACTAATACCTGCTTTATTGGGTTTTTATCTAAATTTGTAAGCGTGTACGTTAAAGCAAAATCTGCTTTTTGTTTACTAGGGTAAAAATCAACATTAGCATCAATATGGGTTATTTTTGGCTGTGCAACGCTTTGCCAATGCACAAAATTCTGTTCATATTGCGCTTTAAACACCTCACGTTTGTGAGAATTAGTGAGTGGTTTTTCAGCGACTAATTGCATATGTAATTGTACAAACAGCACACCAGTCAACATAACAGGTAAAACTAACCAACTGTGCTTACGGCTTATTTTTGCGCTGTCGATACCCGCACCACGGTAACTAAAAACACAGGCTACAATAACCAAGCTAACAACGGCAACTAACCACAGCTGCATATAAGGCCAATAAGTTGTGATGCTCCCACGGTACCCCCAAAAGGCCTCTGGCCCTTGTAATGGCGTCCATGCTAGGCTCCATAGCGTATTCGTCAGTCCTAAATAGGTCATCACAGGCGTAAATTTGATAAGTAAAATAGCAGTGATGATAAGCCCAGCCGTCTTTGACGAACGACACAAGTGAAACACACTCACAAATGCCCACGCAACTAACATTAGCCCAAAGCCAATCATTAATAAAATATGCACATGAACTAATGGCTGATAACTACCACCACAAAACCACTGAGCAGCATTTGCACCAATAAAACTCCCAACTAATAGAGCCACTACCATGGTGGTTAACACGCCTAAATGACTGATTAACAGCTGCACGTTTTTTACTGGCGAAACTGCAATAAGCTCTGCCATTTGGGTACTTTTACCACGCGTACAGACTTGCCAACTCCAAAGCAACATTAACAAGGTGCCCAGCACTAGTAAGGTATCAAACGCATAATGATTTACTACATCAATACTGGTGTAGTCCATGATAGAAAATGGCTCAACATAACCTGACCTCGAAGCGACATTATTAAATATAATCAACGGCCATCCCGCAAAAATTATCCATGTAACGGGGTGTGCAATCAGATCACTTAACGCAGCTTTGTACACAGCAAAGATAGTTGAAAGCATATTAGGTAACGCTGTAAACGTTTTATATTCTGTTGCTCGTGTTCCAGGAATAAAAGCATCACTACTTTCAATGTTCTGCTCAACCTTTTTTTGTGTTTTAAGAGCCATACTTTTTTGATTAGGTCGTGTGTGTAATGCGTAGTACATGCACGTCCCTGAGCCTAATAAAATCACAACACGGTTAATAATGAGCGGCGTATTCCAAAACGATTCTGGCTGTGAAAAACCATGAATTATTGCTGTAAATGTAAAAGGGTCGAACCAAACAAACAGCGAATGCAACTGCTCACTTGCAATACTACTGCCTGCAAGTATAGGGTTGCCAGTTAAACTCGCCAGCACTAAATAACCAACCCATAATACAGCAAACACCACATAGTTAACTAACGAGCTTGACAATTTATGGCACACACAAAAGCCAATCACAGTCAGAAGAACTGCATTTGGCAATAATACAAACAGACTATTGAATAATGTTCTGGCTAGAATTGAGGGTTGAAAACCTAACTGACTAAAATGCAAACACATCATCATTAAAGTGCTTAGGCTTACAATCAAAAAAGCGAGGCTGAATACCAGCGCAAAACGTACAAAGCCACGCTTAAATACACTTACGGGCGTGACTGCAATCAGTGAATCCATATTCGCGTGTTGATCGCGTAAAAATACAATTGGCGACAATACGCCTACTAATACAGGCAGCACCATCATCTGCATGGCAATCACATTTAGCTGATACTGTTTAACAATATCTACATCGAGCGTTGCTAGACCACTAGCTAATAAAATAGTAAACCCAACAGGCGCTAAAATACACAGCCACACTAAAGGTTGGCGTAGCACAAACTTCCACTCATTCATCATTAACATGATACGCCTCCTTGTGCATTAAGCTCAAAAAAGTATTTATCTTGTAATGTCGTTTTACTTAGCTTTGCATCTTCACACGGTTGCTGTTGCGCATACACACGAAAAGCCGCTTTACCGTAACGGTAACTTTTACTCAGTATATGTTTTTTTTCAATATCAGCAGGCAAGCTATCAAGTTGCCATACTTTATCTTCAAGCGGTGAGATCAAGTCAAGTACATCGGCGCTGCCAACCACAGCCCCTTGATTAATAATCGCCACGTGATGACAAAGGTTTTCAATGTCTTCAACAATATGTGTTGAGAGTAATACCAGTCTGTCTTTGCTGATCGTAACTAATAAGTTATTAAGGCTTTCTCGCTCCATAGGATCAAGTCCTGCGGTGGGTTCATCCATAATTATTAATTTTGGATCGCCTAATAATGCTTGTGCAACACCAAAACGCTGGCGCATCCCACCCGAAAAGTTAACCACTTTTTTGTCAGCAAAACGCGTTAAGTTTGTAAGCGCAAGTAAGTTATCGATTTGTAGTTTACGTGTTTTTGTTGGTAGCCCTTTTAATACGCCAATATGGTCAAGCAATGCACGGCAACTCATATTAGGGTAAACACCAAAATATTGCGGTAAATAACCTAACTGCTCTCTAAGTATTTGCGGTTTCGCTATTACATCGAGCCCGTTAAATTCTATGCTGCCTGAATCCGCATGCTGTAAACACGCCAAAGTGCGCATTAGGCTTGATTTTCCTGCTCCATTTGGGCCTAGTAGCCCCACCATACCGCTTGGTAATGTAAGTGACACATCTTTAAGCGCGTGTGTACCGTCTGCGTAGGTTTTATTTATGTTCGTCAGCGCCAGCATAGTGGTATCTCCTTAATTAATATACTATTAGCTTAAGTCAACACAGGCCAACACTCGATACATTGATGATTAAAGCACTAAACAAAGTGATAAAAGTTTAAATTAGACGTTCATCATTTAAATAGTGACTTTCGTCATTTGTAGTGCTCATTCAGACCATTTACTCTCGTGGTAGAGCATATAATGACTTAGATACTGACGTGATATTCGAGTAACTATAATAAGAACAAATAAATGGAGTTCACAATGCACAGGGTTTTTTCCTCATTACGGCAACGTTTTAATGCGCACCACTTGATCGTGTTTTTGCCCTTAATCGCCATAATTTTGCTTGAAGCGCATATCCGTTTTTTATCATTAAAATTACATTTTATTTCAGACTACTTACTGATCAATGCACAACTATTTTTACAATGCACTCCCTTTTTAGTCGCCCATGTATGCGCATCTCGTTTCACGCTAAAGCGCGCAGTAATAGTGTTCTCATTCGGTTTTATAGTCTACCCAATACTATTTTTAATACTTAAAGAGCAATTTGCTAACACTGCGCAATGGCATTTTCTTGACCTGCAAAGCTGGGCGTTATGCCTGAGTGTGAGCTTAGTATGGCTGATTTCAAAACGGGGGAATAAAAGCAAAAAAATCCTAAACAGCAAGTGGCTAAAGTCAATTGTATCACTCGATGGGATGTTATTTATGATGATGTTTGGCTGGTCGCTTATTTTTTCTGGGGTACTCAATACACATGTAAACCCTATGCTAAATCAGCCATTTAATATAATTATTGATATCACTAAAATATTCTCTGAGTTTGATAACTTTGTGAATTACCTTTGGCAAATCACTTTGTATACAGCACTTATGTATAGTGTGTACTTATTAAACCGCTACATACTGATACGTAAAATATTAACACATTGTGGTGTGTTGGCATTTTTATCAGCAAGCTTAATAGGTTTGGTTATACTAACGCCCACTCTAACTTCTTGGGTACTTTTACTCCCCATAAATGACTTGCCTGTGGGTATTTCAAACCTCACACCCGGCGGAAACAATAATATTTTTAGCCCTGATAACTACCTGTTTATGTTTTTCTATTTGGCTGTGAGTACCCCCATTATTTTAGCGTTTGAGCGTCAGCAGCAGCACGCCCAAATCAATGAAATTGCCCAACAACAAACAACAACAGAGCTCAAGTTACTGCAACAACAGATCAACCCACATTTTTTGTTTAATACATTAAATAACTTATACGCACTCACATTAACTAAATCAGATGACGCGCCAGAACTTGTTATGCAGTTAGCTAACTTATTGCGATACAGCGTTTATGAGGGGCAAAAATCGCAGGTGAGTTTAACTAATGAGGTTGATTATTTAAAATACTTTATAGCCCTGCAGCGTATACGCAGTGGCGAGCGTTGTCAGTTTGAAACACAATGGCCTGAGCAGGCTCAGCAATATGCTATTGCCCCTTTATTGCTTATTATGATTTTAGAAAATGCGATTAAACATGGCGTAGAACCCACATCAGACAAAGTCACCGTCGTGTTTAAGCTCACAATCACAGAGAACACATTAACCTTGTTTTCTGCTAACCCTATCAACCATGCTCAGACTAGTTCACATCAGGGAGTTGGGTTGACTAATCTGCGCCGCAGGCTGGCCCTTTTATACCCAAATAAGCACACTCTCACAATTAATGAAAATAATGACCTTTGGCAAACCACACTCGCCATGGAGCTACCACGATGTTAAACGCACTGATTGTTGATGATGAACCCCTTGCCCATCAGGTCATTTTGCACCACTTGACCAAACACCCCGATATTAAAGTAACAGGACAAAGTTTTAATGCCAAAGATGCCTTATGCACATTAGCAACATCATCCATTGATTTACTTTTTCTAGATATAAATATGCCCGAGCTCTCCGGTATCGAACTTTTAAAAGTCCTCGCCAAGCGCCCACAAGTGATTATTATTAGCGCGTATCAAGAATACGCTTTAGAAGGCTTTGAGCTGGATGTAACCGATTATTTGCTCAAGCCAGTATCAGCGCCGCGACTTGAAAAAGCATTAGACAAGGTCAGGTTAAGAGCTAACCAAAATCAACTGCCCCTCACCGGCGCTGCACCTTCAACTATTACACTTAAAATCGAGCGTGAAAAACGTAAATTTCAACTTAATTCAATCGACATGTTTGAAGCCTACGGCAACTATGTAAAAGTATGGCAAGGAGAAACCGCCACCTTAGTAAACAGTACCCTCAAGCAAGTTTTACTCGATCTCGACAGCTCCTTTATGCAAGTACATAAATCCTACGTGATCAACAAAAGTAAGGTTGTTGCGATAAATACCGACACCATCCAATTAGCGTCAAACGCAAAGGTTAAAATTGGCAAGTCATATAAACCGCAGGTGCGAGACTTGCTTTAGCGAAATAAACTAGACAGCCACTTTAATTGAGTAAATAAAACTGCGCTACTAAGTTTACTCTTTTGGGCTAAAAGTTTATCTCTTCTTGCATTCAAGCATCAAACTTTAGGATGGGTGTCATCTTTGTTTCTCATGGCTATCTCCTAATTGAAATTAAGAAATAGCTTAATCGGTTTGACGAATTACTGGCAGGTGCACTTTGCTAGACGCTTACGCTAAATTAAGAGCTTTAGCTACTTGAAACCTGAATTCGGGAATTTAGATGTGGAGACAAATAAAATAGCACGAACGAGTTAGCAGCCTTGCTTGCTGCATCAAATCAATGAGTTAACCTGCTTAACTGCTCAGGCTAGTCGCGACAGTGCGTAAGAAAAATATCATTGCTTAACGGTTAAATATTCGGTTTAATAGGCACATAATAAACGCTGAGTAACGCAGGGATAGCTTAGATACGATAGACACGCCAATGAAATTGGTTTGATATCACTTAGGCCATAAAAAAAATTCCCATAGCATAAACAACACCAACTCTGATATACCGAGTAGGTAGCGCCTCAGTCCAACAAGCGATTATGCAAGACAAACTGCGTGTCGCATAAATACTAAAATGTTAGCGACTCGGATAAATAATGGACCATTTAACAAGCTCAATAGCCCTTTCTTTAGAAACTAAAAATTGGCACGCAGCACTCGCTACAGCCTTAACCATTCCAGACATTTGCTCATATATTAATGATGGTGCGCATACTAATGGTAAAAAATATGCTGCTTGGTTTAATCAGTATGTTGGTAGCTTTTACAAAACAAACTACAGCGAATCTCAACTTCAAATGGTGTTGACATACAGCACAAAAGAAGACTATGAAAATTTAAAAAAGCAAACTAAGTTATCAGGCAACGATTGTTATGCTTTCAGATGTGCATACCTTCATCAGGGATTAGGTGACATCTCATCGCAACGTGCTAGAGAAATATTGCAGGGTATTAAATTTGTAGAGCCACATGGGCAAATGATCATGCATGGAAGTATTCTTAATAACCAACTTGTTCTACATATAAACACTTTCTGCGAACATATGATTACTGGAGTCAAGCAATGGAGAAAAGGCTTAGACACGGAGCAGAGTAATAGATTTAATAATTTCTTGTTGGTAAAAGATGTTTTTGACGTGGCGGGAGGTCGCTAAAAAACGTTTTAAGGCGTGTGCTGGCGCACACTGGGACACAAGCACATGGGCTGCTTCGCATTGTAGCCCATGTGTTTCTGCCCCTTAAACGAGGCGTTAGTCTCCTATCGAGGTTTTGTGAAAAAAATTACTCTTGCTATATCAATTTTGGCCTTAGTTGTTTTCTATTTTATTCCAAAAGAACATAGTGAAATTGAAAAGTTTAGCGATAAAAGTGATAGCGAAAAGGTTGTTTCCAAAGGCTTAAAGCCGAAAGAAAAATCAACGATTGAAACTGATATAGAAGTTAGTGCTCTTGTATCCGCAGAAGAATACTTATTTGAAGCAAAAGAAATACGTCGTTGCAGCGCAATACCTAAAACTCAAGATGAACTTGATAATTGGCTGGGCAATGCAAATGAGGTGGGTGAGCCCTACGAGTATATCGAAGATGTTTTGTCTCTTTTTGAGCGCTGTTCACAAATTAGCTTTATATCTGATGATTTTATTGAGTTACTTGTTAAAGCAATCAAATTAGGTTCTGATGACGCCATGACAGAGTTATGGGCTATTTCAGACAAAGAATACTTTCAAAGTAAAGGGTTGCTTGAATTAAATCGTGAGAAAACAATAGAGCAAAGAATTAAATTTGATAGCCTGAAATTTCAACTTTCAGAAAGTGTTGCTTTAACTGGTGGAGAGCAGTCAATATTAAGGCTGGTAAAAGAATATCAAAATTACGATCCTGACACAGGAAACCCAAACTATTTAAAAGCCATAGCATATGCAGACTTTGGATTAAAAATAGTAGAGGATAACGATATTCACTTGAAATTAGATTTTATTAAGCTGCGTATTACTCAAAATATGGAATTTCAAGATATTGAACAGGCGCAAGTGCTAACTGAAAAATTGTTGAATAAGTTTGGTGAAAACAGAAACTAATCGGGTAGCCGGAGGTCTCTAACCTCCAGCCCCCACGGGAGTGTTCAAAAATCTGTGTCATTTGATTAAACTGATAAAAACAGGAATGACACATGACAAATCAAACAAAAGGGGTCAAATCTTGACTTCAGACATCAAAACAAAAGGGGCCAAATCTTGACTTCAGACATCAAAGTGTTTTCAAGCTTTTTAACCGTATTTTCATGTTTTTATTCCATTTTCAAAGAGGGGGAAATGGGTGTTATCTAATCCTAGCGAGCACATAAAAGACAAACTAGTTGGTTTTATTTGTAGGTCGGGCTTTAGTCCGAGAAAGTAAATTTCACCACCGAGAATGAAAACAAAAGGGGTCAAATCTTGACTTCACAATGAAATAAACAAAGATGACACCCATCCTAAAGTTTGATACTTGAATGCAAGAAGAGATAAACTTTTAGCCCAAAAGAGTAAACTTAGTAGCGCAGTTTTATTTACTCAATTAAAGTGGCTGTCTAGTTTATTCCTCCAAATGGCTTTCCACCAGACTCCGCATTTATGACAATTTTTTTACCAGTGTCCCTATCCCTCATACTTAACTGACCAATAGCATTATTGTATACAGAACGTACTTCTCTACCATCGGGATCTATGTATTTATACAGATTATTATTAGCGTATGCATATCTATTGAACGTATGTACATTAGTAAACCCAACCGGATCATTTGAGTAAAAACGCCTAATCACTGGATCATAATATCGTGCCTGCATATACAGTAATTGGCTTTATGATCCACAGGGTCAATCTTATTAAAGTAATGATTTAAATGAACGTCTTAGTGATATTAAGTGTTCAATGAATTTAATAAGCAAGTACATCTAGCCCTTTGTGCGCCACTAGGTTGAGTAATTTTAAAGACGCTCCTTTTGGTGATTTCCCACCTTGCTCCCATGATCTAACCGTCGAAGGGCTTGTATTTAAATAAGCAGCAAACACGGCTTGACTAACATGAGCTCTCTCTCGTATTGCTTTTATATGTGCAGCATCATAGCGCTCTATTTCTGGTAGGCATAACACATCAAATTCCCGCATTGTTTGCACATCCATTACACCCGCATCAGTCAACCCTTTTGCGGTGTCGTGCATAACATCTAAAATACTATTACTCATGATTTATTACCTCTATTAATTCACCTGATTCAATGGCTTTTTTGAGTTGAATATCTGAATAACCAAGTAATTATTTTGCCATCAACTTCAGTGTCTTTAACTCTTTTTTACCTATGTTATCTCGTTGATTTTTAGAAAAACCAAACATGAAGAATGATTTATCACCCACTTTAAACGCTACAATAGTACGAAACCCGCCACGTTTACCTTGGCCTTGAATTGCTGCTCGTTTTTTATAAACATGGCCGCCTAGTTCACCATCATTAAGTCCCTCTCCAAGTTCACGTATCGTCTCTTGCAAAGCATGATCGGTTAAACATTCTTTTTCAGCCCACTTACTGAACCATTTTGATTTAAAGATATACATTTAAATTCCTTACTCTTGGCTAACTATACCACTCAGTATTATAGTTTTCCACGTACAATAACATTATTTAATAACAAAAGAGCATTACCCATTTAATATCAAAGGCTTCAATGTATTGCTCATTGAAGCCTTGGGTTTATTCTGTCGCTATTACAAATATTAACTGCCCACCCAAACGACCCTATTGCCTATAAACCGCAAATCAATAGACATAAAAAACGCCCTTTAAAAGGGCGTTTAATAAAATTAACGGTGGATGTCTGCGTTAATTATCTTACTCTTTTGGGCTAAAAACTTATCTCTTCTTGAATTCAAGTATCAAACTTTAGGAAAAAAGTTAGTGCAAAATACAAACTTTAGGATGGGTGTCATCTTTATTTTTGATCTTTATTTTTATTATCCAAAATCCCGAGCTATCTAAGCCAGAAAAGCAAAGCCCCGCGAGTGCGAGGCTTTGGAATCAAAAAAGATTGAGCCATGCCTACTTACTTTGTAATAGTCTCCGCTGAGATTCGAACTTCATCAGCAACTATTGCTACGTGACTCTCAATATTTTCTCCAGATGCTGATATTGAATCAGCAAACACTTTGAAACCTAATGCTTGATCAACTTCATTAACGACTATTTCGTTGATTTGATCGTTTGGAAAGTTTTTATTATCCATAAACTCAACAGATCTAACGCCAGAAAATATTAATACACCATGTTCAATGTCTCTAGAGCTATCAAAGTTCCACTCCCCAGCTTCTGCATCACAAAACGAAATTAGATTAATTTGAATTTCGAAAGTCTTCTTACCAAAATCCCACGTCAATTTTTCTATATATCTATCACCTAGATAAAGAGACTTTATTAATTCGATACTGTTTTTCAATTTGATCCCCCAGTTAACGGCCAATGAGCCGCACCTGTATTATTTGGCACGATATTTCCGTATATGTCCAGTGAAGGACCTTGACCTCTCATCCCCGGCTCAGTTCCCGGTGCGTGACCATGCCCGTGAGGTTGTGGGTTATTACCATGCCCCTGAGCGTTTAATCTCTGATAATTTGAGTCATTAGGGTATGTTGTATACGTCTCCTGCCTAACACCTCCGGCTAGTGATCTTCCTGCACCTACAGTACTCCCTCCCACAGGTTCTATCATCGTAGTACCATTCTAATTTACTATAAATCTTCCGACTGTCATTCCTGTAGTTGGATCTGTAGGTCTAGGATTACTAGCTCCCGGCCCACAGAAACCCGCTTGCTGGGCATTGTTCAACCTTGACTGCAAGGCGTTAATGGTCTGCATGTTATGTTGACTGCCAGAATCAGAAGAAGGTCTTGCAAATAAACCACTAAAAGTCGTATTTACTTGCCTTATTTGACTAACTAAGTGATTAACTCTGGCATTAATTAATGATTGCTGAGGTGAGACTGTCGCAACGCGAGCTCTAACCTTCAACTCACCGTTTGGATCAACATACTTACGAAATAAACTAGACAGCCACTTTAATTGAGTAAATAAAACTGCGCTACTAAGTTTACTCTTTTGGGCTAAAAGTTTATCTCTTCTTGCATTCAAGTATCAAACTTTAGGGTGGGTGTCATCTTTGTTTATTTCATTGAGGTGAACAGCCAGCCTTGAAAACAAGCCCAAGCCCCAAGCCAGAAAAAGCAATGCCCCGCGAGTCCGAGGCTTTGGATTCAAAAAAATACTACATGTAGTCGAGTAAGTTTACATTAAAGTAAATAATCATCCACAGCCGTCATGCTTTGATCAATTACTAAAACATAAGTAGCAATATGCTCTTTATCACCATCTTCATCATAGGCAAATATATATCGCATACAGTTGAAAAAAAACTCAGTTGGCTGCTCAAAGTGATCGCTTAAATCATCGACTACTATGTTTTTCACATAGGAAACTCGCACTAAACTTGAGTGTAATGATGAAGGTTCTAAATCACCAAAATACTCAGAAAAGCTTTCAGGGTCCTCATTGTTCAGAGTAGAAATGTAGTTTACACAGCCATCACTAGTCGCTTTGTCTATCAATGAATCACTTAATTCTACTTCAGGGAAATTCACTTATTAGCTCCTCTTTACACCTTTGTGGTCTGTTGCTTTTTCCCACTTAAATGTGCCGTTTTCCTGCTTATTACCCAGTATTCTAACATCACCAAACTCTTTACTTTTGAATTTAACTTCATGAGTATACTTGCTACCTTTTAGTGCCTTGATGCCTTCTTGACCTGTAGCATCGACTTCACCTTTACCTGTAGCTTTTTCAAAAGCTACTTGTAATCGACTATTTTTCTTGAAAGCCTTATCTACCGACTTCGAAGTACTATGTAGATTACAATTGTGAACTAGAACATTTTTCTTTGTAACATAATAAGTATGAAAATCAGCTACAGTAAAGTTATATGTTAAGTCGAGTCTTTGCTCATCTATAACACTGACAACTTCCATAGCTCCATTGCCATCAGTTTCAATCTTATCACCAAATTTTAACTCAATAGTTTGTTTCCACCCCTTACCAATGACATAGAAAGGGTGGTCATCTGTTGCTTGGATTTTCTGTTCAAAACCATCTCCAGCAACTAATTTGATTTCAAAGATGCCTCGATCTGGTTCAATAAATACCTTTGTAACTGGCTTCCAGTCTTGTTCACCTGTTTCAGTATTTTTCGCCCACAGATTTTCACCTAATTTAACATCTTCAATGTTCTTGTAGCCACCTTTAGTTAGCACTTGAGTTCCAGCTACAAAACAGCAGGTCCTGCGTAATACATTTGCCGCATCGACACCTTTATCACCAGCTCTCACTGCAAGTCCAAGCCCTGTGGCTCCGGGAATAAACAACCCAGCAACATTTGCGCCCAACTATGCTGAGTTCGTTGCATTCACTCCATTAAATGCCATATCACCTAGGTCATACAGAATAAAGCCAACATCAAGAACTATGTCTAAAAATTCACCGTCTGGATCAGTATATTTATACGGATTGTTATTGACATACAAGTAGCGGTTAAAGGACATTACAGGATTTGCAGAAGTCCAACCAACAGGATCATTCGAATAAAACCGACCTATGACTGGATCATAGTATCGTGCCTGCATATAACTCAACCCTAAGTCGGTGTCGAATTTATGCCCTGTGTACCCTACGTCATCTCTGGGTGCTTCTATCGATTCACCAAATGGACGACTGTGCTGACGGCTTTCATTCACTGTTTGCGGTGTTACGTCACTGTATTTGGCAATCAGTTTTTTACCTAAGTAAATATAGTTAGTGCCGTTGCCTGTTATGGTGTCGCCTTTTTCTCTGTACAGTAATGTACCATCTTGGCTGTACATTGAATAGCTGGTGCCATTACCATCGGTCTGTTTTACGCGGCGGTTGTGACCATCATATAAATAGCTATTACCTTTCGCGGTTTTAAGTTGATTGGCCGCATTGAAATCTAAACTATATGCGCCGTTGTTAGTAACATTTCTGCGGGCATCATAGCCTATTGAACAATACCAACCACTTACGCCACCTACACTACTTAAGCGATTTTATAAAATAACATTTTTAATCAATTGTTTTACTTAAATAAAAATGACAAGCATATATTTTTAGCTGCTAATTACTCATCAGGAATAACATTACCGCTTGCGCGCTGTTAACTGTATTACTCAGAGTTAAGCTATCTAACTGGAATATCAGGCGGATAAAAAGCAAACCTAGTTGAGTAATTGAGTCGCAATTCGTATCGCAAATTGCAAAAGCATTGATTAGCAATGCCACAACACTTTGAAGTATATAATAAAAAAAGTTGGCTTGAGTAATGCACTTCCAAAGTAGCTTACCCATTGGAGTCTTTATATGAAAACTAAACAACTTTATGTAGCTGTCACTTTGGCTTTATTGAGTTTGGATTTACACGCAGATCCTTTTACGACTTGTCCGTCAAAAGCTTTTTTAGTACAAGAGTCAGTTGCTAAATTATATGGTGTTAACTTAGCAACTGGTAGCAATGCTGTTTTAAGTGATAATTTAGGCACTACTGGCAAAATCAATGGGTTGGGATTTAATCTACATGACCGATATTTATATGGCTGGGGATACGACGCAGCAACCATAGTAAAAATTGGCAACGACTTTCAAATGATTCCATTAGCAGTTGCTAACACACCCGCAAGCACTAATTTTTATGTTGGTGACGTTTCTGTTCAACAAAATTATTACTACAGCTATAGAAAAGGCGCTAGCTATGGCCTTTATCGTACTGATTTAGATGAAAGTAGTAGCGACTACTTAATTATGAATCTGGTTGTTTCTGGAGATTTACTCAATTTAAACATCTTTGATTTAGCATTTCACCCTGATGCAGACTCAAACCCTAACGCAGACCGTGCTTATAGTGTTGATAGTAATGGTAATTTACATAAAATAACTATCCAAAAAGATGGCTCAACCGCAGTATCAACCAATTTAGGTAATGTGGGAGTGTCCGGTACATTTGGTGCAGTTTATTTTGATGTTGATGGTAATTTTTATATCAGCAGAAATAGTGATGGTCATGTTTTCAGAATTGATGTTTCAGCAGCATCACCTAATGCAACGCTGTTTGCTTACGGGCCAAGCTCTTCTAATAACGATGGTGCAAGGTGTGCAACAGCACCGATCATAGATGAAGATGACACCACGATTGATTTTGGTGATGCGCCAACTAGCTATGGCATTTCATTAGCTGATAACGGTGCAAGACATGAATTTGATGAAAATGGCATTTTTCTAGGTGATATTGTCAATGGCGAACCTGCACCTAAATCTACAGATGATAGCGATGATGGCGTTCAATTTGTCACAGCCTTAGAGGCTGGCCTTGATAGTTTAATTATTGTTAAAGCATCAAAAGAAGGTTATTTAAACGCTTGGTTTGATTGGGATAATAATGGCAAGTTTGATGATACGCAAGCGATAAGCCAGCACTTATTGGTTGAAGGGTTAAATGCAATATTAGTAGATATTCCAAGTAATGCATTTGTAGGTGATACATGGTCAAGGTTCAGAGTATCAAAAACAGCTGATATAGGCTCTATTGGCGGGGTATCTGATGGTGAGGTTGAAGATTACCCAATTAGCATATCAGATCCAGGAATTACCAGTATTAGCTATCCAGGGGCAAATGATTGGGTTGCATTGGCTTATGAGGATTTATGGCCTGAAAAGGGTGATTATGACTTTAATGATGTTGTTGTTAATTACCGTACAACCACTGATTTAGTGGGTTCTGATGTTGTGAGATTTACAGTAGAGGGCACGTTAAATGCTGTTGGGGCAAGTTATCATAACGGTTTTGCTGTGCGCTTAGATTCAATATTGTCTAGTAACATCAATGAAGATTTAATTCGTTATGAAATAAACGGTGTGCAGCAAACTAGCTCTGCGATCGAGCCAGGGCGTAGTGAGACTATCATAATCGTTATGGCTGATACTAAGAACTGGTTTGAAACCTCAGCGTCATGCACATATTTTAGAACACAATCCGGGTGCGAAAACAGCCCTAAAGTTAGCTTTAAAGTGACAGTGCCTTTAATTACACCTGTGGCAAGTGAAAGCGCTCCATCCGCATTATTTGACCCCTTTATTTTTGCTGTAAATGGTTTTTATCATGGCCCATTTGTCGATGTTAACAATGCTAGAAGTTGGGAAGTACATCTTAAAAACCAATCTCCCACAGAGGCTTTTGCAATCTCATATGGTCAAGCCGATGATAACAGTGGTTCAGAAATGTATTATCAAACAGCACAAGGGTTACCTTGGGCATTAGAAATTGGTGTGAACTGGTCTCATCCTAAAGAGGGCGTTGATCTACTGAGTGCTTACCCTGATTTTGCCGAGTTTACACAATCATCAGGATCAGAAAAAACAACGTGGTTTAATACCTTTAGTGAATCAAAAGTCATCAATAATTAGGAGTTTAATATGAAAAATTTAATCATGACTATTTTGGCGGCAACAGGGTTTATGTTACAAGGCTGTGGTGGTGGATCGGATGATACAAATACATCAACTCCTATTCAAGGAGAAACACCTGCACCAGTTTCACCACCAGTTGTTACGCCGGTTTCAACAGCTGATTTAGTCGCAACACCCGAATTTGATTTTTCGACGCAATTTGAATTACTAATAGACGTTAAATTGACTGAGATATCTCAACGAGCGTATTTAAATGTATGTGTTAAACCTCAACTTGAGCAACCTGTGGACTATAATAACTGTATTTATAGAAGCCCGATCAGCAGCTTAGGCATTAAACAATCTGTAACAATCGCTAATAGTGAAACAGAGTTAGTCGCATTGATATGGTTTTATGATGGCAGCACTGAACCTCTCACTTACCAATGGATGTATGAATCAGGCCAAACAGAGCAAAGCTTTATTGTTCGATAAACTCTAAGGCGCGTTGCTACTATTTTAATTTAGTCACTAATTAAAACAGCCCGCCTTAAGTAACCTGAGTATTGGTAAATAAGCTCAAACACAGCATTTGCTAGCTTTTTGTGCTCTGTGGCTGGTAAATGAATTCCCTCGTTTTTACAGGGTGTTATTAATGTGTGACCGTCTAAAAAAAGGCAGTTGTGTGCGTGTGCTATACGCCTACACTCGTGAGATAATTGCACGGCTTTAACCTGTGCGCCTGCGTAAATACGTTGGTATTGGCCTACTTCAAACACTGTAAATGGGCTAATAATAACTAAACGCGGTTGAGGTGTTGATTGATAAAACAACTCAATTTCATTAATAAATTGCGCTAAACCTTCAGCAATTTTCTCTGCTGTTAACGCAAAGCGTGCTTTTAGATCATTCGTACCCAGTTGTATGATGATTACATCAAGCTGATGCGCTTCAAGATAAGGCTTTAAGTACGTAACCCCTGATTTGTTCCCGGTAAATGGTGGGTTATTTACAAGTGTGCGGTTAGGTTGCCCTGCTTCAATTACTTGATGTTCGTCCCCGATCGCTTGTTTAAATAATGTAGGCCAACGTTCAATTTCAGATAAACGCGAGCCATCTATTGCTGAAAGCCCAAAGGTATTTGAATCACCAAAACACAAAACATTCATTTAAAACGGGTTCAAGGTATAACCTTGCTGCTGTAATTTTGCGTGAGCGGTCATTGCTGATAGCGACATTTTAACACCTTGGATAAGCTGCTTTTTAGCTACTTTCATATGCGTTGCCGACTGGCCGCATACATAAATGTCGGTGTTATTAGCAAGTAATTGCTTTATAAGTGATTGGTTTTTGTTACCCACAGCAAAACGCTGCATGTAAAAACTATTTTCAAGCACATCAACACTGGCACTGCCATGAACAACCAAAGCAAGCTTGATATTGTCAGGGTTAACGCCATGCGCCACATGCATATTAATAAAACGCGCCAACGAATTTATATGGTTGTTTTGCTGACCTTTTTCAGCTCCCTCACCTACATCAAAAGCTATTTTAAACTGCGCCTGCTTTAGATCAGATGTGTGCTCTGGAACATTATAAAAAAAGCCAAAATCTTTAATAACAGGCTCGGGTTCCTGTGCTGATAGTGCGAGGCTTGTTAAAAGTAGGCTAAAACCCATAAGTAACGTTTTCATAAATTACCCTTTTTTGTTTTAGCCTACCCTGTTTAAAACAGTTTAACTAGCTTGAATATGTGAATGTGCTTTAAACGTCATACCTAAATAGTTAAAGGTATGTTTAAACATATCTATAAATGCAGATGGGGCCTCTGCTGAGGCTGCATTTGAGAGTAAAGAGTAATGCTTTTGGCGCAATGTTCTTAACTTTGGCTTTAGCACCTCATCATCCATGTAATCGGTTATTCTATCCATAAACGCTTTCATTTGTGGGGTCGTGTTGTACCAGTAAACGGGGGATGCAAATACCCAATGTTCATAACGTAACAGCACTTCGAACAAGTTATAAAAGTCGTCATTGTTATATTGCTTATCATATCGGTAAGGGGCAATAACATAATCATCTAAACAAAAAACAATACCGCTTTTTTGTTTAATGTATGCGTTCACCTGCGCTGTTGTATTACCATTTTTTCGGCCACTTGAATAAATAATCGCTGTATTATGTACTGATTTTTGTTGCATTGGGTTAACTCCTTTTTAATGATGCAACCAAGCATAAAACCTCAAGCTAAGTTAAGGTCAACAACTATTTTTTTACCTTTTTAAGGCGCTATTTGTGATCAATTTTTTACTTTGATGTACCTATATTAACTATTAGCGTATTGTATTTACGAGAATTATAGATAAACTGGCGCTATTAACCTTATTCCACATTAGTAATGTAGTAGGCGTTTTATCATGGAAGTATCCGACACGCTCGTGCAAGAGTTGGCACCCGATCAGCCATCAATTAATGCCGCAAAAAAATTACTCAAACCCGCCAAGTGGCCAGTGCTTGGGCAAGCCCAAGACGTAAATACAATTTGGGGAGAGTGTCAGGGCTCAGGCTCCACACCCTACTACACTATGGCTGATGTGAGCGATCACGGCTATAAATGTACATGCCCGTCGCGTAAGTTTCCGTGTAAACATGTGCTTGCGCTATTTTGGCAGTTTTCTGACTTGCCTGATAACTTCGCTAAAACTGCGCCGCCACAATGGGTGAATGACTGGTTAGGCAGACGCAGACGCTCCACCAGCACAACAGACGAAGCCTCTGCGCAGGACAACGCAGCAAAAATAAGTAAATCCGCCGCCCCCCTTTCATTGCATAAAACCAATGTTGAGAAAGTACTCACCGATGAAGAACTCGCTAAACGTGAAGAAGATAAAGCTAAACGCGCAGCGCAAAATCGAGCCAAAACTCTCGATTCAGTGGCACAAGGGCTGACTGAGTTACAACAGTGGATAAACGATCAACTTAGCAGTGGCATTGTACAGTTTTTAAAAGACAGCCGAGATAAGTGCCGCCAAATAGCGGCGCGTTTAGTTGATGCCAAAGCAGCAAACTTGGCAGCAAGAATTGACGAATTACCAGCAAAAATACTGGCTCAGCCGGTGCAACATCAACCCAGTGCGGCGCTCCAAGAGCTCGCTAAATTAGCGTTACTCAGCGAAGCATGGCTAAGTAACCCACAAGACATTGATGCCTATCGCAGTGTTGTTAGCAGCGAAAATCGTGAACAAGTACTCAGCCCCAATACTGATGAAAATAGCACTCAACCGCTCACTATCAATGGTACGTGGCAAGTTATTGGTGAAAAATCACAAATGCGCCGTAATGGCTTACTAGCGTCTATGCGCTGGTTAAAGTTACTCTCGCCAAGCGATGAACAAACATCGACTCCTGCAACTGCGATTGCTATGTTGCTCGATTTTATTCCTGTAAAAAGTGGCAGTAGTAAAACGCAAAGTGCGCTGGGGAAAACCCTAAAAGGTAAAGTAACTTTTTATGCTAGTCGTATGCCATACAGGGCTATTTTAGGTGAGCATGAATACATGCCCCAAAGCCCAACTAATCAGCAAATGAGCCATATACAAGAACCACTTCAAGATTGGCGACTACATTTTTTGCAGCATCATGCCCAATTGCCATGGCTTGAAGAAGTGCCTTTTATTACCCCTGCAGGGCGTATTAGCCAAGACAAGTCAGGTCAATACTGGTGGCAAAATAACACTAAAACAGTGCATTTGCCTTTAATAAATGAAGTGCTAGATCCTTTAATATTGGGAAGCCAGCTTGATACGGCCTTTGTATTACTCGATGGACAATTTGCTGAGTTAATAAGTGTTGAAACAGCATCATGGGGCGTTATTTTATGTCAGTAACTATCATCGACACTCATGCTAACGAAATCGAAGCGCGTAATGAGCAGCTTAATAACGCATTGCAAGCAGCTCAAAAGCTCGAGAAAAAATGGCTCGTTGGGCATGATCAAATCAACCTAGTTGAACTCCCCGATGATTGGCAAACATTACTAAGTGCGATAACACCGAGCAAACAAAACATGTATGCGCTGATACTTTCTCAGCAACAACAATTGATTATGCACTACCCATCACCCGAGACGGAGTTAGTATCAGCACCTGATATTCCAACACTTGCACTCCCGTGTATTACAACCTCATTGCGGCCTCTATTTAGCCGTGTAATGACATTTTGTAAACAACAAACAAGCTCAGGGTTTGATGCCGTACTTAATTTACTTGCTAGTCGTGGCGTATGTGCCCATCCAGCCGATTGGATGCCAACAAAACACTCAGACTCTGTGCCCAGTATTTATTTACCTTGGGTATATTGGTCTAATGATCAATTATGCCAATGGCAAGCGCAGCAAAATACAGCACTTGAACAACTACAGTGGGACGACCTTTACCCAGCAGAAAAACGTGCCCGCTTAACCCAACTTAGGCATACAAACCCACAACTAGCAGCGCAGTATATTCATCAGGTTGCGAAAACTGAGTTAGCAGAAAATCGGCTGCGTTTGTATCATATTTTAAGCATTCATTTAAGCCATCAAGATCAACCCCAATTACAAGAATACTTAACCGATAAATCAAAAAAGGTGGTGGCCTTTGCCAAACAATTACTCGCACGTTTAGCTGTGGATGTTGACGATACCCAAAGTGATCAACGCGCACAAGAGTTAGCACCTTGGCTAGAAGTAAAAACCAAAGGTTTGTTTAAAAAAACCACCATAGTATTGCCCGCAAAACTCAAAAGTAAAACACAACAGGCCATGCGAACCGAGTTTATTGCTGAGGTTTCATTAGCAGCATTAGCAAAAACACTTAACATTTCGGTTACACAGCTATGCAACGGCTGGCAATTTGATCAATACCGTGAGCAAGATAATATTGGCTTTATTAACAATGCGTTTGATTCCCTGCCAGAAACAACACTCAATGACTTTATAACCCGCAGTTGTGATGAACTCTTCACGCACAGCTTGTTATGGTATGTACTGCGTGGCGTTAAATCTCGTTTATCACCGCAACATGTTGCCACTGTTATTTATACGCTGCTTGAAAAAAAGCATATGCACTTCAATTTTGGCAATTTGCTGTCGCTCATTGATTCGCCATTAACAGAGCTAACTTGGCAACAACTAAGCCACACTCAAGCTTGGGCACAATTACAGCAAGATATTAAACAGGAGCTCACTGATAAACATTACCTTGAGCATTACGCCATAATGAGTGAGTTATTAGCACTTGGGCTATTTTTACCCCAAGCACTGGCACAGCGAATTTACGATGGCGTGATTGCATTAGGTGTGATGCCTGCAGATCCCATGCTAGACGCACTTAAACTTAATGTTGGCTTAGTCGCTGTAAAGGCACAAACACCATGAAATTTAATAAAAGCCAAGCCGCACAGTCATTTTACAACCCTTTATTAGCCGCCCTAAATATAAACAGGACGCGCAACACACATTATTCAAGGACACTATAATGAGCGATATCCTTCGTTTACCCGTTGAGCAAGTATACCAAAGTGAATTAGATGCATTAAAAGCGGACGACACCGGTAATAAACCCTATAACTGGGCAATGTCGCCACAAGCAGTGGTTACTTATTTAATGGGTGGTAAAACTGCATCGGGCGTTGATATTTCAGCAAAATACATTGGCCACCGCCGCATTATAGAAACCGCCGTTGCCACGTTGGCGACCGATCGCGCATTATTACTTTTGGGCGTACCTGGTACAGCCAAATCATGGGTGTCTGAACATTTAAGCGCAGCCATCTGTGGCTGTAGTACCCAAGTTATCCAATGTACCGCTGGCACAGACGAAAACCAAATTCGCTACGGCTGGAACTATGCGCAGCTATTAGCACATGGCCCGAGTAAAGAAGCCCTCGTTGCAACGCCACTATTGCGTGCAATGGAAAATGGCAGCTTGTGCCGCTTAGAAGAGCTAACCCGTATGGGCTCTGACGTTCAAGATACCTTGATCACCGTACTATCAGAAAAAATGCTCCCAGTACCAGAGCTAAACGATGCCATATTTGCACAGCGCGGTTTTAATATTATTGCCACCGCGAATAACCGCGATAAAGGCGTTAATGAACTATCATCAGCGTTAAAACGTCGCTTTAATGTTGTAGTACTGCCGCTGCCAGATTCGGTTGATCAAGAAGTCGAAATTATTAATAAGCGTGTTGCTGAAGTGGGCCAATCGTTAGATTTACCAGTACCGAAAAACACCGCTGACGAAATTGCCAAGGTTGTTGCCATTTTTAGAGAGCTACGTGGCGGCGAAACGCTCGACGGTAAACTCACATTAAAAACCCCAACCGGGAACCTATCAACCGCAGAGGCTATTGCCGTTATGGTTGGCGGGCTCAGCCAAGCAAACTGGTTTAGCCAAGGCCAGTTAACCGCTGCCGAAATTAGCCAAAGTATGCTTGGTGCAATTGTGAAAGACCCCGTTCAAGATCGCGCCGTATTAGAGGAATACCTTGAAACTGTGCTCAAAAAGCGTAAAGGCTATGAAGACTATTACCACCATTTAAATCAGGTGCTATAAGGTTAACTAATGGCACATTCTGATATTCATTATTTTGGTATTCGACATCATGGTCCGGGCTCAAGTAAGCGATTACTTGCCGCCCTTGAGCAGCTGCAACCGCAGTATATATTGATAGAAGGCCCCGCTGATTGCAGTGATCTTTTACCATTATTAGCGCATCAGCAAATGAAACCACCCGTGGCATTGCTAAGCTATGCGGTAGAGCATGCACAAAGCAGCATTTTTTATCCCTTTGCTGAGTATTCCCCTGAATACCAAGCCAGTGTCTGGGCAAAGCAACAGCAAATACCCAGCGCGTTTATTGATTTACCCATTGCAGTGCGCTTAGCACAAATGCAAGCTGAGCAACTCACACCAAATAATAATCAAAGCGATGGCAAAAGCGATGATCAAAGCAATAACCAAGAAAATACACCACAGTTAACCGCACTCTTACGCGATCCCATTGGTGTCTTGGCAAACATTGCAGGCTATCAAGATGCAGAGGCTTGGTGGAATGACCTTATCGAGCAAAATCGCGATGACAGCTTAGCTATTTTTGAACAAGTTGAACATGCAATGACTGCACTAAGGCAGCCTGTCGCACAAGATTCGCCAGAGCTGGCACATGATCATCAACGCGAAGCATTTATGCGCTTAGAAATAGCCAAAATAGCTAAACTATGCGACGGCCCCATTGCCGTAATTTGTGGTGCTTGGCATGTACCCGCACTTAAAGCCAAGCATAGCGCTAAAGATGATCGGGCATTAATAAAAGCCCTCCCTAAAAAGCTTGCAGCCAGTAAACATAAATCCACTTGGATCCCGTGGACTTCAGCACGTTTAGCCACGCAAACAGGCTACGGCGCAGGTGTTGCTGCACCTATGTGGTATCAGCATTTATGGCAACATCGCCAACAGGATGATCGTATTGCGCCTTGGTTAGTGTTTATTGCACAAAATTTACGAGAGCAAGGGGCGGTTATTTCAACTGCATCAGTCATTGAAGCCCAGCGACTTTGCCTAAGCTTAGCCGCAGTAAGAGACAGGCCACAACCAAGTTTTGAAGAAATCACTGATGCGGTTATAAGCTGCATGTGTTTTGGTGAACACGCCTTGTGGGAACAAATACATAACACCGTTTTACTGGGTCATCAGGTTGGGCAAATTCCTGATGATACTGATTTGGTGCCACTGCTTGAAGATTTACAAAAGCGCCAAAAAAAATACAAACTCAAACCCGAAGCCCTCGCACGCGAACATTCACTCGACTTGCGCAGTGATATTGGCCAAAACAAATCTATTTTATTACATCAACTGCAGTTGTTAAATGTGCCATGGGGCGAGCTACTTGACTCAGGTAGCAGCCGAGGTACGTTTAGAGAAAAGTGGCGCTTAACCTGGCAGCCTGAATTTGCTATTAAACTCGTTGAACATATTGTTTACGGCAGCACCATAGAGCAAGCCGCCAATAACAAAGTGATGGCGTCACTAGCAAAAGAACAAAACTTAGCCGTGCTCGCCGATTCAGTGCTTAACTGTTTAACTGCCAACCTTTCGCAAGCCACTGAGTTTGGTTTAACCCAGTTAACACTGCGCGCCGGCCAAGTCAGTGACTGCAATGATTTACTTACCAGCATTGCGCCCCTTATTGATATAAGCCGTTATGGCAGCGCTCGTACGCTTTCTTTGAGTCAAATAGATGCACTGATCGAGCGTTTAGCAATTCAAGCAGCGCTTGCTTTGCCTTACGCGTGCCGTAACTTAAATGATGAAGAAGCGCAGCACGTTCAGCAAAATATTAACAGCGCACATCGTGCCTTAGTGCTGCACCTTGGTGATACCGACATTTTAGCTAAATGGTGGCAAGCGATAGAGGCTATTGCTCACAGCGATCAATCCAGCTATTTACTCATTGGTTTATGTGCACGATTACTTTATCAAAATGAGCGTTTAAGCCGTGAGCAACTAAGCACCATGCTTGATAAAATGCTCTCCCCTGCGTTGCCACCGGCTCAAGCTGCACGATTTTTTGATGGCTTTTTTACAGATTCGGTCGACCAACTGCTATACGACTCACTGTTACTCAACGCCATAAATAATTGGTTACTCCAATTAGAAGAAACCACCTTTGTTGAGTTTTTGCCTTTGTTTAGGCGGGTATTTTCAAACCTTGATGCAATGGAGCGTAAACGCTTGTTCGATACGCTTTTTAATAACAAAGCACACGCCGAGATAGTTCAAAACATCGATACAAATCAACATACATATTGGCAGCAACACATGGAAAAACTGGCTAAACTCGCTCAACGCAATAAGGATTGGTTGGCATGAACGATAAAACAACCTTAACCGAGCCAAACTCAGTGACAGAACAATCATCAACTACATTGATAGATGAAAAATCACGCCGCTGGCAATTAGCACTGGGGGTTGATGACGATCAACAAGGCACATTAAACGACAGAGATAAGCGTTTATCTGGCGCACTTTCAGCCCTTTATAACGCAGAGCAAAGTACAGCGCGTGGGCGCGGGAGTTTAAGCCGCTCAGCCCCTAAAATTTCAAAATGGCTTGGGGATATTCGTGAGTTTTTCCCAGTTCCCATAGTCCAAGTGGTACAACGCGATGCATTTGAGCGACTCGGCCTAAAAGAAATGTTAATGGAGCCTGAGTTTCTTGCCGCCATTGAAGCTGATGTGCATTTAGTGGCTGATTTAGTAAGCTTACGCTCAGTCATGCCTGAAAAAACCCTTGATACAGCGCGTCACGTGATCGATAAAGTGGTTAATCAATTACTCGCCAAGCTTGAACAAAAAACAACCGAAGCTATTCGTGGTGCAGTTAATAAATCCAAGCGCAGCTTTCGCCCTCGTTTTAGTGACATAGACTGGCCGCGCACTATTAACGCTAATTTGCGTCACTATCAACCAAAATACAACACTATAGTCCCTGATAAACTCATTGGATTTATGCGCCAACAACGTCGTTTAGCCGATCTTGATGAAGTGATTTTATGTGTTGATCAATCAGGCTCTATGGCAACGTCTGTGGTGTACAGCTCAATTTTTGCCGCTGTTATGGCCTCTATCCCTGGTATCAAAACAAAACTGATTTGTTTTGATACCAGTATTTTAGATTTAACTGAAGACTTGGCCGATCCCGTTAGCGTATTATTTGGTGTGCAATTAGGCGGCGGGACCGATATAAATCAAGCTATTGCTTACTGCGAAAAACAAATTGAACACCCCAGTAAAACGCATTTGCTGCTTATTTCTGATTTATATGAAGGCGGCGACGCAAGTCAATTAAAACAACGTATTGCTCAATTAATAAAACAAGATGTTAATGTCATCACCCTACTTGCCTTAAGTGATGACGGGCGGCCCGCGTACGATAGCGACATGGCAAGCGAGTTTGCAACATTAGGTAGCCCGGTATTTGCCTGTACGCCAGATCAATTTCCTGATCTAATGGCCACCGCCTTAAAGCGCGAAGATGTTATGGCATGGGCGGCAGAGCAAGATATTAAAGCCATTAGGCCACACGAATAGCAATACACTGTGTTTAATTTGAACCAATAATGAGTAAAAACACGATGCCAACAACGACCACCACAAAAAAAATCGTCGACGCCAATTTAAGCGTTGGCTTTGTTGCCAAACGCAGCGGTGTTAATGTCTCAGCCCTACATTTCTATGAATCGAAAGGGCTAATTCGTAGTTGGCGTAATAACGGCAACCAACGCCGTTACAAGCCAGATGTATTACGCCGTGTTGCGGTGATCAAAGCCGCTCAAACTATGGGCATTACACTTGATGACATTAAAAGCACACTTGACACGTTGCCAGAGCAACGTACTCCTACAAAAAAAGATTGGTCTGCCCTGTCTAAAAAATGGCAAGCCCAGCTTGATGAACGAATTGCCTATATGCAGCGTCTTCGCGATAAAGTTGATGGCTGCATTGGTTGCGGTTGCTTATCAATGAACAACTGCCCAATTTACAATAAAGATGATCATCTAGGCGACAAACAAAGCGGTGCTGTGCTTTTAAATACCCCTCAAAAATAATTCCTCCAATAACATCAATACGCTCAATATTAAAAATACCTAGCACGCGTAATTGCACTAAAAAACAAGCACGCGTTAGGCTCATGATAAAGCGACAGAAAAACCTAAAACAGTCACACTTGTTTACATATCTTTACATTTAAGTTAAATAAAAGTTAATAGAATGTTTACTTATTGCTATTCAGGGCTATCTTTTGGAGTGCGTTTCAAACAGTAACCATCCAAAAAGGATTAAACAATGCGTAAATTAAGTACTCTAAGTTTTGCTGTATTAGTCGGTTTATCAGCTGGGCAAGTTCATGCCGCAGAACTTATGTCTGTCGACACAAGCCGTGCGATTGAAGGTAAATATATCGTTGTATTTAAAACTCCCTCGGTTTTAAATATTCAAAGTAGTGACGCAATAGCAGACTTTGCCAGTTCACAATCGGCCAGTTTAAGTAACCTATACAACATCGACGTGGCTCAGGAATTTGGCGGCGTTTTAAATGGTGTTGTTGTCAATGCATCGGATAAAACAATTCAACAAATGCTTAGCAATCCGAATATTGACTATATTGAGCAAGATCAAATGATGTCGGTTAACCCTTTAGCACAAACAAACGCAAATCAACCAAATGCAATCTGGGGCTTAGACCGTATTGATCAGCAAGATCTTCCTCTCAATTCAAATTACTATTATGACTTTGATGGATCTGGGGTAACAGCCTATGTCATTGATACTGGTGTACGTATAAATCACAATGAATTTGGCAATCGCGCATCTCATGGTTATGACTTTATCGATAATGACTCAGATGCAACAGACTGTAATGGACATGGTACGCATGTAGCAGGCACGATTGGTGGTGGCGCTTACGGGGTTGCTAAAAATGTAAACATTGTTGGCGTGCGTGTACTGGGCTGTAATGGTTCTGGCTCAAACTCAGGGGTTATTGCAGGTATTAACTGGGTTAAAAATAATGCATCGGGTCCTTCTGTAGCCAATATGAGCTTAGGCGGTGGAGCTTCGCAAGCAACTGATGATGCTGTAAATAATGCCGTAGCCGCAGGAATTAGTTTTGTTGTAGCTGCCGGTAATGACAACAGTAATGCCTGTAATTATTCACCAGCTCGCGCAGCTAATGCCATAACGGTTGGCTCAACAACCAGCGGCGATAGCCGTTCAAGTTTTTCAAACTATGGTAACTGTTTAGATATCTATGCACCTGGTTCAAGTATTAAATCAGCGTGGTATAACTCAAATACAGCAACAAATACCATCAGTGGTACATCAATGGCCTCACCTCATGTTGCTGGTGCCGTTGCACTATACCTTGATGAAACACCTTCTTTAAGCCCATCACAAATCGAAACCATGCTCAGCCAACGTAGTACTAAAAACAAAGTATCCGATGCAAAATCTGGCTCACCAAATGAGTTACTTTACACATTAGAAGGTGGCATTATTGTACCGCCAGAAGAAAATGAACTCACCAATGGACAAAGTGTTACCATATCAGGTGCTCAAGGTACAAACACCTTTTATAAGCTAGTTGTACCTGCGGGCTCTGAATCGTTGTCATTTGATACAAATGGTGGTTCTGGCGATGTTGACATGTATGTACAGGTAGGGCAAAAACCTTCAACGAGTAGCTACAACTGTCGACCATATAAAGATGGCAACACAGAAAACTGCACGTTCACCAACCCACAAGCTGGCGATTGGTGGGTGATGCTCAATGGCTACAGCCAATACAGTGGAGTAAGTTTAACTGGCACTATTGGCGGCGGCACTAGTTGTGGCAGTAATTGCTTAACAAATGGTGTACCAGCCACAGGGCTTTCTGGCGCACGTAATCAAGAACTCGTTTACACTATTGATGTACCCGCAAATGCCACGTTAAATGTCAGTATGTCTGGTGGCACGGGCGACGCTGATCTATATGTTCGTAAAGACGCTCAAGCTACAACGAGCGTGTATGACTGTCGTCCATATGCAAACGGTAATAATGAAAGCTGCAACCTAAACTCAGGGCAAGGCGGTAAATACTACATTACATTAAGAGGATATAATACATTCTCTGGCGTTAGCATTGTCGCATCTTACTAATTTGCAATAACCATTGAGTAAAAACACGGCCTATTTTTATAGGCCGTATTGTTTATTGTTACCCTGAGCACTTATGTTATTAATAAAACGGCTATAAATAGAGAAAATGAGTTGAGCTGAAAAATAATAAGAATATTTAACTAATATCTAACTGCACGCGTCAAAACGTTCAATCCTGGTTTTATTTTTGCCGCTGTAATACTGTTGAGTACCCGCCAGCTAAACATTTTTCCATTGCAAGATTGGGGTTTGCTTGGCTTTGAAAACCAAATTGTTGATAAAGTGAATGAGCGTCTTTTGTTGCTAGTGTAAAACGGCGCAACGATTGCAATTCAGGGTGACTCATTACATGATCCATCAGCTTTTTACCCAGCCCTCGCCCTCTAAATGGCTCTAACACAAATACATCCAGTAAGTTTGCAAAAGTGGCTTGGTCAGTCACCACTCGTGCAAATGCCAATAGCTGGTTATTTTCAATTAATGCAAAGCACAGCGAATGTGCGAACGCTTTTTCTAACCGTTCGCGACTAATGCCTTGACTCCAATAACTTCGCTCAGATAAAAACTCAAACGCTTGGGTAAATTGTTGTGGTGACAATTGGTGAGTAAATTTCATTTTATTCCCCTACTGGATGCTTGTATTGGAAAGAAAAACTAAAGGAATTGATGCCGCAAGAAACAGTGACATAATCCAATTAAAACGTTTAAAGGTATTTGGCCTATTTAAAAATTGGCGCATGTATTTACCAAAATTCACCCAAAACAAGCCTGAGCAAGCCGCAACAAGGTTAAAAATAATCACGCCCAAAATTGCAGAAGGCCAATAAGCACCTTCAGGTAAAGTAAGTGCAGTACAAAGTGTCATTAACACCGCATATGACTTAGGATTGATCAACTGAAAAAGCATGCCTTGAAAAAAACTCAAAGGCTTCACCTTGGCATTTACGCCGTCTACTTGGGTTGAATTAGCCACTTTATACGCCAGATATAAAATATAACCACTGGCACAAAGTTGTAGAAAAAAATGCAGTTTTGGCTGCATTAAAAACAATTTCCCTAACCCCAATAACATTGCCAAATGCATTATCGTCATGCCAACACGAATACCTAATAAGTGCGGTAGGGTTTTGATCACGCCAAAATGTGTGCCTGAGTGAGTAAGCAAAATATTATTAGGCCCAGGCGTAATTGACGCCGCAAAACAAAATAAAATGAGAGCCGGGGCAAGCTCAAAAACAGTAACTGTATTCATAATGGTTAATTGTATTGATACAATATTGTGGTTGTTTAATAACTATTAATTGTCATACTTATACAAAATCATCAATATTTTTATTGTTATGGATACAATTTACAAACCTGATCGGGCTCTGTTTAGCAACTTATGTGACACACAACCCAAATACCGTGCATTAGCTGCTTTGATTGAGCATGCTATCGACAAAAAAATGCTGGGTTTTAAGCAAAAGTTACCAGCCCAACGACTACTCGCTGACAGCCTAAGTGTTACACATGGTACGGTAACGCGTGCATACGCTTTACTTGAGCAGCGAGGGTTGGTTACTGCAAAACTAGGGGCTGGTACCTTTGTAAGTAAAGTTATTGAGTTAAGTCACTTTGAGGGCGACACCGACTTTGCTTCGAGCATGCAACCTATGATGGGGCAACAACATGTTATGACCAACGCCCTGCAATCGCTATCAAAGGATCAAAGTGCATTAAAAGATGTGATGATTTATAAACTCAACGGGCTTACCTCACATCAACATTTTTTTAAGCAATGGCTAGCGGATAAGGGCATTGATTGCTTAAACCATCCGTTGATATTTACCCAAGGCGCTCAGCAAGGAATATTCACTACGTTAGCAACCTTGTGTAAAAGTGGCGATACTGTCATTGCAGAGTCGATGTGTTACCCCGGTTTTTATCATGCGTGTCATTCGCTTAAACTTTCATTAGCGCAAGTAAACGTGTATAGCAAAGGGATTGATCTTGCGCAAATAGAAGCTCTGTGCAAGTCACGGACAATCAAAGCAGTGTATATCACGCCAAACTGTCAAAACCCGACCAATATTTGCTATAGCAGTGACAATTTAGATGCTCTACTGGCGCTGAGTCGCCTATATAATTTTTTCATTATTGAGGATGACGTAAATTACTGTTTGCCAGAGCATTGGCGATTACCATTATGGCAACAAGCTCCCGATCGCGTTTTTTATATCTCAAGTTTTTCAAAATACTTTGCCGGCGGGCTACGAGCGGGTTACTTATTACCTCCACGACTTTGGGAACAACCAATTTTAAAACAACTTCATAGTGAATGTTGGGCGGTGTCCTCAATGAACTTTGAGTTAATAATGCGCGCTATTAAAAGTAACGAGTTTGCTTATAATCAAACCAAGCTTGCCGATGAAATCAGATATCGTATTGAAGAAACTAAAAAACGACTCAAAGCCTACGAAATAGACGCACATTTTGCCAGTTTAAACGTGTATATCCCCCTAGCTCCGTCGCAAAATATGTTTGAATTTTGCGGCGTATTAAAAGCACATAAAGTAATAGTGAGGACATTAGACGCTTTTGTCCTCGACGATCCCACCAGCAAAGCGAATTGCCAAAATGGTGTACGCCTCACCCTAGGCGGACCAGCAACTCGGGCTGAATTCGATTTAGGCATAACTCGCGTAGAAGCCGCATTAAAGCAATTTAATCAAACTTTTGAGGTAGTTATTTAAATAATTAGATATACATAAGTTTCATCAGCTTTAGGTCAGTTTATTGTGAGGGGTTGGGGTTGGTTTTAATGATAATTAATTGCCCCCCCCGAAGCGCCAGATAGCACCACTTATCAAAAGTAAACTATTTACCTATTCCCGACAATGTAAATAACCACTGTATTCGGGTAACATAATACCTCTAAACAATATAAATAAACCTATATCCCTTGTATTTCCTTCTAATTCAAAACACATTACATAAAATATGAAACAAATTAACAACAACTGATTGTTAAAACCAAAAAATTCAAGTAGCCTATCGCGCTCAAAAAGGAAGCAATCGCATAAGGAATAAACACGTGGAACCAACACAACCTACCTCTGAAGATAGAGCACCAACACCTAAACCTAAATTGGCTGAAGCATTAAAAACGGTTGATAATAAAGAATTAAAAAGTACCGGTTTTTGGCTAAATCAGGTATTTCTTGTGCTTTCAACAATTTTTGGGGTTTACCTAGCCGCGCAAAGTGGTTTAGAGCAAGCGCTTAAATTTGATACATATAGTAAAATGGAAGATAATTTTTATCTTCGCACCTCACTTTATGACGAAGTAAAAGACAACGCAGCAAATGTACGTGCTTATGCAGAGCGACTCGCTAAAAGCCCACCGAGTTCAGAAATGCAATATCACAAACCAAATCTTGAGCAATATATTTGGCAAACAATGCAATACTCACCCACAACACTTGAAACGCCGAGCATATTTTTAACTCAAATACGCCGCTTTTATAGCCGTGCTGAATTTGTGATTGAAGCGGCGTTAAAACGTCAAATGTCTGCGCGTCAAGCTTCGCTAGAACTCAATAAAATTGCTGATATTATTGAATTGCAAACACTGCCTAAGCTTCAGGCGAGTGCATTAAACTTGCAAAAAGAATTAAAGAAAAACGATATAATTATTGGTTCATTAAAGGACACTAATAATGCCAACTAAGCGCTGTCCACATTGTATTACCCATCCATTAGAAGTGACGCATTATCAAGGCGAAGAAATTGATATTTGTCGTGAATGTGGTGGTCTATGGTTTGAAAAAAACGAAGTTAATAGAATGATTGCCGAGATCAATGAAGGCCCAATCGGCGATAAATACGAAACTCATTTTGGTGAGTCGTTGGGGATCTCCAAACTAGATTGCCCTGATTGTAATAAAAATTTAGAGCGTTTTCATTTACTCGAAGATTTCCATACAGAAATTGATGTGTGCCGTCATTGTGATGGTAGTTGGATTGAAAAAGATCAATTAGAAAGCGTTGAAAATAGCCCTGAACTTAAAGCGAGCTTAGACAAGCTAAATCAAAAAGTTAGTTGGAAAACTTACCTGTTTCAATTTTTAACGCAAATGCCGGTTGAATATAACCTAAAACCAAAACAAACGCCGTGGGTAACACGCAGTTTAATTGCTCTCAATGCCATTATTTTTGCCTTGTATTTTTTTAATACCACCGCATTCAGCACCACACTCGAACTGTTTGCCATGAACCCAAGTAAGATTTCTCAAGGCGAACATTTATGGAGCGTGATTACCTGTGTGTTTTTACATGGCTCAGTAATGCACCTTATCGGTAATATGTACTTTTTATACATTATTGGCGATAACCTAGAAGACGTATTAGGCCATAAAAATTTTTTAATGTGGTATATGGTCTGTGGCTTGGCGGCGTCTTTTGCTAGCTTTATCGTTGATCCAAGTTCAGCAATTCCAAGTGTAGGAGCAAGCGGCGCTATCGCAGGTTTATTTGGTATGTATTTAATGTGGTTTAGGCACGCAAGCTTAACCTTTATGATCATCATTTATCAGAAAAAGTTATCTGCGGTTTGGTTTTTTGTAATTTGGTTAGGGATCAATATTTTTGGCATGATCTCTGCGCCAGATGGTGTTGACTATGGCGCTCATATTGGTGGCTTTATTGCAGGCTTAATTATTGGCTTTGCTTTAAAATCAAAAATAATTGAACAAAATCCAGTTATTAATTTACTAAACCAGCCTGAGGCTCAGCTAAGGCGTTGATTTAATTTCGTAAATTCGTTCCTGCGATTTTCTCTTGCAGGAACGACGCGCTTCTTTGCCAAACTCATACGCTTAAAGCTTATTACTGACTTGATTACTGAGTTAATTGCAGAACAATTGCTTCACATTGCGAATGACTCATAAATACTGGCACGGGATAATCTGGATGCGCTTCTTTCATTGCCGCTTGTGAGATACCCGATATATCGTTTACTTTTATCTCAGGTAACGTTTTCGGTATGGCTAAAGATGCTAATAAATCATCAAACGTTTTAAGTAATAACAACGCCTTTTGCTCAGTACTTTGCTGGGGCTGTGTCAACTTACAATAATCCGCAATCTCAGCCAGTTTAGGGTATATTACTTTGCCATAAAACCTCAAAACGGGCATTAATAGTACACTATTAGCTAAACCATGTGCGGTGCCATATTGCGCGCCAAATTGATGGGCGATAGCATGCACATACCCTACCGATGTACGAGTAAATGCCTGTCCAGCGTAAAAAGAGGCCAGTAACATTTGCTCTCTGGCAACTAAGTTATCACCTTCGTTATAAGCAACTTTAAGGTTTTTTAAAATAAGATCTATCGCCTGGAGTGATTTTTCATTGCTAAATGCTAATCCAATAGTCCCTATATACGCCTCGATGGCATGCGTTAACGCGTCGATACCCGTTGCAGCTGTAATAAAGTCAGGCACACTTTGTGTCAGTTCGCCAATTAAAACCGCATCACTTGGCACCAATGAAAAATCAGTTACGGCATACTTTGTTTTGGTATTAGGGTCGTTAACAACGGCTGCAACAGTGGTTTCTGAGCCTGTTCCTGCTGTTGTTGGAATAGCACACAAAGGCGGTAAAGATTTAAGTACTTTAAAAAGCCCTTTTAATTGTTTTACCGATTTACTAGGCCTCACGGCACGTGCTCCAATCAATTTAGCGCAGTCCATTACCGAGCCCCCACCAATGGCAATAATGCCTGTGCAACGATGTTCTATATACATTTCAAGGCCATGCTCAACATTGTCTATGGTAGGATTTGGAGCAACACCAGTATATAAATGCCAAGTTATTTTTTTCTCGTCAAGTTGCGCTAATGTCTGCTTAAGCACGCCAAGCTTTTGTAAGGTCGCGTCACTGACGACTAACACAGGTTTTTCGCTATTCCATTGGGCTGCCCATTGCTCTAGCCCCGAATAACCTTGATATAAACGTGGGTGAGGTATACCAATGAAAATGACAATACATTTTAAAATAAAGTGATAACAGCGGTAAAAAACATGCATAATATTTAGCTTTTTTATTTTTATATAACCTGATAATGCAGCAATTTAAATAAATTGCCAGTAATACGCCGCACCTAGCACACTAATATTTAGAAAAATGGTTAGCCACAGCACAACAATAAATGAACGCTTTTGTGATTTATGCCGAAACCATTGCTGTGCAATCAATGCCCCTGGCCAGCCGCAAACTAACGCTAAAATCTGCAAACTACGTTCAGGTACTCTTGTTGATTGCTTTGGCTTTGCCATAGCTAAATGCTTATCCCATTTATAAACACAAATAGTTATAACCGTCATTAGAACATACGCACAGCTTATAATTGCAGCCCAATAGCCAAGCAAGCCGCCTAGTACTAACACACACAAAAAACTACTCGAAAAAATAACTAAGATTTTTTTAATCAATGAACTATCGCCTATACTATGCAAAGAATAACAACTAAAGGCGCTAATTATGTCATATATAAAAACACTTACCTTAACCTTTCTTCTCACTTTGGCGTTTTTTGCTCACGCCCAACCTAGCGAGCTAGCCCCTGAGCTAGCAGTATTTAAACCTTACCTTGGTACATGGCAAGCTGATTTCAAGGTTGCTGATAACAAACCAAAAATTCAAGATGTAGGTATATGGGAACGTGCGTTAAATGGGCAAGCAATTCATACCAAACACTCGATAAACGAAGGTGAGTACGGTGGCGAGTCGATGATTTTTTGGGATCGTGAGCAACAGTCACTGGTATTTTATTATTTCACTACTGCAGGCTTTTACACTAAAGGTACTATGAAGGTATTGAGCCCAACACAGTTTGTTGCATACGAAACTGTAACAGGATCAAAAGAAGGGATTACTAAAGTTAAATCTATTAGTGACTATAAAGACGGCGAGTTTATAGTGTCGACTTCTTATTTAAAAAAAGGTGAGTGGACTAAACCTGAAAAGCGTATATACACGCGTAGTGATAAGCAGGTTATTTTTAAATAACTTTAAATACTACACCCAAGCCACCTCAAGATACAGCGCAGGAAAGTCTGCGCTGTAAAAGCAACTGATTATTTTACAAACTTTTTGAATGGTGCATCGATTGGGGTATCTGCCAGATGATTTGTGTAATTACTCATTACTTTTTGTGATAAACCTACAATAATTTCCAATAACTGTTGCTTAACATAACCTGCAGCAAAAAAGGCAGCTATTTGCTCATCACTTATTACGCCACGACTACGCGTCATTGCCAACGTTGTCTCGCGAAGTGCTTCAAGTTTAGTGTCTGCTAACGGTGTTTTATTTACCAATGCATCAACAATACTTTGATCAACTTTCATGCCCGCAGCAATCGCACTGTGTGCTGGTACGCAATAATGGCAATCATGTTCGACATTTATAGATTGCCAAACCACGGTTAACTCTTCAGCGTTAAACGACGTATTTTGAAATAGTTCATGCAGTACTTGGTAGCCCTCAAGCAAAGTTGGCGCCTCTGCCATGACAGCATGTAAATTAGGTAATATACCAAATGCAGCGACTGATTTAGTCAGTAAAGGTTTTGCGGCTTCAGGTGCGTTATCTTGAGTATATAAAGTAAAATCGGTCATTATTTAACTCCAAAGTTGTCATTTAAATGTATTTACCTGATCTAGACTATTTGATTTTGAGCGATTGTTCAAGTTAAAATTGAGCATTCGTTCAAGAAGGTAATGATGATGGTCAATAAAGTTAAATTCGAGCGTGATGCGGTTGTACGCATTGCCAGCCAATTATTTTGGCAAAAAGGCTTTAACACCACTTCAACCCGTGATCTACAAGATGCAATAAACATGCGCCCAGGTAGCATTTATGCTGCGTTTGGTTCTAAAGAGGGTCTATACTGCGAAGCATTAAAAGACTACGCATTGCAAATGCAAAACAAGTTAAATACCTGTTTAGCTGCACACTCAAAAGTGCTTGATGGGTTGACAATGTTTGTAACGCAGGTATTGATTGAAGACCAGCATCATGCTCCTAGCAACTTATGCATGCTTATTAAAGCAAATAGCGAATTTGGTGACGATCAACCAACGCTAAAAACATTAAGTCAAAATTTGTTAGGTCAATTCGAAGAGTTCTTAAGTATTATTTTTACAAAAGCACAGCGCCAAGGTGAGCTCGCTGAGGATTTAACAGCACTTGAATATGCGCGTTTTTTTCAAATACAATTTACTGGCTTGCGTAGTTATTTAAATAGACCAAATTCAAATAGGCTAGCTGCGGGATTAATAGCGCAAATGTTTCTATCTTTACAGCTGTTAAAATAGCATAAAAGCAGTGTGTTTTAGATCTCAACATTTTTGTATTAAGATCTAAAACACCTGTTGGCGGGTTTAAGTCTTTAATTTATTCAATGCATCATCTTGCTGTGCAACGAGTTGATTCAGCATTTGACTACCGTCTCCCGCTTGCGTTGATAAATCAGCTAATTGTGATGCTGCATCAGATATGAGCGTTAAATTCCGATTGATTTCTTCAGTCACAGAGCTTTGCTCTTCTGCAGCTGTCGCTATTTGTGTAATTTGGTTGGTTATTTCTTCAACCTTAACAACAACACTGTGCAATGCATCAAATGCGACTGTCGTTTCATCAACTGCCGTTTGGGCACGAATTACCCCTTTTTCAATTACGGTTGATGCATTACCCACCTCTAACTGTAGGTTATCAATTAGGCCACTTATGTCATCTGTTGATGCACGCGTTTTCGATGCTAGCGCACGAACCTCATCAGCAACTACAGCAAACCCTCGGCCTTGTTCACCAGCACGTGCAGCTTCAATTGCGGCATTAAGAGCAAGTAAGTTTGTTTGCTCCGAAATAGTCCGAATAACATCTAAAATTTGTGTAATATCGTTACTTCTTGCCGCTACTTTTTCAACTGCTTGGTTAGCCTGCTTGATTTCTTCAGACATTGTTTTAACTTGCGTTACTGCAGACGACAAACTTGTTTCACTGCTAACAACTAAGCTATTAATCTCATCAGCTTGCTGAGCCGATTGCTCAGATGCACGGGCCACTTCCAATGCCGTGGCGCTCATTTCATTCATGGCAGTCACTACGCTTTCAATTTCTTGAAATTGCGCTTGTACATTTTGCTTTGTATCTACGGCAACATGCGCTGCAATTTGTGCTTGATCTTTTGTTTGGCCTGACACATCTTTGAGCTGAGCAATCATATCGCGTAGCTTTTCTAAAAATGCATTAAAGCCAGTTGCTAAGGCCATTAACTCAGCATGAGTATCGACAGATAATGTTTGCGTTAAATCGCCCTCAGCGCTGGCTAAATTATCAACTCGCTGTTGAATTTGCTTAAGTGGCGCAACAATACTTTTGATCACTAACGTCATGATAATAAATGCAGCCCCAGCAATCACTAAACCAGACACGAGTATAAGCCCGCCTAACGTATTAGCATTATCTTGCATACTTGCGCTAAGCGCTTGCGGCCCTTCTAAGGCAAGCTCTATGGGTACTTCAACAAGCAATGTCCACTGGCTACCCGCAAGCTTAATGTCAATTGGGTAGTTAACTAAATATTCATCACCTGACTTTAGTACGCCTGCATTCTTTTTCAGCGCAACGTAATCATCTAAAATATTCCCAGGAACCGCTTCTTTAAGTGGACGACCTAACTTTTCTTTGTAGTGACTACTGCCCACAATCAAATCGAGTGAACTTAACAAAGTAACCCGAGCTTGACCGTTATACAGTTCTTTTGATAATTGCTCTGTCATGGTTTGAAAAACAGGTAAGGTAATATCCACCCCACTGATCCCAATAAACTTGCCCGAGCGCAGGATGGGTACCGTTAACGAAGTCATCATTTCAGAATAACCCGGTGATATTTCGTATAGGTATGGTTCCATTATGCAAGCTTTTCGATTGTCTTTTGCACACAAGTACCATTCAGCTTCACGTAGGCCAAATTCATTTTTAGTTGTGACGTATTTTTCTGATGCGTCATCGACAATTTGTTGATCAATCACGCCTTCACGGCTGCGAGTAAAATATATCTCTAAAGTACCTGAACCTGCGACCGAATGATCAAAACCGTTTTTAAATTGCTGATCATTACCATCAAAACCGTTCGCCTCAAATTGCGAATAAATTGATGAAAGTATTGAATTACCAGCAATAATGGAACGGTTAAGTTGTACAACAGAATCACGGGTTAGTGTTTCGTCTGCCGCTTCGTTACCAAGCGTAGCAGCCAATGAAAAAGGGACACGATAAGCCTCATTAATAAAACCGGCTATTTTTTCGCCGTATGCAGCTGCATTTGTTGCTAGCTTTTCTTCTACTTCAGCCACTATTAACGTCTCAGCCTGTGCTGAAAGTACCTTATTACTACTTGAAAGTTGCCACCAAAGCACACTTGATAGCACTAAAACGGTTATAAAAATACTGCCTAAAGTAAGCCATAGTAACTTTTTCGCCAACGCTAATTGCCGCATTCCACTTATCCTTTAATTAAAACTACGTCTATATTCTAGTCTAATTATAAATAATTTAACTACATTTATTGGGAAGATAGTATTAATTAATGATTTCATACCATAAATTAGTAAATATTTTATATTAAATCGTGGATAACGGCTTAGGTAATGCCCATACGCTGTCTTTAGGCCCGTACAGAGCACGATGTTTTGTAATTTTATAAAAATACATAAACGCAAACCCCGCTAAAAGCGCAACAATATCAACACCGATACTCGTAAAGTTAATTACAACGTATAAACCTAGTTGTGGTAGTAACATTGCTACAAGTGACGTAGCAGTGATTGCAAAACAACTAAACATACATACTTTTAATAATGTAATTGCCGCTTTGGCAGCTCCTTTGTAAAAGCTGTAAAACACAAATGAAAAAAATACACCGTAGTAACTGTATAAATACGCATGGTTTATATTATCTACCAACGGATACAACCACTTTGCTACCACCATCGTGATTGCTACACCCGCTATCGATCCTAGACACATCCCCACAGTAGCTGCAGCCATTAATCTACAAGCACGTGTTTGTTTTACATTTTCAGCACTTTGTTGTTTAACACGACGTTTTTCAAGCCACAATAAGTTACCACTGTAAAATAAAAATGCGCCGCCCAAACCAAGTATAAAATAGCTCCAACGGCCAATATCACCACCAAAGCTACCAAAGTGCAGCGCATAAAAACTGGCTACAATGCGATTCCATATTGCATCATCCGTTGTACTGGCTGAATTATTGCTTACTTCAAGTGTAAAAGGATGCATAAAAATATAGTCGGTGGTTGGCCCGCGCATCAACGCTGTTGGGTTATAAATTCCCAGT
Source organism: Pseudoalteromonas sp. NEC-BIFX-2020_002 (assembly GCF_013002825.1). Taxonomy (NCBI): domain Bacteria; kingdom Pseudomonadati; phylum Pseudomonadota; class Gammaproteobacteria; order Alteromonadales; family Pseudoalteromonadaceae; genus Pseudoalteromonas; species Pseudoalteromonas sp. NEC-BIFX-2020_002. Next base: position 170,771 of record NZ_JABEPJ010000007.1, read on the forward strand.
TGTGCAAACGGCCATGCTGTATCAAGACCAACAAAACGAAGCTCTTTGATAATATAGCCTGGGGCTTGCTCATCTACAATTGCTTGAAATTTCGCTACCGGTGGTAACTCTGTAAATGGATAAACGTGAGCTACGGTGTTGCTCCTTGGAAATAATGGCTGATCGCCATATACCGCTGTACCTAAGCTTGCATAGATCTGGCTATTAAAAGTAAAGACCACAACCGTTAAACTAATAACAAGATGAAACGGTAAGCTGGTTATACCCACTAAATTATGGGTATCAAGCCAAAAACGTTTTTCGCTTTTATCTTTACGGATCGCAAAAAAATTTTTAGTTAAACTGGGTAGTAAAAATATGATGCCTGACACAATTGCCAAAAAATACACGATTGCGGCAGTGCCTAATACGTATTCTCCCGCTATACGATAACCAATAGCTCCTGCTATTCCTGCACTACGGTGTAATTGGTCAATAAGCTCAGCCAATACGCCTTGCTCTGCTCGGTGTGTTATCAGTTGTCCTTGTGCATTTAAACTTGCATGCTGTCGTTGTTTATCTAACGCTAAACCTCGTGCAGTACCCTGCTCGTACCACATCATTGGCGAACGAGTTGTATCATTTAAATAGAGGCTAAACCCGCTACGGGCTTTGTCGTGGCTGCTGGTTGCCTGACTGATCAAGCTGTCTAACTGCGTAAACTTTACTGGCGCTAATACATGATGAGGCGGGGTAGCCCATTGCGCTATCTGATCTTTAAACATAGTTAATGAGCCCGCAAAAAAACCAATAAACAGTATGATCCCTGCGAATATGCCAGTCCAACTATGAATTAATTGATAAATGCGCAAAACATCGCTGCGTATCTTCATCTACATACCTTAATAAATAAACTATTTAAATAAATACAGCGCGCCATACACCACACAATTACTTGCCGATAGCCATAAAAAAGCACGTAAACCACTTTTAAACAAAAAGCTAAAACTTACAATTAATAACCATATTAGTGGCGTTAGCCATACATTAAATTGTACTTTACTCTTTGCGTCTATTCCTCCGGGACCAAACCAAGCAAATAGGCCAACTAACCCCAGTGCTAATAAATACCCTAGTAATGTGGCGGCAATGGTTTTTGTCCACCAATCAGGTGCAATTCTGTTGCTTTTTTTTATACGCACTTATTTTGCCTTACTACTACGGTTTATTAGCAATGGCGCACAACCCAGTGTGACCATATTAATTACAACCCAAGTAAAAATTGCGTTACTAATCGTAAACAACCAAAGCCACCCCAGTAGTGATACGAATAGAAAAAAATAACCTAAAATTCGCCACGGTTTAACATCCAATGTATTAATTAAAGCACCTTGATGTTTATTCGTTAAGTAGAGAAAGCAACACCCAAGGATTGAAAAAATCAAAAAAACACACTGCCACATGGCTACCACCCTTTATTTGTTGTACGTAAAACGCCCTGGATTATAAACTAACGGTCGTAAAAAAGGCGCATTTTGATTTAAAATGCGCCTTTTTAAAATTAATTTAACAAAACTTAGATCACCGATAATTCAATTGCGATATTACCACGAGTGGCATTTGAGTATGGGCAAACTTCGTGCGCTTTAGCGACTAATTCTTCAGCGATGGTTTTATCTAAATCACCAACAAATACAGCCAGTTTTACAGCAATCCCAAAGCCCCCTTCGATTGGACCAATTGATACTTCTGAATCAATACGGGTATCAGCAGGTAATTTAATTTTAGCCTGGCCCGCTACTAATTTTAATGCACCAATGAAGCATGCGGCATAGCCTGCTGCAAACAATTGCTCAGGGTTAGTACCTTGACCATCATCGCCACCTAAGCCTTTAGGGGTTGAAAGCGCGACATTTAAACGGCCATCGTCTGATTTTGCAGACCCTTCACGGCCACCTGTTGCAGTTGCTTTAGCTGTATATGCGACTTGTAGTAATTCTTTCATGGTCTTTTCCTTATTTAAGGTTAAACGTTAAAGTATTTTGCATGCAAAATAATAAAGCAGAAAAATCATGATTGCAAATACTTTGTGTGCAAATTAAAATGTATTGTCTAGCCGTATAGAGAGCATTCATGAAATACCCACAATTAAAATTAGAGAACCAAATTTGTCATCGCTTGTATATGGCGTCAAATTCAGTGGTACGTGCTTATCGAGATGCATTAAATCAACTGGATCTCACTTATCCTCAATATGTGGTTATGATGGCGCTTTGGGAAGAAGACAAAGTCAGTATTGCGCAACTAGTAGAAAAAACGATGGTCGATGGTGGCGCAATGACACAAATTCTTAAAAAAATGGCCGATAAACAGCTCTTAGCGGTGGTCAAAGGTGAAACTGATAAACGTAAGCGAGTCGTTAAGCTGCAACCTCACGGCCTACAACTACAACAACAGGCTGCTGATATTCCTGAAAAAATTCGCTGCCAATTCCCATCTATTAATGAGCAAGAAGCAGCCCTGCTAATCAGTTTGCTTGATAAACTCAATATTGACTTAAGCTAACTATCAAAAAATATTTGATAGTGTTTTAGATACAACCCTCTTTTTCATATAAATTAATTAGCTATATACCCAAGCCACCTCAAGATGCAGAATTCAGCGTTCCACAGGCGCTTAATATCAAGGCGTTACTTTGCAATAATGGTCGTCCCTTTTAAGAAGTAACAACGTAGAGAGTAAGCGCCTGTGAAACGCCCAGAGGGTTGGTTTAAAAGCGATTTATACTGCGTTATTGATTTGAACAATAGAACCACTATTATTTGCAATCAATGCCTTGCCTAAATCGCTTTTAATTCCAACGACGCTCGCATCTTGAGGTGGCTTGGGTATAGTAGGTTCATAAACACATTAAGGAGTTACCTCATGAAAGCCATTGGATATCTAGCAGCAACAAAAACACTTAACGAACAATCTTTTGAAATTATCGAGTTACCGACACCAATGGCGCATGACCACGATTTGCTAGTCGAAGTAAAAGCCATTTCGGTCAACCCTGTGGATGCAAAAATTCGCGCTAATGTAAGTCCTGATGAAGGTCATAAAGTCATTGGTTGGGATGCGGTGGGTATTGTAAGAGCAGTCGGCGATAAAGTGAGTTTATTTAATATTGGCGACCGTGTTTATTACGCCGGTGATTTAACTCGTTCAGGCAGTAATGCAGAGTTTCAACTGGTTGATGAGCGCATTGTTGGTCGTGCGCCTACCACTTTAAATGATGCCCAAACCGCAGCATTGCCACTGACCAGTATTACTGCATGGGAATTGTTGTTCGATCGCTTACAAATACCTCGCTCCAGTGATGAAAAACCCGCATCTTTATTAGTAATTGGTGCTGCTGGTGGTGTAGGTTCTATCTTAGTGCAACTAGCTAAAAAGTTGACCAATTTAACTGTTGTAGGCACCGCAGCACGCGCACAAAGTGTTACTTGGTTGCAAGAATTAGGTGTTGATCAGGTACTTGATCATTCACAAAGTTTAGATACACAAAGAGCGCAATTAAAGCTTACTGAATTTGATTATGTAATAAGCCTTACTCATACAGAGCAACACCTTGATGAAATTATTCAAGTGCTAAAACCGCAAGGTAAATTAGCGTTAATTGATGATCCAGCCAGTTTTGATATTTTAAAACTTAAACGTAAAAGTATCTCGCTACATTGGGAGTTTATGTACACCCGTTCGATGTACCAAACCGACGACATGATTGCGCAACATCAGCTACTTACTGAATTAGCAGAGTTAGTTGATAACGGCACCATTAAAACTACCTTAGGCCAACATCTAGGGAAAATCAGCGTAGAGAACTTAATGAAAGCGCACCAAATTTTAGAGTCTCATCAATCACGCGGTAAACTAGTACTCGAAGGGTTTTAAGCACATTTCTTTTTGCACGAAAGCCGGCCATTTCGTGCAAAAGCCCCCGCACAATTTAAATTCTAATGCTCCAGTATTGTGCAATTTAGTCATTACTTTTCACTATATTAGTGCTTACACTCAAACATTTACTCTCCAAAAAACCTAATTATTTGATTTTAATATCATAAAAATAATTTTCCGTACTGGCATAGATCTTCCTTATATAAAATTAACTCACATAAAGTGTGAGATTTAACTTTATTACCTCGTTAACTAGGAGCGGGCTATGAGTAACTTTTTGTATTTATTATGGCACTTAGACATCAGCGTTTGGCATGTTCATGATGCTAATGATACACACTCTATGTCAGAAAAGGAGCGTAGAGATGTTAAATAACTATCCGCACTTAGACTAAGCGCTAAAAAGCTATCGGTACATCAATTAACGATCAGTGAAACATCTGAACACTATGATTAACCTGAGCGCGTTATTTATAAAGCATAAAATTAGCTCATTTTAATTAAACTATTACTGGCTATTTTATGTATAGTTTTAATACACAAGATATTAAAATTACGAGATGACAATGAAATCAGTAGAAGTGAATTTTGACGGCCTTGTTGGCCCAACTCATAATTATGCCGGTTTATCATATGGTAACGTAGCTTCGCTCAATAATGCAGCTAGTTACTCAAACCCCAAAGAGGCTGTGTTACAAGGCCTTGCAAAAATGAAAGCAATGCATGATTTAGGGCTGACCCAAGGCGTATTTGCACCGCATGCCCGCCCTGATATCAATGTGCTGCGCCGTTTAGGATTTACAGGCACTGCTGAACAAGTGATCAGTAAAGCATTCAAAGCTGATCCGGTGTTAGTTCGTGCATGTTATTCAGCATCATCAATGTGGACTGCCAATGCCGGTACAGTGTCTCCATCAGCCGATACACTTGACGGCAAAGTGCATTTTACGGCCGCTAATTTAAATAATAAATTTCATCGCTCTCTTGAGCCCCAAACTACTACTCGCTTGCTTAAAGCCATGTTTAATAACGATGATTATTTTAGTCATCACACTCACTTGCCCGATCAAGGTTTTTTTGGCGATGAAGGCGCAGCTAATCACACACGCTTAGGCGATGAGCATGGCGAACAAGGACTTGAGTTATTTGTGTATGGTGCCAGCGCATTTAACAGCGCATTACCAAAACCAAGTAAGTTTCCGGCACGCCAAACTCTCGAAGCATCACAAGCAATTTGTCGACTGCATCAGCTAAAACCATCTAGCCAATTGATGATCCAACAAAATCCTGACGTGATTGATCAAGGTGTATTTCATAATGATGTGATTGCAGTTGGTAATGCCAATGTTCTGCTATGCCATCAACAAGCTTTTTTAAATCAATCGCATGCATTACAACAAATAAAAGATGCCTATATGGGGAATAAAACGCTGCATATTATAGAAGTACCCACCGCCAAAGTAAGCGTGCAAGACGCCGTTACCAGCTATTTATTTAATAGCCAACTCGTTAGTCTAAAAAACGGAAAAATGTTATTAGTCGCCCCACATGAATGTAAAAATAACCAAGCCGTTAACTCCTATATTGAAGAAATGATCATGGCTGACAACCCCGTTGATCAAGTGCAATTTTTTGACTTAAAACAAAGCATGCAAAATGGTGGTGGCCCTGCTTGCTTGCGTTTGCGTGTTGCGTTAAATCAACCAGAACTTGCGGCCGTCAACCCTGCTGTCATTTTAAATGATAGCAAGTACCAACAATTATGTGATTGGGCTAATAAACACTACCGCGACAAACTCAGCAATGATGACTTTGCGGATCCTAATTTACTTATCGAAAGCTATAATGCGCTTGATGAGCTTACCCAGCACCTGGAATTAGGCGCTGTTTACCCATTTCAACTAGAAGGTTAAGCAATGCACGATGTCGCCGCTGGCTACTCTCAAGCTTATAAAATAAATTCACTGCATGAATTTAAAGATTCGCTGAGTAATTTACTCATTGATAGTGTTAACTGCGGGGCATCAATTGGTTTTATCGCGCCATTAACCCACAAAAATGCAGTTCAATATTGGTACAGTATTGAAAACGATTTACTAGGGCGTGCTGACCTTTATGGATTGAAATTTGTTCAACCTAGGGGCGATTTAATCGCGGCGCGAGGTTTGTAACCTAGTGGGCTAAGTAAAAATCGAGCAAAGCTTGTGCGTCCTGCTCACGCCCCTTACCTACATCCGTGTAGGTAACAAAGAGTTAATCGCCCCTAGGAAGAACCCTTTGGGCAGCGCCTGTTTGGCATTTATACTGAGTTATCGCCTATTTATGGGGAACATCACACACCATAGGCGCTGCCTTGCCTAAATACCAAACATACTGCTGCAAAATCAATCACGGAAGGTCAACATGCCCTAAACAACAACCGTGAGTTATTTATTATCACGGTTGGAACTGAGGTGATTGGTGCTGTGCAATTATCGCTATGTAGTAAAGCCAATGGCGCACATCGTGGTGAAATTGAAAAACTCATGGTGCACAGCCAACATCAAGGTCAAGGGTTTGCTAAACAACTGATGAATACCCTTGAACAAAGCGCGTTACAGCAACAACTAACACTGCTGGTGCTTGATACTCGTTTAGGTGATGTAGCCTCACGTTTATATCATAAATTAAATTATATAGAAGCTGGGCAAATACCACAGTTTGCACTGAGTTCATCAGGTGAACTTAACGCTACTGTGTATTTTTATAAACCGCTACTTTAAAATGCCATCCACTTTAAAATCATTGCGTTTAAAATAGCAACGCAATGATTTACAAACAAACGTAACCTATTCCTCATTAAGTCCCTATTGCCCACACCCTAAGCGTGCTTTCTTTAAACGGTTAATTGATGCGATAACTTGGGGAATAGTGCCGTTGTTATTTTTCACTAAATGCTGCTTAGTCAGCTTATCGTGTTGCTTGAGTGCAAGGAGTATTGCCGAGTAACTTACTTGCCATTGTTGAACCGCTAAAAACAGAGGCTGCTCGCGTTCTAGTAATTGTTGCCACTTTAGTAGTTTGCTGTGTAGTAACAATAATTGCTGATCGTCACACGATTGCTGATAGTCATCCACCGCATAGTCAAATTGTTTTAACGTCAGGCTCTCTACGGGCAGTACATCCACAAGTTTATCCAGTGGCGCTAATTGATGATATTCATCACGTAAAAACGCTAAATGATGCAAAGTATAATAGTGCGCAGGTTCGATCAGCTGGCTAAAAGTAACGAGTGCATCAAGATCGTCTTTTGAACTAATTGATAATTGCTTTAAACGCTGAATAAATTGTTGCTGATGTTGTAAACCAATTTTTTCAATCGCATAACGGTTCATAACATCAAGCCTGTTATACATATCGCGCTCATCTATTACACTCGCAGGTGACCAGAAACGCTCACCTATGGCATAAAGCCTTGGCCAAATGCGTGAATCTAGATTATCAGTGGTGATCAGTTCAGCCCAAATTGTCGCTTCACCACCGAGTACATTGCCTGATTTAACCCGTTGCTGCTCATGTATTAACTGCTGGTTTAACTGTATAAGCGATACCTTATCTGCGCCATGACTGGTAAACGCATAAGGCGTGTTACCCACATATGCCGAGATACTAGCAGTATTTGATAAATTAAAGGTCAGTTGCGTAGGGCCAAGCCAAGTGTCGATTAACAGCTGATAGTTATCTGCCGTTTTAGTCACGTTATCGGTAATAAATGCCCCTTTACCAACAATGTTTACAATTGCGTGTATGCCAGCATGATCATCGTCACCTTCAAATACGGTAATGTCGCCCGTTACCGCACTGCCTTTTAAACGTGTTAGCGTAAAATCAACATGTCCTATCACAGCGTTTGCCGTTACGCTGGGCTTAACCGGTTGCTGCGGGTGGTTGCGATAGTGATAGCTACTCCACTGCGGTTGATCAATATAAAAACCACTCGATAGCAACCCGTCGTAGCCTGCTTGGGTGATCGCCGCGAGTGAATGGTGCCCGCGCCATGATTGCACTAAGGTATTTTTAGGTAAGCTTGGGTGCAGTACTTCATCCCAGCCAATCATTTTTTTATTGTACTTTGCTAATATTTTCGCAACCCGCTGATTAAAATAAGCATGTAGTGCATGGCTGTCAGCCAATTTTTGCTCGCGCATAAAAGCCTGTATTTTGCTGTTTGCTTGCCAATCTGTGTCGTCAATTTCATCGCCACCAATATGTAAATACGGATCAGGAAACAACCCCGCAAGCTCTGCCACTATTTCATCAACAAATTTATATACCTTAGGATTACTTGGATCGAGTAGCGGTTTAAATACCCCCCAACGTCGCTCCAGCTCAGTTAAAGTTGTACCGCTACCAAACTCTGGATACGCCATTACAATGCTGCTGGCATGCCCTGGCACATCAAACTCTGGCACCACACGAATACCTAACATTGCAGCATACGCAACCACGTCTTTGATTTGCGCTTGGCTATAATACAAACCATCTGAAGCCTGTTGATGCAACTTGGGGTAGCTATTTAGCGCTATTCGCCAACCTTGATCATCAGTTAAATGCCAGTGAAATACATTGAATTTTGCTGAGGCCAAGCCACGTAACGTGCGTTTTACATCCGCGATCGGTAAAAAATGACGAACCCCATCAAATAACAGCCCTCGCCATGGATAAGTGGGTGAATCGGTTATTATTAAGTTCGTCAGTTCGCGAGGCTGCTCGGCACTAAACATTAACTGCGATAAACTCGCTAACCCGCGCAACATCCCATACTGGTTAGCGCTAGTTAGTTTTACAGTGTTATCAATAATACTAATTTTATAGCTTTCATCCATGCCTAAGTAGGGCAAAGTCGCAGCGCTGTGAGTAATACTAATCTGCAGTTGAGCTTGCGACTCATCGCTCCACTTTAGTTCATTAAACTGCTGAGAAAAAACAGAATTTAGCAATAATGGTTGCAATAATGCTTGTTGCTGCTTTGGGATGTGCACGCCAATAACAGGATTTAATTGTGTTTTCCCTTCTAGCATCTGTACCTTTGCAGGCATTGGCATTAATACCGGCTGCTTTGCTTGAACAATGTTAAACAGCCCCCCCACAAGTACTAGGGCACCTAGCGTTAATTTAATCATGTTGCATCTCCTCGCGTTGTGCCTGCAAAATGGCCAATGCTTGTGCTGAAGTGTGTGTTTGAACCGGAGTCAGTAAGGTTATGACCGCTGCTAACAAAGCAGATAGCAAAGTGGCAGGAATGATTGGATTACTCCAATAAGCAAGCCAATTAGGTGTTAGAATTATTGCCAGCGATACGATTAAAGAAACCAGTAACGCCGTAATCGCTCCTTGCCAATTAAAACGCGGCCAAAAGTGACCAAACAACACGCACACACATAAACCCGACATCAGTGTAGCGATCATATTAGTGATATATCCGATCACATCATTGGTTAGTAATGCCAATAGTAAAGCAATGCCTATCGTCAGCACTAAACCGATTTGCGAGAGCAGCACCACATCTTTAGCGTGCGGCATGCGTTTAAACACTAGACTATAAATATCACGAATTAGAACACTCACTGCTGCAATAGCGTCAGAACTAGCGCTAGAAATTGTTGCTGACAACCCAGCAATAATCACTAAAGCAGCTAAACCAAATGGTAGTAATTCAAATGCCATGTATGGGAACGAAAAGGCACTGTTTTCTAAAGCAGGGTTAAGTGCATAGGCCACCATGCCAATAATGGCAGGCACAATAGCAAACACTAAATACAACCCGCCTGATAAATAAAACGATTGGCGAATACTTTTTACATGTTTGCCTGAGTAAATTCGCTGGCGAAATGATGGCGCCACTAACACACCAATCAATACCGCAAAAAATAATGATAAACCATGTACGTAACCAATTTTATCGAGTGATAAAAAGCTTTGATTAACAGCTGGCTGCGCACTTGCCATCTCTGCTAAACCGCCTATCTCGTACAGCGCGACTCCCGCCATCAAGAAAAATCCAACAAATAATATCAACGCCTGAATCGAGTCAGTCCATACCACGGCAACATAGCCACCAATCACCACATAAATACTAAAACCTAAGGCAATAATCAGTTTGGCTGAAAACGGTGATAGCCCAGTCAGCCACGCTAAATACATACCACCGCCTAGAATATGTGCCCCTAACCAGCCAATACTGGCGACAAAAATAAACACGGCAATGGTATTTTTGACTAATGGGTGGGCTCCAACATAGTAAGAAACTTCTTCACTCATGGTCATAAATTGATGCTCGCGCACCGGCGCAAATAACTTGGCCAGCAGCAAAATGCCACACGCGCCGCCAAGGCCGTAAATCATCCCTGCCCAGCCATTTAAGTAGGCAAAACCGACCGCCCCCATTGACGAGCCGGTGCCAACCATAGTGGCAACGGTAGTGCCTAACGTAAGAAAAAACGGTAAGTTACGTCCACCCAGTAAAAAGTCATCTCCCCCTTTAGAATTGCGGCTTACCCACCAGCCAAACCAGATCATAAAACCTAAGTAACCTAAAAAGGCCATTAATAATTGCCACTTCATAAGACACCCTGCTGCACCAATCCACGTTGTACCTTACGGCACTTATCATTATTAATTACGAGGTTGATGTTAGTTATTATTCTGTTGATTAATATATCTAAGCCACCTAAGAGCCGTTATTATTTTTTATGCTCTTAGGTATAAATTTTGATGTTGGCAGGAGAAGTTAAGGTGCTTTATAACACGTCACATCCACTTCAACTTTACAGTCGACCACTAAATCCGCCACAGCACAAATACGTGCTGGTGGATTAGCACCAAAATACGCTTTAAATACTTTATTAAACGACTGAAAATAACGTGAATCGGTTAGAATAACGGTAACGTGAACCACATCTTCGAGGCCGTAACCTGCTTCTTTCATAATATCGAGGCAATTTTCAATCGCTAACCGAGACTGATCAATAATGCCACCTTCAACAACTTCGCCATCTTTCATCGGGGTTTGCCCTGACACCATTAACCAACCACCCGCCTCTACTGCACGTGCAAACGGTAAATGTTGACCACCCGTGCCTTTACCGCCCTCAATACCAATTCGTCTAATCATGTTTACTTGCTCCTAAGGATGTTAAAAATTGACCCGAATACGCGGGTAAAACTCGTTTATCTTTAAATGTAGTTTGGCCATTAGTCCAGACTTGGTGAATACCTGAGGCCGGTAATTCTGAATCGACAAATGTTGCGTTATCAATAACCTCATCGGCATCAAATAGCACTAAATCGGCAAAGTTACCGACTTTGATCACGCCACGATTTTCCAACCGATAATTAGCGGCACTGAGCCCGGTCATTTTATGAATAGCGGTTGCCAGTGAAAAAATCCCTTCCCCGCGGCTATAATGTCCCAGCACACGTGGGAATGATCCCCATAACCGTGGATGCGGATGCGGGTCGCACGGTAAACCGTCAGAGCCAATCATGGTTTTATCAAACGCTAAAATAGTTTTTACATCGTCTTCGTTTAAACCATGATATACCGCGCCCGCAGGTTGCAATTTTTTAGCGGCGTCAAGCAAACTCATGCCCCATTGCTTAGCTATATCTGCCAGTAATTGCTCTGCCATTTCTGGATGGGCTTCTGACCAGGTAATAAAAATATCAAAGTCATCGGTCACTTGGTTTAAATCTAAGGTGCTGGAGCTGGCTGCATACGGATAAGCATCACAACTGCATTTTGAGTGCTCACCTTGCGCTGTAAATTTTGCCAGTAGTTCAGGGGCACGCCCCCAATTATTTTTACCCGCACACTTTAAGTGGGAAATAATCACTTTAATACCAAACTCTTGCTCCATTGCAAACGCTTCATCCATTGCTTCAAGTACGGCATCAAATTCGGTGCGTAAATGGGTGGTATAAAGCGCATCGTGCTTTTTTAAAATACCGCCAAATGCGTATATTTCTTGTTCGGGCGCACAATGTGCATTGCGATAGGCAAGGCCCGTGCTAAGACCAAGTGCGCCTTGCGCTATGGCTTCATCTAATTGCAATTGCATCGCAGTAATTTCATCAGCGGTTGCTGGGCGCAGTAAATCAGTCATAACATTGTTACGCAGCGTAGTGTGTCCGACTAAAGCGGCCACATTCACATTGGCCTTTTTACGATTAAATGCATTGATATAATCGCGCATCTGCGCAAAGGTAAATTCGCTTTTCTCGCCCAATAAATTCATTGGATCTGGCGCATCGGCGTTTAATTTTGCAGGGGCGGCACTGATCCCACAATTGCCTGTGATCACTGTAGTCACTCCTTGGCTTATTTTTGCGGCCATATTCGGGTTTCTTAGTAGCTCAAGGTCATCATGGGTATGAACATCTATAAACCCAGGCGCAAGGCACAAACCATTGGCCATTATTTTGTGCGTCGCCTGCCACTGTGATAACTCGCCCAGAGCAACAATGTACTGCCCTTGTATTGCGACATCCATGCGCTGGGGATCATTGCCTAATCCATCAAACACGTTTGCTTGATAAATAATTGTATCTACTGATTGCGAGGTATCGTGCATCATTAATCTCCTAGTGGCGCTCTATCTGGTCCTTCACGGTACTCATCTAATTCATGCTTAATGCGACGCAGTTTTTCTCGAGATTTTTTCTGAGTCAAAATAGCCACTTCACTGGCCAATATGTCTACGGCCGCAAGCATGGCGTAGCGCCCTGTACTTGGCGTAAAAATATAATCTGACTCATTGGTTTTTATTGGCAAGTGAATCGTTGCGATATCAGCAAGGGCACTGTCTGGGCAAATGGCAATCACTTTAGCACCGTAATCTTTGGCAATACTTGCCGCGTCAATTAAGTCATTTGGTAAGCCAGTAAGCGATAACACCACCACCACATCACTGATATCAACACTTGCTGCGGTCATGCGCATCATCACCGGATCGCTATAGGCATTGCTTAGTACATCAAGGCGAAACAACCGGTTGTGGCACTCTTGTGCGACCACCGAGCTGCCGCCGCCAACGCCAAAAATTAAAGTATGTCGGCTCCCCGCAATACAACGTGCGGCTTCTTCCACCAGCGATTGCTCAATAAGCCCGGCATTAATATCTAAAATATCGTGTATAGCTTGATAAATGGCCGGAATATCTTCACGTACTGAGCTGCTTTCACTAATAAAGCGCTCACCTACTGCCAGTGATTGCGCAAGCTGGAGTTTCATATCACGTACATTATCGCAACCTAATGCTTTAGCTAAACGAGTAATTGATGCATGGCTCACTTTAGCGCGCTGTGCTAAATCACTTATACTTGCGGATGCTGCATATTGCAGATCGGCTAAAATTAATTGTGCAACAAGCTGTTCTGATTGGCGTAAATGACCTAAACGCTCTTTAATTCGCGAAACAATATCCAATTACTTATTCTCCTAAAAATACGTATCAAAGATATCAATAACGTTATAGTTATCGTCTATGACATTAATATAACGCCATTTATCAAATGTAAGGCAAGGATGCGAAGTCCCAAACGCAATAATATCACCGACTTTTAAATTGCTATTTTGTTCAACACGGAGCATGGCATGCTGGTCCATTATTTTTTCAACTTTCCAATCAGCACCCGCTTTAGTAACAACACCGTGTTGATCAATATGTAAATTGGCAATGGGCAACCCAGCATCAAACGCTACATCGCGCTTGCCCATTCCTATAATTGCACGCCCAGGTTCTGGTATTGATTGCACATACGCCCAAATTTCTAAGCATGACTGTAAATCACTGCCAATATTACACGCTAATGGATTACGTGCTAAAACCTGCTGTTGGGCAGCATCATAAATTCCCTGATCATGAGCCACATAACAGCCAGGACGGATCACCGGCACCATATTTTCAAGCATATTGGCAGGGGCAAAGGCATCACAGACTAAGTCGTACCATGCAGAGCCGCCGGCGGTGATCATCACTTGATCGGTAGCAAATGCATTATCGGCAATCAACTCTTTACACTGCGTAACAGCATCACTTAAAAACGCTGCAACTTGGCTTTGAGTATTTAGTACGCCTTCATACACTTCAATACCCGCAAGCTGTAATGATGGGAACTGACTAATATGTTTAACCAACTGCTGTAGTTTTTTACTATCAACAACACCACAACGCCCACCGGGCACACCCAATTCAATTAACAGTTTGAGTGTTACACCTTGCTCGCAAAAAAACTCAGCCAGTGACGTCACGTTATCAACATCATCAACTAAGCAGTAAAAATCAATTTCAGCACTGTGCAATAAGTTTGCTAAGTGCTGACAGTTAGCTTTGCCGACCAACTGATTTGCCATAATAATACGCTTAGCACCGGCCTGCGCTGCTACAACCGCTTGATGCACCGTGGCGACCGTAATCGCATATGCGCCGGCACTGAGCTGCTTTTTAAAAATGCCCGGTGCCATCGTTGTTTTACCATGGGGTGAAAACGCCACCTGACTTTGTTTGGCAAACTTTGCCATCCAAGCAATGTTGTTATCCAAGCGTGTTTGGTAAATACATGCACAAGGGAGGCTCACTTGTTGCTTAGCAACATTGCAATCACCTTGTATGAGCGCATCGTTAGTGCCTAAGCCTTTATTCACAGTATAAATTTTTGCGGCGTGTTGCATGACTAACTTTCCTATAAATAAAACTCTTATTTTAAATCATTACCTTAGATAGCAACGTTACATTAAAAATCAAAAAATTATCAAATGTTAATGTAATTGTTATTGCATTTTACTTGAAAGCAATGTTAATTAATAACAAGCAAAGAATCAACATATGTTACAAATTAACGGGGAATAATAATTAACGTCTAAATATACAGGATGAGGTATATCAACATGAGCATTAAAAACCGTCGCTAGCCTACTCTAAATAAGAGCTTAACAGCGAAAGCAGTCGCCGCTATCATTTGTGGATACGCCAGCTTTGGCGCTTTTGCCGCTGATCAAGCCCAAACAGCAAGTGACGACATAGAAACCATTGAAGTACGGGGCATTGCCGCCAGTAAAAAACAAGATGTAGAGCGCGAAACCTATATTCTAGTTGCACCATTTACCACTGGGGATATTACTGCCGATGTGATGTGGAAGGATTCAGGCGCATCTTTGGGTGATACTAACGGTGATGGCGAAAACAGCGTAGCAGGTGGTGATTTAACGATAGGTAAACCAACTTCTTTAGCGATATGCCTGCCGGTTGGGTAAACCAAGTAAATGGTTTAGGCCCAGGTGGTAGTGGGCACAGTTTTTACTTAATCGACCCAAAAGTGATGGACGACCCAATGGCATTTCAAAATGCCATTTATCCGGGTAACAAACGTTTAGCTAATCCCTCACGTACCTATCAAGTAAAAGAGCAAACCCAAACCGCCTACTTTAAAGCGAACTTTGCCGGCGAATTAGGGGATTTAAGTTACACCGCTAATATCGGCGCGCAATACATTAAAACCGAACTCGACATGCTGCAAAACCAGTTAGGCTCAGCACGCCCTTGCTCATTATGTACCGCCAGTGAAAAAATCGGTGAAAAATGGTTAAGCAGAGATTACTCAGACTTTTTACCATCAATGAACTTTAACTTAAACCTCACCGAAGAGATTATTTTACGTGCCGGTTACGGTAAAACCATGACCACTTTAGATATTGGTAAGCTTGCTGGTGGTATTAGTGTTGGTCGTACCCGTGCTGGCGATGTACTAGCCGCAGAGCTTGGTGTTAGCCCTGATTTATTAGTGGCTGTACAGGGTCGTCAAAATGGTAACCCTGATTTAGAACCGTGGTGCGCAACAAACTACAACTTATCGGCCGAGTGGTATTTTAACGACAGCGGCTTACTGAGTATTTCAGCCTTTTTAATGGATATGGAATCCTTCATTCAAAGCGGTATAGTAATGCAAGGCCTGCCCGATATTGATGGCGTGGTGCGCCGAGAAGTGCCCGTAAGCACAGAAATAAACGGCAAAGGCGGAAATATCAAAGGCATTGAAGTGGTTTACCAACAAGCGTTTGATTTTTTACCTGCACCATTTGATGGCTTAGGGACGTCAGTTAACTTTACCTATGCGCCAAGTGACAGTGCAAATGTGGATGTTTATGGCAAAAGCTTACCGATTCAAGATAATTCAGAGAAATCAGCCAATGCGGTACTTTGGTACGAAAAAGGCCCATTACAACTACGCCTCGCGGCTAACTACCGTAGCGACCGTTTAGATAGCCTAAGCTCGCCGATGGGAGAGGGAGTAATGCCATTTTGGACCGACAGCACTTTGTACTTTGATATGTATGCCGGCTATGAATTTGCCGAAGATATGAGTATTTATACGTCGGTGAGCAACTTAACTGAAGAGAAGGAAGATATTTATGCGCAGTGGTCAGATCATGTGATCACTCAAAATATCTTTGAGCGCCGTATAACCTTTGGTATTCGTACTCGCTTTTAATTGTAAGTCAATTTGATAGCACCAAATTTGGTATACTTCTGCCCAGGAGATGAAAGACTTAGCACAGTTATTTAAATAAGCTTTTTGCCAAATACCAAACCAGTACAGTTGATAACGCTGTACTGGTTTTTTTAACAAGCTTACTGAGTTGATTGCCTATAATGATCAACAGCAAAACTAAACAATACTTTAATCATAAAAAATACACTAACCATTAAAAACCACGTAGGAAGAGATAAGTAAATTAGTAAAAAAATCCCGTAGCACATTAAGTTTGCAGCAATAAAACCCTGTATCGATTTACCGTGTAATGCATTTACAACACATGCTGTCACTATCGTATATGCCCAAATAATCAGCGCAATATCCATTGGCTGCGAAAGTAACCATGCAATTGCTACTATATGAACATGAATGGCAATAAAGATAAGCCGGTTTTTCGGGCGTTTTGCATAAAACGCATTCGTGCCAAAGCTAAAATTAGCAATACAGCCCGCTAATACATCAGCGATTAATATAAACGCTAAGATTACCTGCCAATTGTCGAGCTTGATGTCCGCAACAAAATAAACAAGCCAACTTCCTACCAGCGCAAATAATACAGTGCAACTCACCTCTAGCATCGATTGCTTTTCACCAAATACCTCATGCAAAAATTGAGGGGTTTTAAAGTACGCCATTGGTTATATAACTCCTTTTAAAATTTAATAACATTCCTTTAACGCACTAACTTCGCACGCTTTGTTTGCTTTAATCACGACATCAACATGCCTCAATAAGCCACATGCGCGGCGTAAAGCTCACCTACACAAACTTATAATGAATGCTGGTATATATCTATATCAAACCCTCGAAATACAGAGGACTCAATAAACGAAAACCCAGTTCGATTAGCCACTTTAACCGAGTTCACGTTGTCAGGCTCAATCAGCGCATATACCCAGCTTAGCGCAAGTGCATCCTTGGCAAAAGATAGTACCCCTTGCGTCGACTCAACTGCATAGCCTTTACCTTGCTGCGAAGTGGCCAGCCGATAATTAATGTGTACAAGCTCTTTGTCACCTACTTGATGCTTATTTAGCCCGCACACACCAACAAATTCATTGAAATTGTTATAAATAATCCAATGACCATAGCCGTTTATTCTATACAGCTGCTGGCAGTTTTTTATAAAATCATTTATTTGCAGATCAGAATGCACACCCACTGTTGAGTGTGTCATTACCAGCGGATCCGCAAGCACAAATGCTAAATCCTCAGCATCACTTGGCGTGATTTCACGTACACTAAGTCTTTGAGTTTCAAAAATAAATGCCACATCATTCCCATTATGTTGTTAGGCTAGCGCAAACCTACCCTTGCTGTTGAATACATTCCAATATGGCTAATTAATCATTTGATTCGTGATAGGCATCCCAACCTAACCACCATTCATTATGTTTCCAAAAATGTTCGGCATAAGGGTTCTTTTCACTCGCCTCACCATCCATTGCTGCCTTATACCCTTCGTCATAAGGTAGTTCTTCGCTAACTGACCAAAAATGTACTCGACCCTCTGTATTGAACTTTTCTTTAAGGATATTTAATTGCGCTTCGTCAAAAGAACCTACATACTCGTTTCGAGGACTGAAGTTCTCACCCGCTTTTATCTCAAGGTGTACTTTTAGTGCCATAATTCGTTATTCCAATGGTTACTTAATAATTAAAACTAAACCTGCGTCAGCTTCGCTTATTGAGTCTAAATCGAAATCGTTACAGTTTGCAAATTAGAGTTATTATCCAATAGTGTTAGTTAGCTATACAAATGAAGCTATTACAGCTTAGGCCACCCTATTAAAGGTAAAGCACCGTTTTTTCAAAAGTGAATATATTCCCTCTAGATGATTGTAATAACAACTGATAAGTATAAGGTATGTTTTTCTTCTTAGAATTATGACCTGATGGACCTCCTGCACAATGCGCATAATTTCCCATAAAATCTAAGTTCTTATAGCACAATGCAAGTCTTAACTTTCTTAAAGGATATTTTTCTTCTAAATTTAGGAGCTCATCTAAAGTATTATAAGCTTCAATAGCAACTGGAAAAGTTACTCCAAGTGTAAATTTTTTGCTGTGACCTGGCTTTATTGAAAAAGGGACATTAAAAGCATACTCTTCATTAGAATTTACAGCTGTGTAATATAAAGGGTTGTCGTACTCAGTTTTCATTCCACGAATAAAATCGTATTTCCACTTGCTGTCTGATGCTAAGCGATACAATTTAACACTAATAATTGAAATATCTCTATCACTTTTGTTTCCAATCACAAGTTCCCATTGTGATTGTAATGTGGCTGGTAAAAACTCAAATTCAGTAGTGATGAGTTTGACAGGGTAATCACCCCGAGTGATTATATCAAAATCCCTCTCTGTCAGACTAGTTGTCGCGCTTAATATTTAACCATTAAATAGAGGGCGTGGAGTAACAATGAAACATTATTCAGCGCAAAGCAAAGAGTCGGCTCTTCAGAAGATGATGCCTCCAAATAATATAGCAATAGCCCAATTATCTATCGAGATGGGTATTGGTGAATCAACCTTGTATAATTGGCGAAAACAAGCAATTGATAAGGGGCATTTAGTGCCAGGTAATGGAAAGAATGCTGAGCAGTGGTCATCAGCAAATAAATTTTCAGTCGTGTTGGAAACAGCCTCTTTAAATCAAGCTGAGTTAGCGGAATATTGCCGAAGTAAAGGTCTTTATGTGGAACAAGTATCGGCTTGGCGAAATGCGTGTATGGATGCAAACGCTAACGTTAAAGAGCAGGAAAAAGCCTTCTCTATTGAAGCTAAAAAAGATAAAAAGCAGATTAATCAATTAGAAAAAGAATTGCGCCGAAAAGATAAGGCATTAGCAGAAACTGCAGCACTATTGGTGTTAAGAAAAAAAGCAAATGCGATCTGGGGGGAAGCCGAGGACGAATGATCCTCGACTCAGCTCGCGTTCAAGCGGTTAAACTAGTTAATGAAGCTGTGAGTTCTGGAGCGCCAAGGTTTAAAGCTTGCCGTGAACTCGGGATCAGTGTCCGGACGTATCAACGTTGGACTGTTGACGGGAATATAAAAACAGATGGTAGACCAATATCTCAGCGCCCTGAGCCAAAAAATAAGCTATCAAAAGAAGAGAGATATAACATATTAGCCATCGTTAATAGCGATGATTTTAAGAGCTTACCACCAAGCCAAATCGTCCCAACATTAGCAGATGAGGGGATTTATCTTGCTTCTGAATCAACATATTATCGTGTTCTTCATGAAGAAAAACAGCAAAACGCTCGCGGACGTAGTCAGATAAAAGAGAGAAAAGTACCGACGACACACTGTGCTACAGGGCCGAACCAAGTGTGGTGTTGGGATATTACTTGGTTACCAGGTCCCGCTAAGGGGCTGCATTTTTATTTATATTTGATACTCGATATATTTAGTCGAAAGATTGTTGGATGGGAAATTCATGATGACGAATCAGCAGAGAATGCATCAATGTTAATCAGAAAAGCCAATTTAAAAGAAGGGGTTAAGGATAACCCTTTGGTGCTGCATTCGGATAATGGAAGCCCAATGAAAGGCTCATCAATGCTTGAAACACTTTATAGTTTAGGCGTCGTGTCGTCTTCTAATCGTCCTAGGGTGAGCAATGATAATGCTTATGCTGAGTCGATATTTAAAACGTGTAAATATCGTCCTGACTATCCGTATAAAGGGTTTTCAACAATAGATGAAGCACGTAGTTGGGTGTTGAAATTTAGCCACTGGTATAATTTTAACCACAAACATAGCGGTATTAAATATATAACCCCTCACCAAAGACATTCTGGGGTGGCAAGTGAAGTGTTGGCAAAGAGAAAAGAAGTGTATCAACGTGCTAAGGAGCAAACGCCTGAGCGCTGGAGTGGTGACATCCGCAACTGGGATTTACCAGGAAAAGTGCACCTAAACCCCGAACGTGAAATCGTCAACGTGGAGAGTGCATAACGTAGTGATCGCGACAACTAGCTTGACAAACACCGAAATCGAGATACAGGTTTTCATCACGTTCTACATGAAGTTCATATGTAAAATACAAAGCTGCAACGGCAACAATTAAACTAAGAACACTCAAGTACGTATTTAAATTATTGATGCTTTGATCATTACTTTTCACAAAAATTCCTATATTAAATTTGGTTACTATTTTGCTGCGATAACATTCAAAACAACTGTTTTACCAGACTTCATTGTTACAGCTACCGTTACCATAGCTTTATCTGATTTACTTGTTAGATCCTCAACACACTCAATACTTTCTGGATCAAACGCATAAGGTTTACCATTATCGTTACAAATATCTCTTATTATTTTTTTGACCTCTTCATAAAGCAATAATCTCAAACTCAATATTAGAAACACAAACTAATCCAATTAAACTATTCCACAAAACTTAAAGTGTACCGGTCTGTTATCTCAGCAATTCCACCACACACTGCCACAAATGCTAAATCACTAGCAATAAGCCAATGCTTTGCCAGTTCATCGCTCATACACTCTTCTTCAATAAACAACTTGTCTTCACAGCTATTAAGTGCTTCTGAGGCAATCACATTCTGATTATTGAAGTAGCAATGCATAATAGAGTTTGCTAGTTTCGATTGCTCCAACAATGGTTTATTGTCGTAATTGATTATGATTGTTAAATCCATAAGACCTTTTTCCAATATCAAAATAGTTTATCGCCAAACCCCCACACTAAGGTGTTAACTGATATAAATGCAGCACTTTGCAGTTTGATTGATTCTGTAAATTTAAAAATGACATCAACTGCAATACGCCCCCCCCATTGACCACCTGTTAATGCTTCTGTCTTGGCCTTGTCATTGAATCGGAGTAGAAAAAAATCAATAAATAGAAGTATCGCCGTATTTAATGCGCCACTTCTAGCAAAAAAACCACCTTGAGACTGTTCGCTAATATCTATATAGCAAAAGAGACAGAATATCAAAATATGAAAAACTAAAACTGTACAAAAAAAGGTATTCGTGTATGAGTTATATTTAACTTTGACACTGTTGAAATCTGCCTCTGTCTTTAAATCATTTTCTTGCATATCATTCCAACTAGTGTGTTTTAACGGCTTCAACAGCCATTGTTAACTGATCATCTGCAAAGGACGGTTTAAAGCGAAAACCAATTCGATACAAACAAGTCATTAACTTATCAATGCTGAATTTATCAATTCGGCCATTAACCAGATCACTTACGCGAGGTTGGGTTAGCCCTAATTGAATCGCTGCATCGGTCTGTGACCAATTCTTAGCATTGATAATGTCACGAATAACAATCATCAGATCTGAGCGCGTCTGTAGTTCCGAGGCTTCTGCTTTATCTTCGGTTATTGCATCAAAGATATTTGAGTATTCAAGAGTCATCTTAACAACCTTATTGCTTAACTTACAATCACTATATATCAGCGTTGATATATATACAAGCACTGATATAATTTTATTTATTCAATTCTTTTTGCATGAGTTTGTAGCGCTTTTTCGCTGTGTCCATTGCCTGTTTTTCTACCCCGTTAGTGGTTTTGGTAAATGAGTGCAAAATAAAAACAGTGTCAGCAAACTTTGCAACGTAAATCGTTCGGTATGCTGGTCTGCCGTTCTCTATCAGCTCAACCGCACCAATACCTACACTTTCCTTTAAGTGCTTAAACTTGCTAAATGGCTCTTTGTTTTGACAAATAGCGTTTAAATCATTTGCAAAGCGCTTTTGAATCTTATCAGGCAACGCTAGAAACTCTTTTTTTGATTGATTGTTTATAAACTTAAACTTTTTCAACTTCCTAATGTCCTGTCACTTTAATTCTTGAATACACGCTATTGATAGCGTCCGATAATTGCAACAAGTTACCGTTGTACTTATCTGTTACTACTTGTCTTGATGCGTAACCAAACAAGTCAGCTACAACACCATGATCTACGTTTTTTGATAAATGGATTATGAGCGAGTCCTCAAAGGTTTTAGCTGTAGCCCAATCTAAACCAGCCTTTTTAAGCAGTGTATTAACTTTGGTTCTTAAGTTTGTTGGTTGTTTATTAATGCCCTTTTTAACGGTTCGCTCACTCATAGCAAACGCAGTTAGGCGGTCATTAAGTAAAGCAGGGGCTTTTTGACTAAACCCCCTGTACGTTCCTAAGTTATGCCTGTATTCAACTGGTAAATCTTGTTGCTGTGCGTACCAGTCTAAATATTGCTCTAGTGCTTGGCAAAAAACTTCAGGCACTTCGATAATGCGCTCATTCTTGTTTCGACTATATTCTGCTGGCAAAACCCACTTGCGATAAACTTCTCCTTTGTCACTTATCAGCTGATGTAGTTTTAATAAATTATGCTCTGTAAGTGACAAGGGGACGCAAGCAAGTTGGGTTATTAGATACCTATCTTTAAGTGAATACTTACCAGTACACGCGTCATTTAGAAGCGAATTTATATCGTTATCGACTAATATTTGTCTTAGCATTTTATTGATTGCATAATTTAAATGTTATTTAATGCAACATAGATTAAACTATCACAGTCTATTAACAAGGAAATTCGGTTAATTAGGCTGGGATGATATTGGAATAGTCTTTTATATTTTATGCGCTCGCGCATGGTAAGCTTTACTTAACCACTTTTGATAAACCAGTTACTTGTTTATACTTCCGATTAAGTCAGATTAATAAATAACAAGGATGATATTTTGAGCACACTAATCCCTTTTGCATTAGGGCGTGTTGACCTTTGTGGATTGAAATTTGTTCAACCTAGGGGCGATTTAATCGCGGCGCGAGGTTTGTAACCTAGCGGGCTAAGTAAAAACCGAGTAACAAAGAGTCAATCGCCCCTAGGAAGAACCCTTTGGGCAGCGCATGTTTGGTATTTATACTGCGTTATCACCTATTTATGGGGAACAACCACACGACATAGGCTCTGCCTTGCCTAAATACCAAACATACTGCTGCAAAATCAATCACGAAAGGTCAACACGCCCTAGATAAAAGCACACAAAAAATAGTGTCTATTGACGAAGTGGCTCAAGGTAAAAATTGTAATTGTATTTGTTTGAGTTGCAATCTTGATTTAGTTGCTAGTAAAGGCGAAGTCAACGTACACCACTTTAAACACAAGAATAAAGATACCACTGAAGATGCTTGTGAAATTAGCTTTGAACGGTGTGTATTTTGGATGTGTAGAGAGGTATTTGAATCTACAGACTCAATTGCTTTACCAGCTTATAATGTATTTGTAACCGATCCAGAAAGTGATATTGACGTCGAATTAAACGTTATTCCTGAAGAAACAGCTTCTTTTTCCTACTCGTATTATAAAACCTCAATCGCTTTAGATCAGTCTTGCACTTTTTTTGTATGTATCAACTCTCAAAAAGTCGCTATAACCGTAAATTTCGACCCTGATTTTAATAGTAAGACACCGTATGTAATTGATGGTGAAAAATTAGCTCATATAATTGTTGATCTTGAAGGTTCAAGAGAAATATTTGAACGTCACAATATATCTTTTAGGCAGGTTATTATTGATTTATTAACGAATAACCTCACTAACAAAAAATGGCTTTATCACCCGTTTGAAGAACAAGTAAAAAAGTCATTTTATGACCACAAGTTAGAACAAACTAAAGCTTATGCTGCAAAACAAGTTGAGCTTGAGTGCGAAAGACTTGCAGCTATAGAAAGGGCTATAGAAGAACAAAAAAAAGAAGATGCTAAAACCCAAGCTGAGCTTGAGCGTGAAAAACTTGCAGCTATAGAAACCCGAAAGTTAAAAGAAGCATTAAGATTACAAGCTAAAAATAATAAGGTTGATTTTTCAAATGAAGATAAAGTAAAAAGAATTGGCCTGATAGAGTGCTTTGATTCGTTTTTGCTTCGCAATAATGAAATAAAACGTTGTAGTCGCTGTCACTTTCCACAAATTATTACATTAAGAAAATGTGATTGCTGTGGTTACTCATTTTTTGAGTCAAATTATTTTTCAATAACTCCTGATAATTTAAAAATTATCCTTGCTCATGAATCTTTACGAGCTATAAGTGATCAAAAACTACATAACAAAGGCTTGCTTGATCTCCTTATTTCTACTTCTGATTAGAAGATTAGAGCAGTCTCGGAAGTAGACAGCCCTTTAAAAATAACAACTTTTGCTTTGAATTACTTTATGTTTGATCATGGCCTTAAATTTCACAAAAGACCAGGCATTAAAAAGCCTCAACTGAAGAGCATGTTGAGGCTTTTTAATTTGTAACATTACGGTTGAAATTTAGCCCTTAAATGTAGAATCAATATATTCCAGTGCGGTCATTTTTTTATAGCTCACATTAGGGTGCATAATGTGTGCAGGCTCAGGGTCGACTACCTCTACAGGAATAGCATAACTGCGTGCGACCTCAAGTGCCATTTGAGTAATGTTGACACTAAACGAAGTGCCCATAAAGACTATTTTGTCAGCATCCGCCATACGTTGCTGCGCTTCACTAATACGGTAAAGCTCGGTGTAGTATTCGTCAAAATAACAACACAAAAGGTTTGAAAGACTGGTTCAATACAGGCTGTTGATTATCGATTTTAAACAACTCAAGTAATGAGTCGTGTAAACAGCTTTCGTCTACATCATCCCACGGCGTAGTGTGCGGTGTTACGTCATCGCCCTGATGATGAAACACCGTCATTTGATCAAGTCTGCCATGAATAGCAATGTAATTTTTATTACCTGCTTTACCATCGAGTCCGTCTATATTTTGAGTGATTAAGTTTTTATCGCTAAGCCAGTGATGTACTTCATTAGGTCCATGATTACGATAAGTGGCAAATCGATGATAATACCACGCTAAAAACTGCCGTGGGTTGTTTTCATACATTGCCCGAGTAGCCATTTCCATCGGTGTGTAGTTTTTACTGCCGATAGTCCAGTAGCCGTCTTCGCCCCGAAAAGTCGGGATACCACTGGCGGCACTGACACCCGCGCCAGTGATGTATAGAGTATTCATAGTTAATCCTTAACCATATGTGCTAATACTAAGTCAGTAACTTGCTGATTGTTATCCATTCCACCGATTCGATAAAAAATACCATCGTGCTCAAGTAAACCACGGTGATCCATACTTGAGGATTCAGCCGGGGCAAGCACATTCCAGCGATTACTTACAATATCAAAACGCCACACGTGGTTGCTCGCTGGTGCTGGTTTACCGTTGTACCCCATGCCATCGTAATTATAGGGATTTGACGATCCTGCAAGCATATAAATAGCACCGTTAAAGCGGGTGGCCGCCATACGATAATGTGATGTTCCCGTTGGATGTGGCAACGTGCGCCAATCAATTTTTAATGGGTTATTATCATCAATAGTGCCTTTTAAACACTGAGCAACGCTTGCAAATGATCGACGTTTATCAACGTTTGCCTGCGTTTTTACGCCATCACACACCACAATTGTATTCCCACTAATTGCAGCGGCTTGACCAAATACCGGTTCACCTAAAAATGGCGATGCCTGTTGCCATGTATCGGTTTTTATATCGTACACTTGCACAAGATTTACATTGCCATCGTTATGCCAACCGCTGACTAAGTAGATATAACGCTGCTGATAAGTGAGTGCTACGCTGTCGTCAACTGGAACCGGCATTGTACTAAGCTCAGTGTAGCTATCGTTTTTTAAATCATAACGGTATACATCAGGGCTGGAAATTTCGCTATGATCTGCGCTTAGCGTATAACCACCAAATACATACGCATATTCACCTACACCAACGGCTGTACTGGCTAAACGGCCTTTAATTGATAAGCTACTGGGAACGGGTGCTTTAGCGTGCCATTTAGCGTCGCCTAGTTTTAATGCCCACACTTTATTGTGCACACTGGTATGATCTTTACTCGCGCCAATGCCCATAAAACTTAAAAAATAGGGCTGCTCATTCACAATTACTTTTGCTACTGCATTATTTGCAACTGGTTCGGGTAATACTGGAAGCGCGCTAAGCGCAATCGACAACAATAAACTCATTAGACCTCATTAAACCTCATTAAACCTCATTAAGCACAAGTACGGTTTTTACCACTATTTTTTGCTTGATAGAGTAAAGCGTCGGCATGTTGAATGTCGCGCTCAATTGCAGATGAATCTGTGATCTCAGCAATCCCCATACTCACGGTGATGCTTATAGTATAACCGTCAATATGCAGCGGCTGTGATTTAAGTGCGCCATGCAACGTATCTGTTAATTGTAACGCTTTTGCTTTGTCTTTATTTGGTAAAACAAATAAAAACTCCTCGCCGCCCCAGCGTGCCACTAAGTCGTTATGTATAAGCTGCTGCGTAAAAATACCAGCAAGGTGGGTTAATGCATGGTCTCCTACAAAATGACCATACTGATCGTTTATTTTTTTAAAATCATCTACATCAAGCAATATAATCGAAAAGACAGGATTAATATCGTTACTTTTTAATTCCGCCAGCTTTGCCATCATACTGCGTCTATTGGGTAGGTTAGTTAGTGGGTCTATAGTGGCAAGTAATTCATTTTTTTGCGCTAAAAGCGTCAATTTTTCACTGTGGTGTTGCCTAAAGTGTTCATATAATCCACTTAGTGCAGCCACTATAATAAACGTTAAAATAATACGGGAAGGAAAATGTAAAGTACCGTAATCGGTAAATTGAAAAGTAGACGCTAAATAAAAGGCATACAACATTACTAATACAAAAAAGAAAATATCAACAATGCCTTTTTTAAAACCACGAATAAAAAAGGTGATCGGTGCAACAACATAAATCCACAATGGCCCAGTTCCGTGACTCCCTCCGGTTAAAACCAAGTAGAACATCAAAATATAAATGGTGTATAAAATAGTGGTCGAAGCAAGTAATAACCGCTTATGTAAAAATGCAGTAACAAAAAATGAAATTACAAAACAGATGGACGCTATAACAAGTACTAAACTTAGTACCCCTAAGCCGCCCCAAAATGCCATAACAGACATAAAACTGGTAGTTAAAAAACCAATTACGGAAAATAATTTTATTATTAGCTTTCGTTGCGCTAAATCTGAATAGTTACTCACTGATAAATCTACACCATATAATTAAATCAAATACGTACCTAAATCCTAAAAGCTCCGCCGTTAATGCTGTGCAGGGGGATTTATCTGCTAATACGTTATGGCCATTTATAAACTTTAAATTATAAATATGCTACTAAAAACGATATATATTATTCCATTTAGTTTAGTACCCAAGAATTTTAGGGACATAACCATAATTTAAGCTTTAGCGGCATTTAAAGCATCATGATTTAATATTAAGCGCCCATCGACGCAGTGATCTCTTCTTTTTGAACTAAAACACCCTTTAAGAGATTATCTATTACAAACTTTAAATGTGATTTAGCCAACGTTTAATAATATGCAAAAACCCGACAAAATAGCTCTGTGTAGTATTTGGATATTACCCGCTCCGGATCCACATATGTTTTACTAGACTCTCTTATATTTTTGTATTTGAACGCACTTAAAGCAGCGAGCAAATACCTATTAAATTTGGAGCACAGCATGGCTAGAGTACTAATGATCACCGGTGATTTTGTCGAAGACTATGAAAACATGGTGCCTTTTCAAGCTTTATTAGCAATGGGACACGATGTTGATGCCGTATGCCCTGATAAAAAAGCAGGCGATACAATCGCAACGTCAATTCATGATTTTGAAGGCGACCAAACTTATACAGAAAAACGCGGCCATAACTTTGCATTAAACGCGACATTTGCCGAGCTTAATGTAAATGACTACGATGCGCTTTATTTACCCGGTGGCCGTGCCCCTGAGTATTTACGTTTAAACCCTAAAGTAATCGAAATTATTCAACACTTTGCAACGGCAGATAAACCCATTGCTTCTATTTGCCACGGCCCACAATTACTCACCGCTGCAGGAGTGCTTGAAGGTAAAAAAGTATCAGCATACCCTGCTTGCCAGCCAGAAATAAAAATGGCGGGTGCACAATACGTAGATTTACCGATGGACGGCGCAATCACAGATGGTAAATTAGTAACGGCCCCGGCATGGCCTGCACACCCTGCCATGTTAAAGCAATTTGCGGCATTGTTATAAGCACTGCTAATACAGCATCGAGAGGTTAATTTTTATGTGCCAACTTTTTATTAATGCCGACAGCCGCTTATGGACCTGTCGTACCAAATCTTTGCGTATTGATGGCGTTGTTACCTCAATCCGTTTAGAAGAGTTTTTTTGGGATATTTTAGAAGAAGTCGCATTTCGTGATCAAATGACCGTAAACCAAATGATCACTAAGTTGTATCTTGAGTCTCTTGATGCTGATCACGACATAGGTAACTTCACGTCATTTTTGCGTGTGTGCTGTTCGCGCTATTTATCGTTGGTTGCCGATGGCAATTTAACCCGAGAAGACGCATTACCCTTAAATGATATAGACGCAACGCATTTGTTAGAACAAGAAAAACTACGTACCAGCGTGCGTAAAAACCTATTTAATGACACATCATTAAAGCCTTCACTAAATTAGAGCTCTTATGTCACAGTCACAGTCACAGTCACAGTTAGTCGCATCATTAAAAAAAATCGTTGGCGTTCGTTATGTATTAACAAGCGACCGCGCCACAGCGCCTTATCGTACAGGCTTTAGAGAAGGCCATGGACCCGCGCTTGCGGTAGTAAAACCTGCCACACTATTACAGCAATGGCATATTTTACAAGCCTGTGTAAGCGCCAATGTCATTGTTATTATGCAAGCGGCCAATACCGGCTTAACGGGCGGCTCAACCCCAACTCAAGGGTGTGACCGTAATACGGTTATTATTAACACAACACGAATTAGCGATATTCAAGTACTGCCCGCGCAACAACAAATTGTGGCATTTCCAGGGGCTAGCTTATTCTCACTAGAAAAAGCCCTCGCCCCGTATGGCCGAGTGCCACACTCCGTTATCGGCTCCTCGTGCATTGGCGCATCGATTGTTGGCGGCGTATGTAATAACTCAGGTGGCGCATTAGTGGAACGTGGCCCAGCGTATACTGAGCTTGCCTTATATGCACAAATAAACAGTGATGGTAACCTTAGTTTAATTAATAATTTAGATATTGACCTTGGTGATACACCAGAGCAAATACTCACTAACTTACAAAATAAGAAATACAGCGAACACGATGTAAAAACAACAGCAAAAAAAGCCTCTGATCGAGAATACGCTAACTGGGTGCGTAAAACGGATGATGATACCCCTGCACGCTTTAATGCTGACCCACGGCGCTTGCACCAAGCCAGCGGCTGCGCAGGCAAACTCGCTGTTTTTGCAGTACGTGTAGACACCTTTGCCAAAAACGAACAAGAACTTACTTTCTATCTTGGTACTAATTCATCGACCGCATTACAAGCTGTACGCAAAATATTGCTAGAGCAAGCCACCAGCTTGCCTGTTTACGCTGAGTATTTGCACCGCGATATTTTTGAACTTGCTGATAACTACGGCCGCGATACGGTTTTACTCATAAAAAACCTAGGCACAAACTGGCTACCTAAGTTTTTTAATATTAAGCGCCAACTTGATGCTGTATGCCAAAAGCTGCCTTTTTTAC
This sequence comes from Pseudoalteromonas sp. NEC-BIFX-2020_002, assembly GCF_013002825.1. NCBI lineage: Bacteria > Pseudomonadati > Pseudomonadota > Gammaproteobacteria > Alteromonadales > Pseudoalteromonadaceae > Pseudoalteromonas > Pseudoalteromonas sp. NEC-BIFX-2020_002. The sequence goes on from NZ_JABEPJ010000007.1 coordinate 200,896, forward strand.
CAAAAAACACCATTGATAAATTAGTTTATCGCCTTGCTAAGCTGTTCCCAAGCCAAACGCCAAAGAAACTCCAACAATGGAACAAGCAATACCAACACCAATTAATTTTGACTGTCAAAGGGGATGCTCACCAGCAAACTCTAGCACTGCTTGAGCAAGTTAAAAAAGACTACCAACTTGATTTTTTTCAGTGTAGCGAACAAGAAGCAAAAGCAGCGTATTTGCTGCGTTTTGCAGCCGCAGGCGCAGCAGTACAATATGCAAAAATAAACCATAACGAAGTTGAAGGTATTCTCGCGCTAGATATTGCACTCAAGCGTAACGACAACGAATGGTTTGAAAAGCTACCACCCAGCATTACCGATAAACTAGTGAGTAAACTTTATTACGGCCACTTTTTGTGTCACGTATTTCATCAAGACTATTTAGTACGTAAAGGCGAAGACTGCAAAGCCGTAAAAGCGGCTTTACTCGCACTGTTAGAGCAACGTGGTGCCGAATATCCTGCAGAGCATAACGTAGGGCATCATTATCATGCCAAACCTGCCTTGGCCGATAATTACCGACACTTAGACCCAACCAATACCTTAAATGCAGGCATCGGCGGCATGTCTAAAAAGCGTGATTACGCAGAGTAACGTATAGCTGCGGGCTTACCGTGTGTAAGTCCGCGTTAAATCCACGCTAAATCATTGCAAGCCCAATAAAAACAACCAACTCAATTTTGCAGACACCGTCTGCAAAATTTAATTATTAAAAACACTCAGGAAAGTATTCTCGCAATAGCTTCATCATATTACGTTTTTGTTTAAAGCTTTTAGCGAGTGTACCAATCATGTCATACAATAGCGTGCAGTCAGCGTTGGTGTCTTTTAAGTTTTTTTCTATTTTAATTAATAAATTAGTTGCTTCACGGTAAGCGTCATTATTGGTTTGTCCAATTATGTTGCTAAGTGATTTGTGATACAAGTCAATCGACTCTTGTGGGTATTGCGCCATAATTAAACCAGCCAACGTTATCAATTGGCTCGACTTAACCTCATGTTTTGCAGCTAATGAACGTGCTTTTGCAATGTCGTTTTGATCAATATAAAAATCCAGTAACTCACTCGGATAATTAGTAAAGCGATAAGCACCTTGGTTTGATTTAGCCGCTTTATCTGACAAAGAAAGTAATAATTGCTCTACCTTTTGCGTAAACTCTGCATCAATGATACCGGTTTTTAGTTGTAGCGTTTGTAAGTTTTTAAAGCCATTAAAACTCGGGCTATCAACAAATAACTGCCACGCTATTGCCCATGCGGCCTTAAATTCTGATAACTCAAGGCGAAGTGCTATTTCATCACGTTTACATGCCAACACTTCATGGGACTTATTTGCCCGTTGATACGCTTGCTTTAAATAGTACTCGGCATCTAATAAGTCATTACGCGCTTTGCAAAGTGCAGCTATTTTTAAATAATCATCTGAATCATGGGCTGTTAGTTTAATTAAACGCAGTTGCTCTTGCCAATCATCCTGTTCTTGCGCTTGTTTTATCAATACCGAGGTAAGGCGTGTAAGTGCGTTTTTTTGTCTCCAGTCATCAAAATCAACGCCTGCTTGCAGTCGTTTTTCTATTGCCGCTGTACACTGTGATAAAAACAAGGTATTTACACTTGGCGTTATGTCAAAGTCATGCGGCACACTCGGGAATACATCGTATTTATAATCTTCAAAGTGCTCAAAAATCCACTGCGCTTTTTGTTCATCAGACCAAGGTAGTTGATTAAAAAGTTCGCTCAATTTTTGGTTAAGACTCCCCTCTATCTCAAAGCGAAAGCCGCCCGAGTCATCTATCCCCTCAAGCACTGTATTTAAACGTACCAAGGCTTTAAGATTCAGCAGCCATTGCTGATCAACGGGCAGTTTTTCTATTGCAGGGAATATCATTTCAAACAATGAGTCTGCCTCAGCAAAATAGCCTCGCACTTCACTCCAGCCCCATATTTGCTTTTTAGGCAACGCCTTGGTGATAAGTTTACTTAGCTCCCCTGCGCCCATTGCCTGTTTATCGTTTGCCATTATAAGTACCCATTTGTCGTACTCATGCTCTGACTCGTCTAAAAAAGCCATGATTATATCGGTCAGTTCAGTAGTGGGTTTATCTAAAAACCACGCGATGAGTTCACTGCGCTCATTATCTTGCGCTGTTTCATCATTAGCATTTGCATCAGCGAATTCAGCAGCGGATAAACTATTTACTTTGAGCGCCACGGCAACGCCATGTTTGCATATCTCTTGATAATCGCCTGCAGGGCATGTACAACTAGCCAAAAATTGCCCTGCCGTGTTATTTTCTAAAGTGACTTTGTATTTAAACTGCCCCGCCACGGTTGCCATTGCCTGGTTATCAATAATTAGCAACTTGCTAACATGGTTTGACGCAAACAAGCCATAACCAAGATCGTACGTTTTGCTCGATGCGCGCTGTATTATTTCGCCTAAATCAAACATGGTAATCAGTCCTTATTTACATAATTAAAATGCATTAATTTTTTTCCAATTCTTACTAAAGCATAATCTAATTGCGATACTAGCCATAAGCTGTTTACCCCTCTTTATTCGCTTTCACGCTCTGCGCTTGTTCAAATATTTCTTTGTATACTTCATCGCGGCTGATTGGTGGGTACTTAAATTTAGCCAGTATTAAAATAAGCTCTACTCTTAGGGATGATTCATAGCTTAGTTCTTAAGGAACATTGATCGCGTAACTTCCTATTTTAAAACGGCAAATGTCACTCTCTTTTTCAATGGATTGACGCTTACAATTTTCCGCTAGTAGCTTTAGTACACGGTGTATCTTGTGGCTGCACCGTGTTTGCTCCATGCAACCTAGAATATCATCCAACCAAAGATAACTGCACTTGCTCGCTCAGTTTCAACATCAGGACGAATATCTATTTCACAAGGCTGTTCGTTAAATAGGTCATAGGTAACATGCAACTCGATTGCGGCAGGGCTTACAGCAGTAAAGCGATCAGCAAAAACCTGAGCTAATTCATCATGTAGAGCAAATGAAGAGCCATCTTGTAATAACACGCGTTGTATTCCACGCTGGATAAAAAAGGTTTTATCCAGCGTGTTTAGAGTTAATTTAGACATCGCTTGAATAACGAGTTCACGGAGTAATTCAGTCAAGGCTGGTTTTCGGATTTGGTTATGAAAAGGTTTATAACTGATTGTGCAATCAGTCTGCGTTTTAAGGTTTTGATGGATATCTGACAAGTTAGCGTCTTGCAAGCAAGATAAGCTTTTGAATACGGCTTTGAGTAAAGAGACAATCGACAAACATCGATGGCGGACTTGAAACCCTGAGGTTTTTGCAAGCGCGATTAGGTGCTTTTCTGAGATGAGGGCTTTTAATTGATTTGAAACTTGGTTAATCTGCATGTGAACTTTGTTTTTAGTCATTTTTTTATTGGCGTAACTATTTGATCATTAACAGAGTTCAACTTCAAGTTTCTTAAGATCCAACCTATGTGCAAATATTAGAGTAGTGCTTACATATTGCTATACAACTTTGTCTTTGATTACAAAACCTATAAAGGGCTTTACTAGGTGGTGCAGATTGATTTCTTCTAAAAGCAGGGGTATCAAAAATATCCGATGCTTTTCACTCAGTGGCGATCACTTTAGAACGTGACTCATTTTTAGTCTCATTCAGTATTAATGCCTAGCCAGTAAATTAATTTGTGCAATTGCGCATTCCATTTTAATTCGTGCTGAGCTATTGGCTGAATGAACGGCTATTGTTGGTGGTACAAAGCCATCAATAAACACTGCCCGCTCAATCCAAAGTAAAACGTCATAGCCAGTGCCTTTGTTATCATTACCTAAATCATGATCAAGGCTGAGCTGTTTTACTTTTCCGCTCTTCAAAAATGCAATCACTTCATCAGGCCAATAGGCTCGTAACCAACCGGCTGGTGTTTCTCTTTCATCATCTAAATATACGTTCATAGGTATCTCACTGAAAAATGTTTTCAGACTCTGAAAGCAATAACTAACAACACTTTAAGCTATATAATAATAGTTATTTTCCAGATGGTGCTGGAGCTTGGTTACGTATAAACGCTGGTATGTCAAAAATATCAGAAGCTTGAGGTTTAACTCTTGCAGCTGGCGACTGTTCGACTTCGCTACTAGGCGCATTATTGAAAGGTTCAACAATCATCTTAGCGCTTGCACAGGTTGCGATGATCAACAGCTCATAATTAGTTGCTAAGCTCTCAATTTTAGATACACCACAGATCACTAGCGCATTAGGGCTTACTTGTTGGCGAACCGTGTCGGTAATGAGATTATAACTTCCTAATGAGATCTCGTCTTTACAGTTTACTTGCACAATAACACCCGAACTGGATGACATATCCACTTGGTTCACTAACGGATTATTGAGCGCGTCATCAAGTGCGTTAGGGAATTCATCCTCAAGATCACATTTACCCACACCTAAAACAGCATCACCTTTGCAATCCATAATTTTCGCAAAGTCATTTAAATCAACGTTAATCAAACCTTGATAGCACAGCATATCAATCAATGATTTGATAAGTGAGTGTAATATTTGGTTGCTGTGTTTAAATGCATCAAATAAATCAACGTCATCCCCTAACACCTGAATCAGCTGATCATTAGGTAAAGTGATCACTGCATTTGCATGCTCTTTTAAGGCGTTCAACCCGGTTTGTGCAACATGTGATCTAAACTGCCCTTCACTGCTAAAAGGCAGTGTTGCAACAAATATCACAGGCTTATTTTGTTCACGAGCAAGCTCTGCGATATAAGGACTCGCGCCGGTACCAGTACCACCACCTAGCCCTGTTGCGCACAATAAAATATCGCAGCTATTTATTAATGTTAACAGTTGATCTTTGCTTTCTTGCGCCGCTTGTAAACCAACCTCAGGATCGGCGCCAGCACCATGTGTCAGTTCAGCGCCAATCAGCACGGCATCATCACTTTGGGTATGTTCGAGCACTACTTTATCGGTATTAACACTAAATAACTTTGCTTGTTTACTCTCGCGCTGCTCATAAATACTATTTAACGTATTACAGCCACAACCTCCAATGCCAAATACACCAATAGATAAACCATCTTGCTGCTCAATTAATTGAAACATAACTACTCCTTAACTTTTAAAGGAGCATAACAAACCGGTGCGTCAAAAATTGACGCATCCAACTAATTAGAGTTATTGATAGTTACTAGCAGCCGCTTTAAGTTTTGTGATGATTCTTTTCCTGATTTGCTCAGGTTTTATAACTTCAAGCCAATGAGCACATTTAAATAGCTCATTGGTGAGTTGTTCTGTATCAATCGTTTGATAGGTGAGTAATACATTTTTATCGTCAATATATTGTTTGTCAGTCAGCTCACCAAGTTCAATAAAACCTTGATTAACTGCCGAGTGGCTGGGTACTGCCACAACTAACTCAATAGCCTCTTGCTTCATACCTTTATTAATAGCGCTACGTAACGATTTTAGTTGCTCAGCACTTGGCTCACGTCGTGTCTTTTGCAAAATGTGTACATTGCGAATGCGATAAACCGGCATTTGATAGCACTTATCGTGAAGCGACCCCACCATAAACTGCGCCATTAAAACACCGCCTTGTTCAACTAAATTATAAAAACTCAATTCAGCAAACTTTAACCAATGCGCCTCATCGTACAGCACCCTGTATAGCTCAGCACTCACTGCACGCTTATGTTTAATCGCATGCTCAATTTGCGCCACTAACTGACTATCAACATTCACTTTTAACGAAGGCTTAGGCAGAGTTGAGAGCCACTCAGGCAGATGGCCATTAACACGCTTTAACGCCTGCTCTGCTTTAATATGCACTGACTGCTTAACCTCACTGGGGACAGATTGCGGTAATAACTGCTCCAACAACAAATAATGTTCAGCCACTTCGCTGCTCATTACTTTTTCGTTAACACCGCGCCACTGCGCATTGATAGACCAACCATACGGTTTACTCCGCGTATCTTTTTCAAGACCGAAGCAACCTTGCTCGTAAAGTGATTGCAAGTCGCGCTGGAGCATTCGGGTTGAAAGGTCAAAGCCACGTTCAATTAACTGCTGTTGTAATTGTTGTGTCGAGATAGAGCTTGGCCCCATTGGCACAAGCTCGAGAATAAATAAATGACGATGTGAATTCATTAATAAACTTTTATATCAAGGAGTAAAATCCGGTGCAGCTGAGCATAATTCATCATAATAATGTGAAAACGCATCATCTCGTTCACTTATAGGGATGACAACTCCATGTAATTGTGAGCGAAGTTGATCCCAGCGTGCATGCAATACCTGCCAATTATATTCGTCATAAGTTCCCTTAAATATAACCTGCTTAATTTCAATAAACGGAAGCTCTCCCCCTTGGTCTTGTTGCTCATAAAACTCTTTCTCCCAACGAGATCCGAGCCTATCAACACGACCTATTTGTTGCTCAACAACGCCAGGATTCCACTCTGGGTGTAATAAATATACGAACCGACAAGCTTGATGTAAATTTAACCCTTCTCTTCCAACTACTGACTGTGCAACTAACACATAAGGAAAACTGTTCTTACGATTAAAACCCAGCTGTAACATGCGACGACTTGCCGCTGATGTATTCCCATACATTAAGCGCGCCATGCCACCTCTAACATGTTCATACTCTTCTTTTACCCTTGCTTCTATACAGGGCCAAAGCTTGCTTGCTTCTTTTTCATCTAATTGACCATCACCATCGGCATCACCTTCATTCTCTGCTGTGACTGCACCCATTAGATCAATAAAACCCTGAGCAACCTCTTCAGATGTTAAATTAAAATCGCTTGAATCTGATAGCTCATAAATAGCACGCGTCATAAAGGTAAGAACAGCATGTTCCTCTGAGCAGGCTTGTTCAACAGATTTTTTAAATGCTTTGAAGAGCTGTTCACAACGTGTATCCAATAAAGAGATTGAGTGTTCAATATTTTCAATCAGGTGTTGTTTAGTTTGATCAACTTGATTAGCATGCTTTTCATATTGACGTTTTAAACGATCATTTATTTCATCAATACTCCAATTTAAACCAAGTTGCTTTGACGCAAATTTGGCCGCATGCACTTCAGAGTCATCATTTTCTTTATCACTGATATGAACTTTAGTTTGAGGCCAAAACTCTTTTTTATCTAGCCTGCGTAGCATTTCTCTTGCATTTAATAAATTAACTAATATCCTCATAGGCTTGGTCAACTTACCAAACACTAATGCTTTTTGACCCAACATTAAATTATTTTCAATTTCTGAAATAACTTTTAATAATGCAGGATGTTGATATAACGATTCATCTCCACTTGCATATACCTCAGTAATCTGTTTTTTCCACCAGTGAGCCCGTTGAAGCTTTTTACTATCATCATTGTTCAAATCATTTTCTAGCTCGTCATCGTCATCTTCATGAGATGAATAAGCTGAGTTATCTATAATTGCAGCAATCCCGTGACCATTAGCTAGTGTAAGTCGTGCTCTTTTTGAAGTCGCATCTTGCATAATTGAAGCAGCAGATAGCCCTTCAACAGAGCACACTATTTGCTTCCACTGCTCTGATAGTTCTTCTACTTTAATTTCTACCTGGGTATGCTTCCTATATGCATTAATTGGTAAATTTGAAACAGAGTGAAATTGTTGAATTGTTGGGTCTTGTCGCTTATCCCTTCTTAATAAATAAGGTTTCAACGAATTCTCAAACGCTCTAGCGGCCCGCTGAAAACTCAACCGAGATTGCTCATCAACCTTCCAATATAACTTGAGTTTAGCGACAGCTTTAGCATAGTTATCAACACTCTTTAAAATAGGCTGCTGATCAGATTCGGATAACTCTATTCTATTGAGCATTTGTTGCCATTGCTCAACATTTAACTCAACAGGTGTAGCCGTCATAGCTAACCGGCGACCATTATCATTTTGAATAATAATTTCATTCAAAATTCGGCTTAAGCTACTGCTTTCACCTCGACTTTTATGTGCTTCATCTATAACAACTAAGTCAAATGAACCGAGTCCTAAACCTACCGTTTTTTCCAACAAATTTCGGTATTCACTTCCAGCAGAAAAATTATCCCCGCCAAATGAATTTACACCCCATTCAAAGTTTTCAATGATGCAATATAAAATTTTCTTTCTAGGATCACTATTCGATAAGTAATATGTTTGTTCAACTATTCTACGTGCGCAATATTCAGCATCCATATATTTTAGGTCTTCATGGCTATTGTAACCATTAGGTAACCTGTTATTTTTAGCTTTTCGCCACTGTGCATACACTTCTGGTAGCAGTGCCCAACGACTTGAATGAGAATTACCACCAATGCGCCAATTCGCAAAATTTTGAGATAATAAAATAACCGACTGTTTATCCCAATGCTCTTGCTTATCACCATCAGCCCAAGCAGACATAAAACGCCAGAGACTATTTACTGTGTGCTGTGGCGCTAAATCTGCTTCGCGATCATTAAGCTCTTTTTGCCATTGGAATCCTAATGTTGTGGGCACAATAATGGCTGTACGACCACCTGCTTGTTTAACAGCATGGATAAGCTCAACTGCTATTCGTGTTTTACCCATGCCAACTTCATCAGCAATAATTACTCCTGTGTTAGCTATCCTATTTAATATCGCATTTACACTTTCTTTTTGGGTTGAGTTCAGACGCTCATTGAATGCGAGAGTATCTTTTATTATTTTAGCAACCTTTTCCCAACCTAAAAAATTACTCACCTTTGCCTCCAAGCGTTATTAACTGATTCAATTCCAAACTATGTTCAATTTTTCTTAATAATGACTCATATAAACGACCTTGCTCAGTACTTGAGTCTTCTGCAAAAAGAGGTCTAAAAGGGGCTGCCCATAAAGGGGACAATGGATTAATATTAATTTCTTTAAAGTAAAAGATTGCTGCTGACTTACTCATTTGACAAAATATTTGCTCTAAACGATAACACCACTGTTCCCAGTTGAATGGATCTAGTTCTGTTTGTTTTTGTGCTACATGTTCAATCAATAACATCATTTTATTTATATAATAATTAGAACCTGATGCCTCTTGCTGACAATTTAATGCCACTGAATGACTTTCATCTAGCACCTCGCCATCGAAACCGTCCTCTGCGGGCAAAGTAGGGAATGCGCCTAGCAAGTTCCATGCGTCATCTATCTCTAACTCAGGCAAAGCGGTTGCTGCCATTCGTCCAAACTCATCGAATACAGGTATATAAATGCTGTGCGTCTCATCTTTGATATTCCACGTAACTTTCACTTGCCTCGGAGTATTATCGGGCCAAATTATATTTTCACCTTTACACTCACACGCGTAATTTTCAGCGTACCAAACTTGATAGCTTTTTGTATCATCAGTATTAGGTCGTAATAAGCAACCTGTCTTAGTTAAGCTACAAATAGTAAAATAACTTATCGGTGCAGCTACAAATTCACCGTCGAGTTCTGGCATCCCTTTCCCTGAGCACAACTGCGTAGCATCTGTAATAATAGTTTCTTCATCCCAATTAATAGGCAATTTATCACTAATACAATTAGCTGAGTCATCTTCGCCATACCAACTCAATTCTTTTGGAGAAAACACAACTCCCGCTTCTAGGTTGCCGCCATGCAAACTTGCTTTACTTAAAAAGCCAGGCGTTGTTAAATTTCCTGACCCTAAATACAACCATGATCTTTTGCAGATATCGTCACTTCCATTTTTGGCTGAAAATATAAACTTTGCATGCAATGATCTTCGATAATTTTTACTTTGATAAACAGCATCGTAAGCAGGCCTAACTGACCAATCATTTGTATTTAATATATCTAAAGTTTGAGCGACTAGTTGACAATTATCAGGGTTGACATAAATATCTTTTTCAGCTGTTTTAGTTAAGAGACCAGCCTGCTGTAATACTTTTTCAATCTCAGAAATCACTTTTGGCACTTTGCTCTTATTATCTCCACCTTCATAAAAACCAGAACCAAGGGCTAAATAATTGCACTTTGTATTATTACTATGTGTTTTTATTAAATGTGGTAACTGTGTAATGAGTGCTTGCTTTGTATTATCAAAAAAGCGAGGTTGTACATTTTTTACTGGCTTAATTTCACCTAAAACATGTTGATAGTGTTTAAACCTTAACGCTGTCGCTGTTGTTGTTGCTATTGCTGTTGCTTTATTTTCTATTCTTACGCTATTTAATATATCGATATTAAAAAAAGTTAAAGTGTGATTGATAAAATCATTCACCTTGGCAATATCAGTTTGCACTTGATGATTATCACTATAGGCTACTTCATAATCAATCGACCAAACCATATCTAAACTGTCTTCTATTGTTTGGCGTGTCCAATTCCCCGTAGACACAATAACCCTAATAATTTTTTGCTCTGTTAGCTTATTTTTAAATAGTAATAACGCTACTTTTGCATGTAACAATCTAAACTTTTTTTCTGTATTAGATTTAGCTGCTAAATGAACCAACCCAGGGCAGTCAACCGCAGATATCTGGTGATGGTTTGGGTCTAACATCATGGCTAAATAACCACTTCCTTCATAGGCTCTTTGTGATTTAATTGTTTGCGTAAACTTATCAAGTGCATCATTAAAAAAGTGAGTATCTGCCGAATATCCAGTCAACAAGCCAAATTCACCAATACAATCTGTCGGTGGCACAAAATAAGCCGATAAAGAAAGTGGTAATGGATTACTCATCTGCTTTCTCCTTTTTATTTAGCCACATATCAAGCTGCCCATCGAAGTCAATATTCAGTAAATACAAGTTCCAAAAACGAAATGAAACGCCTTTTGGAAACAAGCTTTCTGTTTCGCCAGCGTCGTTAGCTTCTTGCTGCTCGCCACCAAAAGCAGATCCTTTAATAACAGCTTTATCTCTTACTTTAAGTACTAAATTATCTCTTTCAACAACACTTAAAATAATTAATTCATCCTGACTTTGTAAGCATTCACGTGCAAAACTCAGCGCTAATTTATCAGGCGTAGGATCATGGCTTAAATTAACAAAACTAGTTGCTGCCGACTTCACTCTGGTTAATGCGTTTTGCAAATCTAAAGGAGTGCCTTTACGTAAATCTAAACTCCCCGACTTTTCATTAGCAACTGCGGTTTCAATAGCGTCTAATAACATCATCACACTATCTCTGAGTATGAAAAAGTAAGCTCCGCTTTTTATGTCTTTAAAATGTAAGTCTGTTAATTCTGATGGTTTTCGCCAATTTATACATGGGTTTGTATTTATATTACTAACCCACGTTAATGCATTTCTTCTTCGAAGTGCAGACTCATCATTACCAGAAACCAAACGATCTTTTAAAATGGCTTTAGCGTCTGCCGCTAAACTATAAATAGGCGCTAGCGCCTTTATTAAACCACTTACTCTAGGGCTTCTATGATTACCTAGCACCCACTTAACTAAAAAATTAACAATACTACTGTTATGACATTTAAAATCAGCGCAGCCGGCAATAACTAACTTCAATCCATTGTCGTTCAAACTATAGCTATTAAATCGCTCTCCTTGTGATTCAACTAACCCAAGCCCTGGTAATAATTGCACAGTAGCCATACGCATAGGCTGTGTTACATAATAATTGTTAGCGCCAACTACTTTATATGATAAATCTTTTGCACCTGCTAACTTGGAGTTTCCCCTTAACCTTTCATCAGACTGCCAATTATTTTTTTCAAACGACAAAATACAGCCGAGCGCTTCAATTACATTTGCAACTTGTATGTTACTTACCTGCTTACCTTCTAATCTTACTTTTTCAGCCACATGAATGCCCAAACAGGCTAAAAAAACATTTTTACTAAATTTTACCCCACCTAAATTAGGTACTGCCAAGTCATTAAATGCACGTACAGCAACTGCAAGACCCAAGGTGCGAGTACGTCGTTCAGATTCAAGTTTATCAGGGCCAAGTAGACCCCAGTTTATTATTGTCATGTAAACCTTCTTAGGCCGTTATTTTATTAAAGTAAATAAAAAGCACTCAACCGAAATATTGCAAACTCAGTCAGCAAAATAAACGAGTTAACGGATGTTTTACCCCTCTTTATTCGCTTTCACGCTCTGCGCTTGTTCAAATATTTCTTTGTATACTTCATCGCGGCTGATTGGTGGGTACTTAAATTTAGCCAGTATTAAAATAAGCTCTACTCTTAGGGATGATTTAATGTCTTCGCGGTGGTTCCAATCTACAAATTTAACTTTGTCGTCTACGATTACTTTTACCGCTTGGGCAAGCTCAATGAGCTTATCTTCGGGGTAGTCAAAGTCGTATTTAACGGCAAGTGCTTTTAATGCATCGTAAAAGCCTTTTTCTTCAATATCGATTCCTAGCTCGTCGCCGGCGTTCATTTCGTCGCGTACGCTGTAAATCATATCAACCATGCTTTCTGAAAAGTCATCTAGTACGCTGCTTACCAGTACGTCATCTTCTTTTCGCTCGTTGTAGCGTTGAACTAGCGATTCAAAGCGTTTAGTAAAGTCGATACCTTGGGTTTGGTTTACTTTTTTAAGCTCGCCAATCGCTTTGGCTAACATTTGTTGCAGTATTTTAATTTTGGTATTGGGGAGTTTTATTTTTTCTATTTTAGCGATGTAGTCATCATTAAAAATGTCGATTTCGCCGCCGTCTTCATTACCGAGTTTAAATACTTCTTCTACGCCGTCGCTTTGTAGGGCTTCGGCTATCATTTCGCGTACTTTGGCGTTCATTTGCGCGGTATCGGGCGCTTCGCCTTTGGTTAGCTTGTAAATAATAGAGCGAATAGCGAGGTAAAAGTGAATGTGGTTACGCTCGTTTTCGTTAATTTTTTCACTACCACAACATACATCGTAAGCGGCTTTTAAACGCTTAACTAAATCCATAAAGCGTTTTCGGCGCTTTTCGGTAATAAGCGCAAACTCGGCGGCGTGGTTTAAGCTATTTAGCTGCGTAACTGCTTCGCCTGTAAAGTACGCGCTGCTGTCAAATTTATGAAATAACTGAGCAAGTAATGCTAAGTGATTTTTTACTTCAATAACCGAGGCGGTAATATCTTCAAAATTGGTTTCGTCTGTTTTTGAATACTGCGCTAACGCTTTATTCATTTCAGATTTAATACCAATATAATCAACCACTAGGCCTTTATCTTTGCCTTCGAACTGGCGATTAACCCGCGAAATAGTTTGTATTAAGCTGTGCTTTTGCAGTGGCTTGTCTATGTACATGGTGTCTAAAAATGGCACGTCAAAACCGGTTAGCCACATATCTACCACTATGGCTATTTTGAAGTTTGAATGTTTATTTTTAAATTGCTTATCAAGCTCTTTACGCTCGTCTTTACTGCCTAGTAAATTATATAAGCGTGCTACGTCGTCTTTTCCACGGGTCATTACCATTTTTACTTTTTCAGAAGGGGCTGCAATACGGCCTTCGCTAATAGCACGCTTTCGCTCGGTATCCGATAAATTTTGAGCGTTATCCTGCTCGTTTAAAGAGTCGACTACATCAAACCAATGTGGGCGTAATTCTTCTAATTCTTGATACAACTGATAAGCAATGCCACGCGAGCTGCACACAAACATTGCCTTACCTGCAACCGTTGAGCATTCTTCAACACGTTTTTCGTAGTGCTGTACAAAATCTTTTGCTAACACTTTAATACGGTCTGGGTCACCTAAAATGCTATTCATGTTGGCGGTGGCTTTTTTACTGTCTTCTATTTGCAGCTCGTTACTGCCAGCATCGGCGCATTCTTTGTAATAGGCTTCAATTTCGGCCAGCTTACTGTTGTTTAAACACACTTTGGCCGCGCGGCCTTCGTAAACTATGCGCACGGTTATTTCATCTTTGACCGATTCGGTCATGGTGTACGAGTCAACCACTTCACCAAATACATCTAAAGTCGCGTCGACTGGCGTGCCAGTAAAACCAACATAGGTGGCATTGGGCAGTGAGTCGTGCAGGTATTTAGCAAAGCCAAAGGTTTTTTTTACTCCGGCATTAGGGCCTTTGTCGGTAATAGTAATTTTTTGATCAAGATTAACTTGGCTACGATGCGCCTCATCAGAAATACAAATAACGTTAGTGCGATCAGTTAAAAGCTGAGTGTCTTCGGTAAACTTATGAATGGTCGTTAAAAATACACCGCCACTATTACGCCCTTTAAGTAACTCGCGTAAGTGAGTACGGCTGGTGACTGTTTTAACTGTGTCGTCGCCAATGTAGGTTTTAGCATTACCAAACTGCTGGGAGAGTTGATCGTCTAAATCGGTGCGGTCGGTAATTAAAATAATGGTGGGGCTTTTAAGTTCAACGCTTTTCATCAACAAGCGTGTTAAAAATTGCATGGTGTAACTTTTACCACAACCCGTTGCGCCAAAGTACGTACCACCTTTACCATCACCCTTTGGCTTTAAATGCAGCTTTATATTTTCAAACAACTTTTTAGCAGCGTAATATTGCGGGTAACGGGGCACTATTTTTGTCTCTTTTTTACCCGCGTTTTTATTATCAGAATCAGGGAAGAACACAAAGTTGCGCATTACATCGCGCAAGCGCGCTTTATCAAACAAGCCCTGCAATAAGGTATGTAATGAGTTAATGCCCTCTTGCGCGGTCAGCTCTTGCCCCGTTACTTTTCCCCACGAGTAAAAAAACTGATACGGCGCAAATAAGTTACCCATTTTGTTGTTTACACCATCGCTTATAACGCACAAGGTATTAAACACAAATAGCTGAGGAATAGCGCGTTTATACCGAACAGTTAACTGCTCATACGCTTCAAATATAGGGGCTTGCTCGCGTATCGCACTTTTAAATTCAAACACCACCAGCGGCAAGCCATTCACATATAAAATGCCATCGGGAATACGCAGTTCAATATTGTCGTAGCTTGTGGGGCTTTCTATTTCTAACTGAGTAACAAAGCGGTAAATGTTGTCGTCTTGCAGGTAAGTTACGCTCGCTTCATTCACATTATCCAAAGCAGCCATAGCACTGCCTGCTATTAGGCTACTTTTAATGCCTTGCTCAACGTTGTCGTAATCTAGCAGCTGAATATACAAATCTTTTTGTGCCGCGCTGCCTGCCACTCTGCCACGCTCGCGACTCAGTAAAAAGCCGTCACTTAGCCACTTACAAAAGGTTTTATTGCTCTCGTATAAATCACTGGCAGGCAGCTTTTCAAGCTTTGCAATTATTGAGTCTACTTCACCGGTGGTAATATTATTTTTAGCGTAGCGCTTGGTTAAAAAAGCACAGAGGTCGTCTTTAATTAATACATCGCTATTATTGCGAGTGAGATGCCCGCCTAGTAAATGCGGGTAGCCTTGTTCACCTAATAACTCAACCACCGCTTGTTCTAATTTGGCTTCAGTAAATTTCATCAAACATCCTTATTGTTATTATTTTAAACGGTTAAGTGCTCTGCTTATGTATTAATCTGCCGTTTCATCGTCGGTGGCTAAATCGGGTATTTGTAGTTCGCCAGAGATGAGTTTGGGTAGCAAAGTATCACGGAGTTTGGTCAAAGTTTTATTTTGAAAGTCACGTTTATCTTTTTTAGAAAAATGATCTTTTAAGAAGCTACTTATAAATATATTAATTAACTTTTTATCTTTTGGTAATGCTATTTTAATCATCGCCAATTCAGTGAAAGTAATTTGAGGAAATGTTCCGGAACGAGACTCTGCCGCTTGTTGTAGAAGAGATATGTTATGTTCTTGGGTCAATACAAAGTATGGAAATAACTCTTCAAAACCTTCATTAGGTCTTAGCACCATCAACTTAGTAGAAACAACATGTTCAGAGCCGTCAAAATTTACCAGCGCAAAACGTTTATTTTTAGGTCGTATTTCACTGTATAAAATATCTCCCTTTTTAATAGACTTTTTAGCTTGTCCTGGTAGTCCTTCAGTATTAGAAAACTCACTATGGAGAAATTTGCCTTCCAAAATGTCACCTGTATTCAAAAAAATGACTTTACCTACTGATTTAAGAGGGTAAGTTTCCGAAACGGTTCGAACCATTTCATTAACTTTAACATCTTCCCACCCCTTTGGTATCCAGCCTAGTTGTTCGTTGTGCTCGAACTCATTGGGGAAGTGGGCGTGGGTATTGGCGTGTTGGGCCAATATATTAGGGTTGGTGTTAAAGTTTGCTTTAACGGGTGTTTCAGTGCCTTTCTCTGCTGATTGTGTTGCTTCTTTTGTTGGTGAGAGTGCTTGTAACTCGTGAGCAAGCGCAATGAGTGACGCTTTGTATTGTGCCACATTTTCTAAACTGTTTAGTGCCACTAAGCGGCGCTGCGCTTTTAGTTTTAACTCGTCAGGCAGACTAGTTTCAAGGTTTTCTAAGTTAAAATCAACGCTAGCAAGTAGGTTGTCGAACACGGGATCAAAATCAACAAACCAACTTTTAAATAACGCCTGCGCCATTTGTTCTAAGGTTTGGTTGGTTTTTTGGTTCAGGGTCAATTTACTAACATAATCCATATACACTTTAACAATATAATCTTGTATTGACCTTTCAGGTAGCTCTATCTCTAGATTTCTTACTACTTCTTTTGTAATGGTTTTAGTTACAGAGCCATTTGCAAAACTTTTTACATAATCTTCATTGAGTTTTAAATACAAATATACAAAAGTGGAATTAGCTTTATCGTCGTCAATTCTTAGTAAAAATAAATTCATTGCAAGTGAAACAGGACAATTAAGCTCAGGCATTAAATAGCTACTACCTGCATTAGCTATTTTATTCATTATAATATCACCAGCCTTAACTTTGGATTTTTCGAGAAAGTTATAAGCGTGCTCAGAAATATATTTTAGATTAGAGTCAAAATTTTTCTGTTCGAAATTTGTAGTTCTTATCATTACTGCATAATCAGGTTCATCAAACAACTCTACATTTTCTTTAAGCTTTTTATACGCACCGTTCGCATGATAATCCGTCAATAGAGAAAGTAAGCTCCCTAGTTTAACTTTACTCCCCATAACCCAGCGCCTCCGCATTTTCACGAATAGCTCTATCTAACACTTTTGCTTCGCCCATTCGGCTATCAACAACACCCACTATTTGTTTATTCATCATCTTGGCCTTTAACTTGCTGATTAAGCAATTGCGCTTGCACACGTTCGCGCTCTTTTTGGAGTTCTATGCGTAATTCTTCTTCGCTCGGTAGATGGGCTAAATATTTTGCAGCAAACAGCTGTTTTTGGTCGCTCAGTACAGAGTATTTAACAACGGCTTCGCTTTTTTCACTGCATAAGACCAAGCCAATAGTAGGGTTATCGTCGCTGCTGGTGTATCGATCATCGTACAAGCGAATGTAGGTGTCCATTTGGCCTATATCTTGGTGTTTGAGTTTGCCAATTTTTAAATCAAGCAATAAAAAACACTTAAGTTTAAAATTGTAAAAAACGAGGTCGATATAAAAATCTTCGTCATCAAAGCGAATGCGTTTTTGGCGCTCTACAAAAGCAAAGCCTTTACCAAGCTCTAATAAAAATTGTTGTAAGTTATTTATAATGCCTTGCTCTAGGTCGTTCTCTTGATAGCTTTTGTCTTGCAGGTTTAAAAAATCTAAAATGTAGGGATCGCGCAGGTAGTCTTTTGCGGACTCTGCCAATACTTGTGTGTTTTGTTGTGCTTCTTGCTCTACGGGTTGTTTATTTTTACTTGAGAGCAAACGCTCGTAGTAAAGCGTACCAATTTGACGTTCTAACGCGCGCGCCGACCAATTTTGTAAAATGGCTTCATCTCGATACCAGTTGCGCGCAGTTGAATTATCTATCCGTAATAGTACACGATAATGCGTCCAGCTTAATTCGAGACGCACTGCGTCTCGTTTTTCAAAGGCGAGATAAAAGCGGCGCATATTACGCAGGTTGGTTATGTCAAATCCTCTGCCATAATCTGTGCTGAGTTGCTGCGATAAACGTTTTAATGTTGCTTTGCCGTAGGCTGCGCGTGTTTCACCGCCTTGCTCATCTTCTACAATTAAGCGCCCTATTTGCCAATACGCTTGTAGCATGGCGGTATTAACAGTTTGTTTAACTTGCCCACGGGCTTGCTCAACAATGCGGCGAATATCAACTAATAAGTGCTCGTTTTGAGTCGATGGTTGTTCTTCACTATGAGTCATTACGTTTTGCTCCATCACGCTCTTCACCATAGCCTAAGGCCTGCAAGTTTTTACGAATAGCGTTATCAAGCTCATCGGCTTGATTCATTTGGCTATATAGGGTTTGGCTAAGTTCGCTCATTTTAGTTTCGAACGGGATGCCATCGTCGATAATATCGGCCGCGCCGACATAGCGCCCTGGTGTAAGTACGTAGTCGTTCGCTTTTATATCGGCAAGGGTGGCTGATTTACAGTAACCGGCGACATCTTTGTACTCTTGCTCTTTATTTTCGCTTTGCTCTTTTTGTGCGCTTTGCTCTTTATCTGCGCTTTCTGGCTTCGCAGTTTCAGTGGTTAGCTCTTCGCCGCGCCAAATATGGTAGGTTTGGGTAATTTTAGCTATGTCGTCGTTGGTGAGTTCTTTTAAGGTGCGGTTAACCATAGTGCCCATTTCGCGGGCGTCTATAAATAGCGTTTCGCCTTGGCGATCGCGGCGCTTTAGTAGGCCTTTTTCGTTATTACCGCGTTTGTCTTTACTTATAAACCATAAACACACCGGAATTTGTGTGGTGTAAAACAACTGCCCTGGTAGGGCTATCATACAATCGACTAAATCATTTTCGATTATTTTTTGGCGAATATCGCCCTCGCCACTGGTGTTTGAACTCATTGAGCCATTAGCCAGTACAAAGCCTGCGGTGCCATGTTCGCTGAGTTTTGAGATCATGTGCATGATCCACGCATAGTTGGCATTACCGGTAGGCGGTGTTGGGTAACCCGCCCAGCGGGCATCGTCAACTAATTCGTTATCGGCGCGCCACTGTTTTTGGTTAAACGGTGGGTTTGCCATAATGTAATCGGCTTTTAGGTCAGGGTGCTGATCTTTAAAAAAGGTATCGCCCGCTACATCGCCTAAGTTGCCCGAAATACCGCGCACGGCGAGGTTCATTTTCGCCAATTTATAGGTGGTGTTGGTGTACTCTTGCCCATAAATAGACACATTTTTTTGGTTACCGTTATGGCTATTAATAAACTTAAGCGATTGCACAAACATACCGCCCGAGCCACAACAGGGGTCGTAAATTTTACCTTCGAATGGTTCAATCATATCAGCAATGAGTGTAACGATTGACTTAGGCGTATAGAACTCGCCTCCGCCTTTACCTTCAGATGCAGCAAATTTACCTAAAAAGTATTCGTACACACGGCCAACTAAGTCTTCTTCTGTTTTTTCGTTTTGGTTGGCAATGGTGTCGATATTATTAATGGTATCGATTAACGCTGAGAGCTTACTGGCATCAAGCCCTAAGCGTGAAAAGTAGTTATCGGGCAATGCGCCCGCGAGTGATTTATTGTTTTTTTCAACGCCGTGCAGGGCGGTATCTATTTTTACAGCGATATCGCCTTGCTTGGCGTTGGCTTGAATGTATGACCAGCGAGCGTCTTCTGGTAGGTAAAACACGTTATCCATCGCGTAAAAGTCAACCATATCGATGTATTCATCACCATACTCGGCAATAATGGCTTTTTGACGTACTTCAAACTTATCACTAATAAATTTAAGAAAGATTAAGCTTAAAACAATGTGTTTATATTCGGCTGATTCAACACTGCCACGTAGTTTATTGGCGGCATCCCAAAGCGATTCTTCAAACCCGACTTGTGCTTGTTTTGTGGTTTTTTTAGCAACTTTTTTAGTAGCGGGCTTTGTGGCGGTTTTTTTAGGTGCGGTTTCCATAACTATCTCAGACCAGAATATCAATACAAATTATTGAGTTATCATACCGTAAAGAGCACGAATTATTGAGACTTAATTAAAAATATATGAAGGGATATTTATCGCTCACAATACGCAATATGCGAGCAGTTTGATTATTGCGACAGTATCGCCACTTTCGCTTCGTAACCCATTAAGCATAAAAACCAACCGACAAACTACCCCGTTAACCTCACATATTTCTCTGCCAGCTCATCTATACTTTCACGGTGATTAGGATCGGGCTTTATGCAGTCAATTGGGCATACACTCACGCACGTAGGTTTGTCGTAGTGGCCTACGCATTCGGTGCATTTTGCAGGGTCGATTTGGTAAATTTTAGCGCCCATATAAATCGCTTCATTTGGGCACTCTGGATCGCACATATCACAGTTAATGCACTTACTATTTATTAGTAAAGCCACTCTCTAACCTCATTTATTAAAGCTAGTACTTCTAGCATAAATTTGCAGCCGCAAATTATGCATTTTATGCTGGGTTTCCTTGTTGATCTCAATCAATAAAAATCATATTAGTTAATTCGCATTCAACCATTAACTTTACAACCCAAAAATGGACACTGTAATGTCCAATCAAGTTCGCGAGGTTCTATCATTAATTATTTATTATTTATTATTAAGCGAAGGTGATGTGCAGCTGGCTTTTGCTGAGCATTTAAAAGAGCGTCGCAAAAAAGCAAAAATGTCACGCGAGGCGTTAGCTAAAAAAAGCACAGTACCTGCATCTACAATAAAAAAGTTTGAGGTTACAGGGCTTATTTCATTCAGGCAGCTATTGCTTTTATGGCAAACACTGGACGATTTAACTCGTTTATATGACTTAACAAAAGCGCCAGCTCAAGGTAAGAATGCGCCAACTTCTATTGATCAGGTATTAAACAATGGCCTTTAAACCCATAGAAAATCTAGAAGTAAAACGTACACTGTCAGACTCAACAGAGTTAATGGTTGGTGTACTTGCTCAAAATAGGCAAGGTGTTTACTTTTAATTCGATCAAGGCTATTTAGACACATATGGTAATCTTTCGCCATTCTCACTCGCCTTCAATAGAGATGTTCAATTAGCACCTAAAAGCCCACATAATGGATTGCATGGGGTCTTTTCTGATTGCTTACCTGATGGGTGGGGGTTACTACTACAGGACCGTGTATTCAGACAAAATAATATAATGCCTAACTTTGTGACCCAAATGGACCGCTTATCTTTTGTTGGCCATTGTGCTATGGCGCATTATCGTTTACACCTGAAACTCATTATGGTGGCACAAATGACGATGAAGCTGGTCTTGCTACATGAGGTCAACAAGCCCAAGCAATATTTGACGGGCAGACAGAAGAAGTACTTTCTGCGTTAGTGGCTGCTGGCAGCTCCGGCGGTGCACGCCCTAAAGCTCAAATTTATTTTCCTGACAATAATATACAAGAATGTAGAACAAAGCCTAAAACGGGCGATGATGCTTGGTTAATAAAATTCACATTAAAAAACCTCGCTTTAGGACATGAAGAAGGATTATGTGAAGCTGTGTATTTGGATTTAGCTGAACAAGCGGGATTAAACCCACCTCAACGATTACTGGTACCTGCTCCAGAAGGAATCGGTGCAAAGCAATGGCTTGCCTTAAAGCGAGCCGTGTTTTATGCAAATCACCTGCTGCAGGACAATTACAATTTCGTCGGGCTATGTTTAATTTATTTAGCTGTAACCAAGACGACCACAGTAAAAACAGGGCTTTTTTACAAGAAGATTCTGGTGAGTGGGATTTAGCGCCTTTTTCTGATGTCACTTTTAGTCCTCACCCTTTTAACGAGCATGCGACTTCGTTTGCTGGATTTAGAAAGAACCCACCACTAAAAGCGATTCAAAAGCTGGCCTCTGCAGCAGGTTATGCTAATTGGAAACAAGTACAAGTGATCATATCTGAAATAGCAGAGATTATTTTCAACTTTAAAGACACCGCTAAAGCACTTGATGTAAATAAACAAACGATTAGCTTAATAGAGCAACAGCTTGATAATACGTACGCCATGGATAAGCATTTAACGGGTAGTTAGTTTAAATAAACAACAAAACCATAATGCTAAACGAAATCTAAGAAGCCGATACTTTTCTTTCATTTGGTTTAAAAACATGAATTCTATTAGTAATAAATGTATTAAAGGACTGCTGAACAATCCCTAAGTCAATGGATGTGAGCGCTGAGTGGGTTTTCTCATTTTCTTCAATCATGGATTTAACCAAGCTACTTACACCCAACTCAATATAATTATTATTTTTTAACCATACATCTAGTAACTCCATCATTTTTGATGATTCCATTAGCAAAAACTTTGTATGTTCAATTCGTTGAGATACGTTTGTCTCAAATTTTTTCGCACAAAAATTAGCTCCTTCTTTAGATTCAACAAGCGCATACCCAAGTATATCGCCTATTAACTTTTTACTGTCATGGGTATCAAATGCTTCATCTCTGAGGTGTTTTAACATAGGCGGAGTATTAAATAGTTTAAAGTTATAATTCGCAGCATCCGTTGCCATAATCATATCACTTCGGCGGCTATATAAATTCAAATAGCGCATTGAATCATTTTTACAAAGTAATACATCAATATTTAGTATAAGAGTTGCACCACCCCGCTCTCTTCCTTTTGCTGGCGTTATTGTAATTGGTGTTGGTGTAGTTCGGGTTGTAGATTTACCCTTTACTAATCGATCGATGAAATTATGCCAATTGATAGTTGCTATATCCACATCATATTTATGAAATTTTTTATGGGTAAAAGTATAAAAGTCATGATGAATATTGATATTACTTTCGCTTTTTTTCGACACATTCACCTTTGCAATATATTCTTTTATTTTCAAAGTCTTAGAGTCATTATATTGGACTGCAATGGCTATCAAAACATCGAGTAAGGGGCTTGTTCGAGTATATTCCTTTGGGATTGGTGAATCACCAGATAGCGCACTAAAAGCCATATCACAACCCGCTTTTTTCAATTTTTCAAGCACAGTAATAAATTCAATTTCAGGAAGTGTCCAAGATAAATCATCATCAAGTATAAATCCGATTCCCCCAAATTCGTTCATTTTACGACGAAGGTATTCTTGGCAGATATTTCGACTATCCACAATAGGTGGGTAGTACGTAACTATATCTATTATTTCAACTGGAGGACAAAACTGATAAATTTTTCTTGGCTCTGTTATGCCAAATAATAAGATGGACGCTTTAATCTCAAAACTAGGTAACGCTTGATACATGCTTTTCAACAGACTGTTTGCCACTTTTATATCAGCACTGGCCAATACCACGTTAATGATGTTGTTAGACTGCATGGCTATACGACGCATAATTTGCTAAAAAATTTTCAAATTGTTTTTGGTGTTTTAAAAGATTACTCTCATCTAATGATTCATTGTCTTGATGGATATTATGCAAGCGATCATTAGGACCAAAACCAATATAAACAGAGTCTTTGGGCAAATTGGCTAGAAGAGGACAAGCTTTGATGCCATTTAGCTTATTTAGATGACGATATTCGATATTCGGATTATCCAAGCTGTGATTTAGTAAATCATGCCACGAAGATAACTGTAAATCAGTCAGAGATGGTGACCATAGAAATGCAATTTGAGATCCTGTGTCTAAATTATTAAATCCTGTTTCTTCAATGTAAGTATTTGCACCAAATGAACTTATTTCATGCTTAAAAATATCATAGGCAACTCTATCCCCATGCATAATTTCTTCCTCACCTTGAATTAACCACATAATTTCAGGGATTGCTTTTTCCGATAATATTAATGATTTCATAGCGAGCATGCGGGATAACAGAGGCCCCTTGTTATCGGCTATTCCTCGTCCATAAATACGACCATTGATACGTTTTAATAAGAATGGGTTTTCACTGAGCCAATTATTCTCACTTTTCACAGGTGCAACATCATAATGACCATAAATGACTATTTTTTTATCACATAACCGTCCTGAATAGTGCGCTATTATTGTAGGTTGAGCTGTATGTTTAGTATTTGAAACCCGAACATCGAAGCCTAAACCTTCAAGGAAGCTAGTAACAAAATCAATAGCATTTTTATTACCTAGGGAATCCCCAACAATTGAGGCCATAGAGATGAATTTATTATATTCTGTTAATTCTATAGTCATTTCAGTAAATCTGTATATTGTGAGTCTAAAGAGAAGAAAATGGTGTTTTCATGTATCAGAGAGGCCCCATTGCATCGTAAATCTCGAACAATTTCATCGTGAGGTACAAGTAACAATATCGCATCAAAAGGGCCTGTAGGCATTTGTTCTTCAACAATGCAGTTTTGGGTATCTTCCCACTTAACAACTGGGTCGTAAATAAGTGGCTTTGCTCCAAAATCTATCAACTCTCTTATAACTTCAAAATGTTTAGAGTTTCTAACGTCAGGACAGTTGGGTTTAAAACTCACACCCAAGATTAATATTCTTGTGGAAGGTAGTGAAAGGCCAGCCCGAATTAACTTTTTCAAAAATGTATTTGCAACGTAACTAACCATATCCCCGTTAACTTGCCGTGCTGTATTTGTTATACGAGGTGCAACTCCATTCATAACCTGAGAATGAATTAAGTAATACGGATCAACAGCAACGCAGTGTCCACCAACTAACCCAGGTTTAAAATCTAGAAAATTCCACTTACTACTGGCGCATTCTAATACCTTGTTAAAATCTAATTTCAACTTGCCCGACAACTGATACATTTCGTTTATAAATGCAACATTAACATCACACTGGGTGTTTTCTATTAACTTAGATAACTCAGCTGTTCTTATTGACTCAGCTTTTAATACTCCAGCAGGAACTATAAGTTCATATAATTGAGATAATATTTCTAAAGTAGATGTATTTGTGGCAGAAACAACCTTTACTATATGTTGTAAGCGATGAAGCTCATCTCCTGGATTAATCCGCTCAGGACTGTACCCTAGCTGAAAGTCAATATTTGCAAGCAATCCACTTGTTTTTTCAATTTCAGAAGCAAACACTCCCTCTGTAACACCAGGATATACTGTAGATTCTAGGACAACAATATCGTTAGTTGAAATCACAGAGCCAACCATCTTTGCAGCATTCAATACCGCACTTAACTCCGGTTGGTATGCCTTATCAACTGGAGTAGGTGTAGTGACAATATATATATTCGCTCTTCGAATACACTCTAGATCATTAGACAAAGTTAAATGCTCAGCACTTTCAACTAACTTAATATCGCTTTCATTGGTGCGATCATTACTTTCATGTAATTCAGAGATTCTAGTTTCGTTTATGTCAAAACCTACTGTTTGGATATGCTGACCAAATGCTATTGCAAGCGGATACCCGACATACCCTAGCCCAACGACTGCAACCACTTGATTATCGATCATATATCCCTCTGCTTGTATTTAAGCTCACGTCGTTCAATCATCGTGTCAAAAGTTGGGTAATGGGAGAAGTAATGATGATTAGCTATAGAAGTGTTATCCATAATTTGTTCAAAAATGGATCTTAATGCTGTTCTTTCTGTCGTAGATATTTTCTTTAATTCATCTATAACCATTTTTTGCAAACCTGAGGTAATATCGAAAGGCTCTTTAGGAGCATGAATTATTGAGTTGGGTAATACATGTTTAAATGTATCTCTTAGTATTGTTTTTCCCACGTTCAAAGAAATGTCGCAAAGATCTTGAACGTCATGTGCTAATGCAAACTGAGTGACGCGATTATCTAAAAATGGGCAACGAGCCTCTATACTATGGCTAGCAGTAATAAGATCTAAGCGTCTCAATTCCGTGTAATGGAGGTTTTCAATCAAACAAGCTCTCATTTTCTCAGGGTCATTACGACCATTGTACATTCCTTGATAACCACAGAAATACTCATCTGCACCTTCACCTGATAACAAAACGCGGATACCGTCTGCTTGTACAGCCTTACTGAGTAATAATGTTGCTAGTCCATTTGATATAATTGAAGGGTTATAGCTTTTTGTAATTTCGCATGTTTTTTTAATTAATCCTAAGAGCTCACTTTGTGTCGGTGGCTTAATTAAAACGACACGACTAGGACAAACCTTTAGATGTTCTAATAACGTCAAAACTGAATCGGGATAACTGTCAGCCACGACGTAATATCTTGCACTTTTGCTTAATCTTGTCTCTAAAATATAAGCAATAATCGAACTATCTAGCCCACCACTTAAAGCTACAGCGAATGGGATATCCTTAGGAATTCGAAGTGCTATAGCACTTTCTATAATATCAACAAAGCTTCGTTTATTGGTCACAGTGTATTGATGGAGGTATTCTTTGCATACTACCCCAGTTTTTATATCAAACTTTGATACTCCAGGGGAGATTACATCTAACGTATTAGTGTATGCATCTATATAACCAGTATCAACGCCCGTTCCTATATGCCATCCCATACTACTATTCCAAACGAGCAAAGGCTTTTTACCAACATGATCTGTAAAAACTCTCAAATCTCCCGTTGATTTATCGAAAAGAACACCTGAGTACATTCCATTTGCCATCGTCATGGCCTGAGTTAAACCGTAACGCTCTATACACTCAAAAAAAATACCTACATCATTAAACTTATTTAATTCGAGACCAAGTATCTCAGCCAATTCTTGATAATTATATATCTCACCATTCAGTACTAAAATTTTCGACATACTTTGTATTGGTTGAACAACTTGGGGAGAAGTTATAAATAAATGCGAAAATTCAAAATGTATAGGTATTCCATTAAAATGAATGGTTTCTAAACTAGAATGGTCTTCGCCCCGAGATAGAATATCCTTTCCTACTTTCTTATTTAAATTAGATTGTCCTTCAGTGACACTTACAACAAACCCGCACATCAACTAATACTCTCTAGATATATTTTTAAGTCCGAAATCAATTCGGGAAAGCTACTCTGGACAAAACTCAAAAGCTCTATCGGTGTTAGGCTGTATTTTTGAGTATTTTTTCCTGCTTCGTATACTGCTAAACAGAAACCTGTAATTCGATAAAACTTTTCATTCATTAACCAGCAAAACCGAAGTTCTTGGCTGTAAGGCAGTTGTTGGAGATACCTGTTAGGGTATTTGGATAATATAATCTCTTCATTTTGAGCGACTAATGCAATACGGTTCATATCACGCCATTGTCGACCATCGTGTCGTTTGACAAGAAGCTTGTTTGACTCTTTGACAATTCGAAAGCGTATTCCTGCTGATGTATACTCTCGATAGATATCGCAAGCATGAGCCTGATACATAGTTGGCCAGCCCGTGCCAGAATCTAAAAAGCTAACCTTGTCTGAAGATTCAACTCGGATCAAACGATGTGAGTTTAAACCTGTCATGCAAACCTCAGCCTCATGTAATGTTCCGCTAAGCCCCATTTTAGTTATGTGAGCGCGCAAGCTTAGTGCGTGATCAAAACAAGTCCCCCCATTAATAACCTTCTTCCCCAATAACTGCCCTAAATTGTGAAATGGAAAAGTCTCTAATTGATTCTTGAGCAATGCGCAAAGCTTAGCATTAAGGTCACCCACAATAATCTTCCGTAATATGTATTCTCCTTAAAACTGATGGGTAAAATGTCTCACAGTCGACACCTAAATGAATTAAGCCAAATAGCTGGCTTTGCTCAATTACTTTCTTATTATGTTTACCATGAGGGAAGCAAATAGACATCGATTCTCTACATTCCAATCCTCTGATCCAATTATAATTTTCAGTTAACTCTTTATTTAGCTCACTTGGAGAAAGTTGGGTAAATGCTCTGTGGCTACACCCGTGAATACCCAGTTCAATTCCTTGGCTATTGTACAGTTTTAGATGATGCTCCTGCATAAATAAATGAGTAGAATCCGCATCCACATCTATGCCAAACAAACGTTGTCGGAGATACCTATATCTCGAGGCTGTTATACCTCGTAATATTCTTTTTAATCGCCCACCGAGCAATGATAGACTAAGGTCTTTAGGTACATTCGGTGTCAACATCAAGTGAAGAGCCATATCATCTATCGGAGAAAAACCATCTAAAACAAAATCCTTCACGGGATAAACTGTAGCGATCATTCCACGATTAATTAATTCATCAAATGCACCAATATTATCTCTATATCCATCATCGAAAGTAATAAATACATCATTATGTGTATATCCTTTCGCCAGAGCAGAAATTGGCTTAGTTTTCCAACCTTTTTTCTCTATAGTATCAAGCAGTTCGATGAACTTCTTCCAACTAATGGCTGTTTGTCGTTGATAGTAATAGTTCTTTTCATCGTAATTTTTAAGGACACGATGAAACATATAAATCCTTGGTTGCTTATCCATCAAAATAATCACTGATTATTGAAAATATACGGGAACCGTTTGTGTGACTAAAATCGTAGAAGTGTTCAATATTTAATGAGGCTAAATTGATCTGATAAACTCCCGTTCGAGTATTCTTCACTGGACTATTAAGCCAGTTTGTTCGATTATTTTCCTTATGAATAGCAGTTACTCCAATAAATAAAGTGTCATTAGCAACTAATAAACCCCGACACCACCCTTTGAACTTTACTACCCGAAATAGATCAAAAAACAATTCAAAATTAAAAGGTAGCGATAGCTTTGAACGAAACACTTTCCCTGAAACAGTGGTTATCCAAATATACTTATTGTCAATGAAGCCATCATGGGGTTGTTCTGGTAAATTATTACTGAGTGGCTCTAGAGTTTTAGCGTCAACTAAACATTTTTTTTTAAAACTTGTAACGATAACTTTGTTTGCAAGTTCTTTACCCACTCGGATTACATGATTGATATGCAGAG
The DNA here is from genome assembly GCF_013002825.1 of Pseudoalteromonas sp. NEC-BIFX-2020_002. Lineage (NCBI taxonomy): Bacteria > Pseudomonadati > Pseudomonadota > Gammaproteobacteria > Alteromonadales > Pseudoalteromonadaceae > Pseudoalteromonas > Pseudoalteromonas sp. NEC-BIFX-2020_002. The sequence continues at coordinate 229,725 of NZ_JABEPJ010000007.1, forward strand.
AATCAGGCACCTTGCGTAGGTGAAAATCAATTTTTATCGCTTCACAATCGTAATAATCACCTTGAGCTTTATATTCCCCTTTAACCCTTGATGATATTTCTTCTATTGGAAGAAACTCTATTCGGCTGACAGACTGTAATTGATTGTCTAAAACATCGACACAATCACGGCCTGTATTAGCTATATGAATGAAATGACCATCAAAGCTAACGTGGTGTAAATCATTGAATTGTTCGTCTGTATTTATTTTTTTTAACTCACATAATTTACGATCAATAATAAATACACGATTAAAATCACAACCCACAAGCAAGTCATTGCTAATCCATGTAACACTGGTCAAGCCTTTGCCAGCAACATCTCTCTCAGAGGAAGGTAGGGTGGCTAACAAACTCCTTTTCTTTGTCTCTGTATCTAATTGCCACAACTCACTTTTTGGATTTCCGAAAAAGTAACTTATTGGGATTAGTAATTTCATCGATTATGACCACTGTCTACAGAACCACTTTTTGACTCATGCAAAGACAATTTTTGAAGCGTTATTCTTAATTCATCTAAACTACTAATATGATAGAGCTTTGAATTACAACGTTGATCTAAATACTCATCGGTCAATATATCAGCCCAGCCCCCAGAGCCTTTCATCAAAAGTATTGGCTTGTTTATTTGGGATGCCAAAGCTATTTCACTTAGGGTCCCAGCACCACCACCCAAAACAACAACGGCAAATCCGCTAGAGACAATTAGCTGATTACGACCAACATCCAACCCAGATGGTATAATAATATCAGTGTACTTATTTGCTGTATTCTCTTTAAAAGAGGGCAGTATGCCGATTGTTTGACTTGGTTCAGCCCCTGATTTATGCCCTTTACAACTGGCTTCCATTACGCCACCCAAACCACCACAAACCAGATGAAAGCCAAGATCATTAATAATTAAGCCTACGGCCTCAGCCATATCCTGTAATTGAGACGATTTTATCTTAGCATTACCGATGACAGATACTTGAGGAAATGACAACTTACTACTCCCTGTAAAAGGAGAATTATACCTAATTCACCCTTTATCAATCAATAATCTTAATAGGTAAACTCAATCCTGTATAACGAATATTGAATTAAAATACTTTGTAAAATCTTAAAAATTGAATCGCTATTTCAAAGAGAACGTTAAACTCCGAAAATTTAAACTAGATAGTAGTAGCCAGCTTGACTTAAATAAATTTAAATGACTGAAGTACTAAAAACTAATTAATCTTCACCATAAATTGTTTAGTAAGTTTGTGTTTTTAATTTTTTAGTTAATACAATTTGCCTTTTAAGGCTGTTTTTAAGATACTATCTGAGTGCTTATGAATCACTAAAAATCGCAGCACAAAATATTTCAAACCATTGTTTTTTAAGTAATTTAATTGAAAAGCTTATAGCTATCGCAGTTAATGAATTTATTATTTATGAGTAGAGCCACTTTTACCTCTCTTGGCCAGAATTCAGTTTAGCTAGTCTATTTTAAATACTGATTACCGCCGCATAATATACCTTCATAGCTTAGTTCTTAAGGAACATTGATCGCGTAACTTCCTATTTTAAAACGGCAAATGTCACTCTCTTTTTCAATGGATTGACGCTTACAATTTTCCGCTAGTAGCTTTAGTACACGGTGTATCTTGTGGCTGCACCGTGTTTGCTCCATGCAACCTAGAATATCATCCAACCAAAGATAACTGCACTTGCTCGCTCTAAATGTCGAGATCGCACACTTAAACATCGTCGCTGCACTATGGCAGATAAAACGCTTGATCAGTGTTTGCAGTATGCTCAACCAAACCAGTGATTCGGCAATATGTAGGTCTCGTGTGATAAATCCCTTAAGGTTGTTCCATGACTTTAGCTCTTTGAAAAGTAACTCAATTTGCCAACGAGTTGCGTATATATCGAGTAACTCGTCAAAGTTAAACTGTACTTCTTTTAAATTAGTAACAAGAAAAACGGGGCGCTTTTCATCCGGTAAATAGATAAGTCTATACTCGGGTCCATTTTTCTTCCAACGTACTGTTAATTCAAGTGGTTGACTTGCGAATTTATCGAGTAACGTTTTGAGTTTAATATTCTTCTCTTTGAGTTCTATACCCGCGCAATAAGCTGATGTAACGATT
>NZ_JABEPJ010000053.1:0-601 GCF_013002825.1 Pseudoalteromonas sp. NEC-BIFX-2020_002
TGGCAACGGCTAAATGGGTGCAAAGACAACAAGAGGATTTATTACCGTGTCGGTATTTCCACCTTGTTTTTACGCTCCCGCATGAGTTAAATATCATTGCGCACTACAACCCAAACGCGTTGTATCACTGTTTATTTAAAGCCTCATGGCAAACGCTGTGTAAATTTGTGAAACGAAAGAGGCATGGCCAGCTAGGCATGACAAGCGTACTGCATACATGGGGGCAAAATTTAAGTCAGCATATCCACTTGCATTGTTTGATACCCGCAGGGGCGCTTAATAAAGCGCACTGGCATGAAATAGAAAAAGGCTATTTATACCCCGTTAAAGCATTATCAACAGTGTTTAGAGGGAAAATGCTCGCGGCGCTCAATGAATGCGATAGTTCATTCGCGAAGGTAAGCACACCAACCAAATGGTGTGTATAGCAAAGCCTGTTTAACGTACAGTGAAAAGTTAGTCAGTTACCTTGCACGTTATACCCGAAAAGGCGTGATGTCAGAATCGCGATTAGTGTCAGCGACTGAAGAAACAGTGAGCTTTAAATACCGCGATTATGCAGATAACAACCGCGATAAAGTCATGACTCTGAGTTGTGATG
>NZ_JABEPJ010000054.1:0-572 GCF_013002825.1 Pseudoalteromonas sp. NEC-BIFX-2020_002
CAAAGAAACAATTAAATGGCACTGAATGATACTGCTATCATTCTTTTTTACTTTTGAAAACTCTGTACAAATAACAATGTTATTCATACGAATTTTATTATCAGCTTTTCCAAATTTTTAAAGAGCAAGAGATTAAAAAACTTCTCAAAATTAAACACACTTTATTCTCAGGCGATGTTTTGCCCGATAAAGAATATTTATTTTTAAGAAGTAAGTGGTGGAGCTAAGCAGGATCGAACTGCTGACCTCCTGCGTGCAAGGCAGGCGCTCTCCCAGCTGAGCTATAGCCCCACATATGCTGGTCTTATTGTTTTAACCATCTTCTTAATTAGATAAGAAGTGGTGGGTCTGAGTAGATTTGAACTACCGACCTCACCCTTATCAGGGGTGCGCTCTAACCAACTGAGCTACAGACCCAAAACAATAAGTGTTGTTCTCTTTACAATAACAATCATCTGTGTGGACACTACGAACAAATAAGTTCTAAATCGTATAAGGAGGTGATCCAGCCCCAGGTTCCCCTAGGGCTACCTTGTTACGACTTCACCCCAGTCATGAATCACTCCGTGGTA
>NZ_JABEPJ010000008.1:0-215025 GCF_013002825.1 Pseudoalteromonas sp. NEC-BIFX-2020_002
TACAGCTTACAGCTTACAGCTTACAGCTTACAGCTTACAGCTTACAGCTTACAGCTTACAGCTTACAGCTTACAGCTTACAGCTTACAGCTTACAGCTTACAGCTTACAGCTTACAGCTTACAGCTTACAGCTTTTATATAACTGCACCAAGTTGGAAAATCGGTAAGTACATCGCAATAATTAAACCACCGACTAATACACCAAGCACCGCCATAATGAGTGGTTCTAGCAGGCTAGATAAGCCATCAACTGCATCATCAACTTCTTGCTCATAAATAGTGGCAACTTTTGCAAGCATGCCATCTAAAGAGCCAGATTCTTCACCAATAGCGACCATTTGAATAACCATATCGGGGAATATTTTTGAGTTGCGCATTGCCCAGTTCATTTGATTGCCTGAGCTTACCTCGGCTTTAATATCTAAAATAGCATAACGGTAAACAGCATTACCTGAAGCACCAGCAGCGGAGTCGAGTGCATCAACTAGCGGTACACCCGCCGCAAAAGTGGTCGAAAGCGTACGCGCATAGCGGGCAACAGCGGCTTTATTTAATATCATACCAATTACAGGGAGCTTTAATATTGCACGGTCGTTGGCATCACGCAGTTTTTTACTTTTTAATAAAGCTTCTTTATAAGCGTAACCAGCCGCCACCATAATTATAAGAATGACCCACCAATACTCTTGCATAAATTCAGATATGCCAATAACCATTAAAGTGAATGCTGGAAGCTCTGCGCCAAAGCCGGCAAAAATATCCTGAAATTGTGGTACCACAAAAATAAGCAAGATAGAGGTAACAATAAGAGCTATAACTAGCACCGCAATAGGGTAAAACATGGCTTTTTTAATTTTTGATTTCAGCGCTTCAGACTTTTCTTTGTAAAGCGCTACACGATCAAATATTTTATCCAAGGCACCGGATTGTTCGCCAGAGGCGACTAAGTCGCAGTATAAATCATCAAAATAACGCGGGTGTTTACGTAGAGCCTGTGATAGCGGGTCACCAGCTTTCACTTCGTCACCAATGGTTTCCATAAGCTTAGAAACACTTTTATTTGTTGACCCTGTACCAATCATTTCGATTGATTGAATGAGGGGCACTCCTGCCATTAGCATGGTAGCAATTTGCCGTGTTACCAAGGCAATGTCTTTGGGGGTTATTTTTTGCATACGCGCACCAAACAACGGTTTGGCTTTGCGTTTTACTTTAGAAGGAGTAATACCTTGTTTACGTAATTGAGCTTTAACTAAAGCAATGCTTGTTCCTTGCATTTCGCCTTCTAACCTTTTTCCTCTAGCGCTTACGCCGATCCACTCAAAGGTATCTTGTCCTTTTCTTTCTGCTTCTTTAGCCATGTTTATTCCAAATTACGTTCGGGAAATAATAAAAATATTATACTCTATAGTAGCTAGCTTTAACGTCTTAAACAATTGATTAGATAAACTTAAGCTGATTAAATAGTCAAAAATTAATTAACTCATTCTTCGGGAGGGATATTGTGGGAAAAGTGAATGTTATTTATCTAAAAAAAGTAAAATGGACGAGTTTACATTTTATACTAGGGTTGCTTTTATTATCAGCCGTTGGTTTTTATATCTATTCTCAGTGGTTTTATGCTGGTCGGCATCATCTAACTGATTTAATAGGGCTTGCGGGAATTATTATTTCTATCGATTTAATATTGGGGCCTATACTGAGCTTTTGGTTGTTATCGCCAGTCAAAACAAAAAAAGAAAATATTATTAACTTACTTCTGATTATTTTTTTACAGCTATCTTCTTTAGGCTACGGAATAAACCAGATTGATGGGCAGCGTTTAGCTTATATTATAAAATGGCAAGCATCGTACTTTGCGGTATCAAAATCTGATGCGAGAGAGTATGGGGTATCTGAGAACTTCTATAGGTTTAATGAACCATTGGTTGGCAGTGAAAAACGAGAAATGTATGACTATTTACTTAAAAAATCTATACCACCTATCGAAATGTATGAGTTTTTTGAACTATCAAGCTTTGAGAATGAGTGTCAACCTATATGTGGAGTGATTACAAAGAATGGCATTATTAATATTACAAAAAGCAATGACGTGCTTACGTTTAACAAGTCCCTTCGCTAATGCATGTACTTGTAGGGGATAACTCCCATAGGAGTTGATTTGAATTTATAGTGGCGATCATTATATAAGTATCGCCGCTTGATATAGATGCTTCACTACTGGCTGTAGAGGTGATTTTATAACTCCCAGCTGCATAAGATATTTCAATGTTAGCAATAAAGTTTGGTGCAAGGTAATTGGGTTTTTTTACACCTATTTTACTAAAAGAATCACAGTTACTTAGCGTTTCTTTGGTATAAAAGCAAATTTCCACTGCGCGCTGTAGTGAGTTTGTTGCTAATGTGACTTCAGTAAATTTGGCGCGTTTATAATGATTATTATAGGCAGGAAAAGCTAATGATACCAAAATCCCCATAATGGCGATGGTAATCATTAGCTCGATTAATGAGAAGCCAAGCTTGTTTCTCATTATACTAATTTATTAACAAAGACCTGCAGCGATACAAGTACTTGTTGAAGCTTCAGCCCAAGTCAATGTACCTAAAGATGCACCGGCCGCACCGCCTACGCCAGCACCAGTAGCAACAGTTGGTGTTAAGATGTATGTAGCACCATCAACAGTAGCTGCGCCAGTACCTGTGATTACTGCTGTAGTGCCAGTAACACCAACGCTAGCTACATGAGTACCAGCTGCAGCACCTGCGGTATTTAAACCGATTTTAGCCGCAGTATCACAATTTGCTAAACTACCAGCACCACGAGTTTGGAAACATACATCTACAAGACCTTTAGCTGAAGATGCCGCAAGTACAACCTCAGAAAAACGGGCTTTTTTAGTATATGTTTGGTACTGCGGTAAAGCGATAGCAGCAAGAATGCCGATGATTGCGATAACAATCATTAATTCAATTAGGGTAAAACCCTTTTGTTTCTGTTGTGTCATTTTTTCCATGTTCCTCTCCTAAAGGATAGTGATTTTTTTGTAAGCTAAGTTGCTTTATGAGTAAACTAATAAAGCATGTTTATCTTACGGTTTTTTAAAAAATTATTTTAATTCTTATACCTACCCAAAATTGATTGGAAATAGGCGTTTAGAATTACTTTAGCACTAAAATAGCTTTTTGAAAGCTGTTTTGCACTGAACTCATAGAATTTTAGGAACTTTCTGAGAGTTTTATGCGCAGACTAATTTCAAAAAACAAGTGATTATTTTTATCAGATGATTTTTGAATATAAAAAACACATCTGTATAAAGCTTTTGTATTGCTTGGGGAGAGTTTCGCTCATCCTTGCGGCTTACTTTATCACTATTTTAATGTAAAAGTGATACTGAAATTAACAGTTTGTTACAAAATAATCCTTTCGTCGTATTTAATGCTTTTTTGGTCAATTTGTCAACGGATTAGGTAAAAATTAAATAATTTATTTGTAGAATTTTCACTCGAAACGCATAGATAAGTCGATAGATTGTAAGTTTTTTGTAAGTGCGCCACTGGAGATAAAATCAACCCCTGCTTGTGAGTAGGTTCGTAGTGTTTCTAAGGTCATATTACCAGAGACTTCTAATTTGGCGCGTTTATTGGTAACTACAACCGCTTGTTGAATCTGCTCAACGCTAAAGTTATCAAGCATTATAATATCAGCACCGGCATTAATGGCTTGATCTAGCTCATGAAGTGATTCAACTTCTACCTCTACAGGTTTAGTTGGGTGATTTAGTTTTGCTTGAGCTACGGCTTTATCAATACCACCACAGGCGGCTATATGGTTTTCTTTAATTAAAAACGCATCAAATAAGCCTATACGGTGATTTTCCCCGCCACCACATTTGACTGCGTATTTTTGTAGGGCACGCATACCTGGAATCGTTTTACGAGTATCAAGTAATTGGGTATTGGTGCCATAGAGCTCTTTTACGTAATGCGCGGTTGTTGTAGCAGTGCCTGAGAGTGTTTGCACAAAGTTAAGTGCTGTACGCTCGGCGGTTAAAATCGCGCGTGCTGAACCTGATGCTGTAAATAGGGTGTCGTTAGCTTTTACCGTATCACCATCGTTTACCAGTACATTGACTGTGACGCTTGGATCAACTTGGCTGAATACTTCTATAATAATGTCTTTACCACAAAAAACGCAGTCTTCACGGGTGATCACTTTTGCATTGGCTTGTTGTGATGCTGGAATTAATTGCGCAGTGATATCGCCTTGCTCAGCAGTTTGATAATTTAAATCTTCATCAAGGGCAAGTTTAACGAGTTGGCTTAATAGGCTGTGTGGGATAGACATTATAAAAGCTCATTATAATTAGGAAATTGCACAAATTTTACATGGTTTGATGAGTGAATAGAAGAACTATCAGCCGCCCAGCATATATTGTAGGTCGTCATTTATGGCGACAGTGTTTGTTATTTTAATGTTGGCGCGCTAAAACGCGACCTACAGGATCGTTTTCTAGTAATACGTCGGCGTGGGTTTATCTTGCGCAATTAAGGTTCTTTAAGTGACTAATTCACCACAGATGACACTGAGTTCACAGGGAAGAAATAAGTGATGTTTTACTTTGGTTTCTCGGTGGTAAAGTAGCCATTATCGCCATAAATGACGACCTACAGGATCGTTTTCTAGCAATACGTAGGCGTGGGTTTATCTTGCGCAATTAAAGTTCTTTAAGTGACTAATTCACCACAGAGGACACTGAGTTCACAGGGAAGAAATAAGTGATGTTTTACTTGGGTTTTCTCGGTGGTAAAGTAGCCATTATCGCCATAAATGACGACCTACAGGATCGTTTTCTAGTAATACGTAGGCGTGGGTTTATCTTGCGCAATTAAAGTTCTTTAAGTGACTAATTCACCACGGAGGACACTGAGTTCACAGAGAAGAAATAAGTGATGTTTTACTTGGGTTTTCTCGGTGGTAAAGTAGCCATTGTCGCCATAAATGACGACCTACAGGATCGTTAGTAATACGTCGGCGTGGGTTTATCTTGCGCAATTAAAGTTCTTTAAGTGACTAATTCACCACAGATGACACTGAGTTCACAGGGAAGAAATAAGTGATGTTTTACTTGGGTTTTCTCGGTGGTAAAGTAGCCATTATCGCCATGAATGACGACCTACAGGATCGCGGTGCTAGCAATATGTAGGCGTGGGTTTACTCTGCGTAAATGTAAGGGCTGTTGCGGCGGGATAAACCCGCTGCTACGTTTTATTACTTTGCTGTCATTGTGCTTAAAAATCTATTAGCATCTTGCTATGTACTTATTTACAGATACATTATGAAAATAAACTCTTTTGGCGTCGTTGATACGGCGATTCAGCGACCATGCACATATTTTGATGAGCGCCCGAATGATGAAGGTATTTCTTTATTGGTCATCCATAATATTTCTTTACCGGCAGGGCAGTTTGCTACGCCATATGTAGATGATTTATTTATGGGGTGTATTGATCATCAAGCTCACCCTAGCTTTAGTGATTTACAAGGTTTGAGAGTCTCTGCACATTGCTTTATTAAGCGCTGCGGTGAGGTAGTACAATACGTACCTTTTAGTAAGCGCGCTTGGCACGCTGGGCGGTCTGAATTTTTAGGGCGCAGCCAGTGTAATGATTTTAGTATTGGTATTGAGCTTGAAGGGACTGATACAACGCCATATACCCAAAACCAATATAATGCATTACAATCCTTAACTAACGCATTGACTAATAAATATTCAGCGATTACTCAGGAGCGAATTGTTGGACATTGTGATATTGCGCCTGGACGAAAAAGTGATCCTGGTGAGAGTTTTGATTGGCAGTTTTATTTTGCCGGACTATTTTAAAAAGCGACAAGCTAAGAGACCGTTATGATTTTAATTTCTATTATTATCGCATTAATTTTAGAGCGCCTTGGTGCGCGATCAAATTATTGGCAAATTAGTCATTATGCACAGGGGTATTTATCTCGTTCTAAAAAGCAACTCAGTGATAAAGGAATGTTTAATTCTGCTCATGGGTTTTTAATTTGGCTTGTACTGCCAGTTATTGCGAGTGCGTTGGTGTATACCTTTTCTGATTTTGTATTATGGCAGTTAGTCGTTAATGTTGTGGTACTGCTTGTGTGTTTTGGCTGTGCTAAGCATCGAGTTTTATATAAATCTTATTTGAATGCTCTTACTCGTGGTGATAGTGAGGCTGCTACTTTGTATGCGTATCAAATGGGACAAAAGCGCACTGAAGATGAAGTTGGGGGAGAGAGCTTTGGGCAAACACTTGCGTGGATCAATTTTCGCTTCTATTGCGCTGTGATTTTTTGGTTTGTAGTGTTAGGTGTCCCCGGTGCAGTACTCTATGCATTAGTGCGTACTTACGGCGATATAGTACGCGAAGATCATAGCGTGGCGTATGCAAAACGGTTTAAGCTTATTCATACTTTATTATTTTGGCTTGATTGGCTACCTGCGAGAATTGCAAGCTTTGGTTATTTAGTAATAGGTAACTTCAATAAAGGAACGAGTTGTTGGTTACGCTATGTACTCGACTTTTCTGTGAGTAATCGTAAAGTTGTAACCAATACGGCATTAGCGGCTGAGCAAATTGAGCAGCAGCACTTTGGTTGTACCTATGAAGCTACGTGTATGGTGAAATTAGTAAAACGAAATGTATTGTTTTATTTGGTGCTAATTGCATTGCTTACTTTGTTTGGTGGCTTAGCGTAAAGAAACAGCTGCTAGGTGTTGTATTTGTTTTGTGGGAACAGGCTTTAGCCGTGATTGTTCTAGGTTTTGTGTTAAAGCCAATCGGCGCTAAAGCGCTCTCCTACGATGGTATATAGCTGGCAGCTTCTTCTCATTTATTCTCTATGTATAAAAGTTTTTTAGGTATTTATTGATAGTAAATAATCGGCTTCTCAGTGTTTAATTATCTGGTCAGACCATTTCGATTTGATATAAAAAACCTTTCCAAACACTCGCTTTACCTCATACTGTTTAATCTTTATGCTAAATGCGTTAGTCTGCTTTACAGGGCTCTGTCGTAGTGAAATTGACAGCAAACACGCTTTTTGATAACGTATGGCACAAATTTGGTATGACCAATTTACCTTTTGCTCCAGTTGCAGGTAGAAAACTATTTTTTAAGTCATTCCTATCACTATTACGGACGTCCATTAATGTCTTTAAAGATTAAAGCAGCAAAACTATCGGATGTTATTTTAGAGCAGCTTGAGAACATGATTCTTGAGGGCTCATTAGCACCAGGTGAAAAACTGCCGCCAGAGCGTGAATTAGCAAAGCAATTTGAAGTATCTCGACCTTCATTACGTGAAGCAATTCAAAAGCTAGAGGCGAAAGGCTTAGTAACACGTCGCCAAGGTGGCGGGACGTTTGTAAAAAATCAGCTAGAAGAAGGGTTGACGGATCCATTATTTGATTTGATCAGCAAGCACCCGGAATCGCAGTTTGATTTACTTGAGTTTCGCCATGCCTTAGAAGGAATTGCCGCATATTATGCCGCACTTCGTGGTACTGGCACCGACTTTGAGAAAGTGAAACAAAGCTTTGATTATATCGCTTTAGCTGATGTTGATTTACAGCAAAAAGCCAAAGCAATTAATGCGTTTCATTTTAGTGTTGCTGAAGCGTCGCATAATGTTGTGCTATTGCACTTAGTACGTGGCATGCAAGCGCTATTAGAGCAAAATGTATTACAAAATTTAACGGTGTTGTTAGAAAAACCGCATATTAGTAAGCAGTTGGCTCAGCATCGTCGTTTATTAATGGATGCAGTGATTGAAGGGAATCCTGAGCAAGCACGCCTTGCCAGTAATGCTCACTTAGCTTTCATTGAAGAAGCATTATTGGAAGCGGGCAAAGAGCATTCGCGGATTGAACGTAGTTTAAGACGCACCAAACAAAATTAAGTAAAGATTCATAATTTAAGCAAGCACTGACTGTAATATAGCAACGCTTTATACCACAGTGCTTATTAAGAACATTCGTATTTTAAACATAAGGAAACCTCCATATGTCTGAAGTCAATAAAATTGACGTAGACGCGCTAGAAACACAAGAGTGGTTACAAGCTCTTGAATCAGTTGTGCGCGAAGAAGGTGTTGAACGTGCTCAGTTTTTACTTGAGCAAGTATTAGAGCAAGCCCGTTTAGACGGTGTTGATATGCCAACAGGCATTAACACAAACTACGTTAATACGATCCCGGTTGATCAAGAACCTGCTTACCCAGGGGATGTAAACCTTGAGCGCCGTATTCGTTCTATTATTCGTTGGAACGCAATCATGATTGTATTGCGTGCTTCGAAAAAAGACCTCGACTTAGGCGGCCATATGGCGTCTTATCAGTCATCGGCTGCGTTTTATGAAGTGTGTTTTAACCACTTCTTTAAAGCCCCTAATGATGTTGATGGCGGTGACTTAGTTTATTACCAAGGTCACATTTCTCCAGGTATTTATGCGCGTGCATTTGTTGAAGGGCGTTTATCAGCTGCACAGCTTGATAACTTCCGTCAAGAAGTTGATGGTGAAGGCATACCGTCTTACCCACACCCTAAATTAATGCCTGAATTTTGGCAATTCCCTACAGTATCAATGGGCCTAGGTCCAATCGCGTCTATTTATCAAGCGCGATTCTTAAAGTACTTAGATGGCCGTGGCTTGAAAGACACTAAAAATCAACGTGTATATGCGTTTTTAGGTGATGGCGAAATGGACGAGCCAGAATCACGTGGTGCTATTTCTTTCGCTGCGCGTGAAAAGCTAGATAATCTGTGTTACCTAATTAACTGTAATTTACAGCGTTTAGATGGCCCAGTAATGGGTAACGGTAAAATCATCCAAGAGCTTGAAGGCTTATTTAAAGGCGCTGGCTGGAACGTCATTAAAGTAGTATGGGGCAGCGGTTGGGATATCTTACTTGCTAAAGATACTACCGGTAAGTTACTACAATTGATGAACGAAACCATCGATGGTGATTATCAAACATACAAAGCTAAAAATGGCGCGTACGTACGTGAACATTTCTTTGGTCGTTACCCTGAAACAGCGGCACTTGTTGCTGACATGACAGACGACGAGATTTTTGCTCTTAAGCGTGGTGGTCATGAACCATCAAAATTATACGCTGCATTTAAAAAAGCAGAGCAAACAAATGATCGTCCAACGGTTATCCTTGCTAAAACTGTAAAAGGTTACGGCATGGGTGAAGCGGCTGAAGGTAAGAATATTGCGCACCAAGTGAAAAAAATGGACATGTCACATGTGGCACATTTACGTTCACGCTTAGGTTTAGATGATTTAGTGTCTGAAGAGCAACTTGCAGAGCTACCTTATTTAGAACTTGAAGAAGGTTCGCCAGAGTACAAATACCTACATGCTCGCCGTGATGCATTGAAAGGTTACACGCCAAAACGTATTCCTAACTTTACTGAAAAGTTACAGCTACCAGAAGTAGAAGCATTTAAGCCATTACTTGATGAGCAAAAACGTGATATTTCTACCACGATGGGCTTTGTGCGTGCACTTAATATCTTATTAAAAGATAAAGGCATTGGTAAAAATATCGTACCAATTATTGCTGACGAAGCGCGTACGTTTGGTATGGAAGGTTTATTCCGTCAAATCGGTATTTATAACCCGCATGGCCAAAACTATACACCACAAGATCGTGATATCGTTTCTTACTATAAAGAAGCTACATCAGGTCAAGTACTGCAAGAAGGTATCAATGAGTTAGGTGCAATGTCGTCATGGGTTGCTGCTGCAACATCATACAGCACTAACGATTTACCAATGATCCCATTCTACATCTACTATTCAATGTTCGGTTTCCAACGTGTTGGCGACATGGCATGGATGGCAGGTGACCAACAAGCACGTGGTTTCTTATTAGGTGCTACAGCCGGTCGAACAACGCTAAATGGCGAAGGTTTACAGCACGAAGATGGTCACAGCCATATTCTTGCTAACACTGTGCCTAACTGTATCTCTTACGACCCAACCTATGCGTATGAAGTTGCGGTTATCATCCAAGATGGTATTCGTCGTATGTACGGTGAAGATCAAGAAAATATTTACTACTACTTAACGCTAATGAACGAAAACTATGCACAACCTGCTATGCCAGAAGGTGCTGAAGATGGTATTCGTAAAGGTATCTACAAGCTTGAAAGCTACGCGGGTAAAAAAGCCAATGTACAGTTATTAAGCTCAGGTACTATCATGACCGAAGTACGTAAAGCCGCAGCTATCTTAAGTGAAGATTACGGTATTGCATCTGATGTATTCTCTGTAACGTCATTCAATGAATTAACGCGCGAAGGTCAAGATGTTGAACGTTTCAACATGCTTAACCCTGAAGGCGAACAAAAAACTGCGTACATCACGAGCGTCTTAAATGATTCAGTGACTGTTGCCGCAACGGATTACATGAAAAACTACGCAGAGCAAGCGCGTTCGTTTATTCCAAGCAGCAACTATAAAGTGTTAGGTACGGATGGTTACGGTCGTTCTGATAGCCGTGAGAATTTACGCCGTCACTTTGAAGTTAACGCCAGCTACGTAGTGGTTGCTACGTTATCTGAACTTGCTAAACGTGGTGAAGTTGAAAAGTCAGTTGTTGTTGAGGCACTTAAAAAGTTCAACATCGACACTAACAAACTTAATCCACTGTACGCATAAGAGGTTTGCAATGAGTATTGAAATTAATGTACCAGATATCGGTGGCGATGAAGTCGAAGTAACCGAAATTCTAGTGAGCGTTGGTGACAAAGTTGAAGTTGACCAATCATTACTAACGGTTGAGGGTGATAAAGCCTCAATGGAAGTACCCGCTGCACAAGCCGGTACTGTAAAAGAAATTAAAGTAAATGTTGGTGATACGGTCACTACGGGGACTTTAGTATTCTTGTTTGAAGGCGAAGAGAAAGCATCAAGTGCTGCTCCCGCTGAACAAGCAAAAACTGAAGACGCAGCACCTGCTGCATCTTCAGGCTCAACGACTAAAGAAGTTACCGTACCAGATATCGGCGATGATGAAGTTGAAGTGACTGAGATCCTGGTTGCCGTTGGTGACACTGTTACTGAAGAGCAATCAATCTTAAATGTTGAAGGCGACAAAGCAGCGATGGAAGTTCCAGCGCCGTTTGCTGGGACAGTTAAAGAAATTAAAGTGGCTGCTGGCGACAAAGTAAAAACAGGCTCACTTGTGTTTGTTTTTGAAGTAGCCGGTAGTGAACCTGCACCTACGCAAGCAGAAAAAGCAGCGCCAGCACAAGAGTCTGCGCCTGTACAAAGCTCAGCACCAAGCAGCAAAGAAGTAAACGTACCTGATATTGGTGGTGATGAAGTTGAAGTAACTGAAATTTTGGTTGCTGTTGGCGACAGCGTTACTGAAGATCAATCAATCTTAAACGTTGAAGGCGACAAAGCGGCAATGGAAGTACCAGCACCGTTTGCAGGTACTGTTAAAGAGATTAAAGTAGCCGCAGGCGATAAAGTATCGACCGGTTCACTTATCTTTGTATTTGAAGTTGCCGGTAGTGCACCTGCTGCATCTGCACCAGCAGAAAAAGCCGCTCCAGCACCTGCAAAAGCAGAGTCAGCACCCGCGCCACAAGCAGCACCGGCAAAAGCCAGCAATGAAAGCTTTGAAAACAACAGCGCGTATGCACATGCATCGCCAGTTGTACGTCGTTTAGCGCGTGAGTTTGGTATCAACCTTGCAAACGTGAAAGGCTCTGGCCGTAAAGGTCGTGTTGTTAAAGAAGACGTGCAAAACTATGTGAAAAACCTAGTTAAGCAAGTTGAGTCAGGTCAATTATCTGCAAGTAAAGGTAATGCTGACGGCGGTGAGCTTGGTTTAATTCCATGGCCAAAAGTTGATTTTGCTAAATTTGGTGAGATTGAAGAGAAGAAACTTTCTCGTATTCAAAAGCTATCGGGTAAAAACTTACACCGTAACTGGGTGCAAATTCCTCATGTTACTCAGTTTGATGAAGCTGATATCACCAGTCTTGAAGTCTTCCGTAAAGAACAAAATGCGCTTGCAGAGAAGAAAAAGCTAGGTGTTAAAATCACCCCGCTGGTATTTGTAATGAAAGCAGCAGCAAAAGCACTTGCTGAGTTCCCTACATTTAACTCTTCACTTTCTAATGATGGCGAAAGCTTAATCCTTAAAAAGTACATCAACATCGGTGTTGCGGTTGATACACCTAACGGTTTAGTTGTGCCAGTATTTAAAGATGTTGATAAAAAAGGCATCATTGAATTATCGCGTGAGCTGATGGAAGTATCGGTTAAAGCACGTGACGGCAAACTAACTTCGTCTGATATGCAAGGTGGTTGTTTTACAATTTCAAGCTTAGGCGGGATTGGTGGTACAGCCTTTACGCCAATCGTAAACGCGCCAGAAGTTGCTATTTTAGGTGTATCTAAGTCTGAAATGAAACCGAAATGGAATGGCAAAGAGTTTGAACCAAAATTAATGGTTCCACTTTCAATGTCATACGACCATAGGGTGATTGACGGAGCATTAGCTGCACGCTTTACTGTCACTCTTGCAAGTTACATGAGCGATATTCGCCAATTAGTAATGTAAGCAATTGGTGCATGTAGCTAAATAAATAGAATCAAATCCCAGCCAGTTGTTTTTTGCTGGGATTTTTACCATTTGCAATGATACAATCTTTGCACAAAGATCTGCTCTGATTTTCTGCCTTGCAGAAACTTGGCAGTTAAACTTTAGGGCAGTGTCCCGTTCAAACAATTAAGGTAATAGCATGAGCAACGAATTAAAAACTCAAGTTGTTGTACTAGGCGGTGGTCCTGGTGGTTACTCTGCAGCTTTCCGTGCTGCTGACTTGGGCTTAGAAGTTACATTAGTAGAATCTCGCGATACATTAGGCGGCGTATGTCTTAATGTTGGTTGTATCCCTTCAAAAGCACTTTTACACGTAGCTAAAGTAATTGATGATGCAGCAGCAATGGAATCTCATGGTGTTACTTTTGGTGCACCAAAAATTGACTTAGACCAAGTACGTTCTTGGAAAGATTCTGTAATCGGTCAGTTGACTGGTGGCCTAGACGGCATGGCTAAAATGCGTAAAGTAAAAGTGGTTTACGGTTACGGTAAATTCACTGGTAGCAACACTATCGCTGTTGAAGGTGCTGATGGCGCAACAACTATCACGTTCGATAATGCTATTATTGCAGCGGGTTCTCAGCCTGTTAACTTGCCTTTCATTCCACAAGATGACCGTGTAATTGATTCAACTGGCGCATTAGAACTTAAAGATGTACCAGAGAAACTACTTGTATTAGGTGGTGGTATTATTGGTCTTGAAATGGGTACTGTGTATCGTGCATTAGGTTCTGCAATCGATGTTGTAGAGTTTGCTGATCAATTAGTGCCTGCTGCCGACAAAGACATCATTAAGATTTACCAAAAATACGTGAGCAAAAAGTTCAACGTAATGTTATCAACTAAAGTTGTTGGCGTTGAAGCGAAAGACGATGGTCTTTATGTAACGTTTGAAGGTAAAAATGCACCAGCAGAGCCAGTACGTTATGACAAAGTGCTTGTAGCAGTTGGTCGTACACCAAACGGTAAATTACTTGATGCTGACAAAGCGGGCGTTAATGTTGATGAGCGTGGCTTTATTAATGTTGATAAGCAGCTTAAAACAAACGTTAGCAACATATTTGCAATTGGTGACATTGTTGGTCAACCAATGCTTGCACATAAAGCGGTTCATGAAGGTCATGTTGCTGCTGAAGTTATCTCAGGTCAAAAACACTTCTTTGATCCTAAATGCATACCTTCAATTGCCTATACTGATCCAGAAATCGCGTGGGTTGGTGTAACTGAGAAAGAAGCAAAAGAGCAAGGCCTAAGCATTGAAACTGCGGTATTCCCGTGGGCTGCATCAGGTCGTGCAATTGCATCTGCTCGTACTGAAGGTTCAACTAAGCTGATCTTTGATAAAGAAAGTGGCCGTGTTATCGGTGGTGCTATGATTGGTATTAACGCAGGCGAAATGCTTGGCGAAATCGGCTTAGCAGTTGAAATGGGCGCAGATGGCGAAGACTTAGCGCTTACTATTCACGCTCACCCAACATTGAACGAGTCAATCGGACTAGCAGCTGAGATTTTTGAAGGTTCAATCACTGATTTACCAAACAAAAAAGCAGTTAAAAAGAAGAAGTAAGTTCTTTTAGTTAATTGTTTAAAAACCCAAGCCTCGGCTTGGGTTTTTTGTTTTGATTATACCCGTCAGCCGTCAGCCGTCAGCCGTCAGCCGTCAGCCGTCAGCCGTCAGCTAAAGATAGGCCTTCTTGACACGTAAGCTGAACTGGGCAAAATTTTGATAGCTGATAGCTGATAGCTGATAGCTGATAGCTGATAGCTGATAGCTGATAGCTGATAGCTGATAGCTGATAGCTGATAGCTGATAGCTGATATCAATTCCCACTGACTTTAGCTATAATACGCGCCGATCAATTTTTAGGTATAAAGCTTGTGATTAACCGCTCTTCTAATTCAGTACTTGCCTTGCGCGCGCAGCAAATTAGCGAATCTCGTCGGGAGTTTAATGCCCGTGGCGGCAAAATGGATCGCTGTGAGCAATGTTTAATTGCAAAGCATTATTGCATTTGTGACGGTGTAGAGCAGGCAAACTGTGAGGCCGCTGTATGTATGCTGATGTACCACAATGAAAGTTTTAAACCTTCTAATACCGGTCGTTTGATTGCTGAAATAGTTCCTGACAATTATGCTTTTCGTTGGGATAGAACCGAGCCCGATCTTAAACTTTTAGCGCTGTTAAATGATCCACAATATCAACCTATGGTGATATTTCCAGCTTCAGATATTGAAAACCCTGCACGAGTTGTTACCGAGGTGGAGCATCAACCAAATAAACGTCCTTTGTTTATCTTTTTAGATGGCACATGGCGCGAAGCAAAAAAAATGATTCGTAAAAGCCCTTACTTAGATAATTTACCTGTGCTGTCGATCACTGCTGACAAGCTATCTGATTATCGCCTGCGTGTTGCCCCTCACGCTCATCAACTTGGTACCGCTGAAGTGGCTATTATGGTATTAGCATTGGCAGGTGAATTAGATGCATCTAATAAACTCGAGCAGCATTTTATGAAGTTTCGCGACGCGTACTTATTAGGTAAGCGCAACAAAGGCCGACCACAATAACGAGTAAATTTAAACGCTGTATACCCAAACCACCTCGAGATGCAGACTTCAGCGTTTCACAGGTGTTTAATATCAAGGCGTTATTTTGTAACAATGGTAGTCCCTTTTAAGAAGTAACAACGATGAGAGTAAGCGTCTGTGAAATGCCCAGCAGGTTGGTTTAAATGCGATTTATACTGCGTTACTTTTATAAGGGATTGATTTTAATAATAGAACTATTATGACTTGCAATCAATGCCTGCCTTAATCGCTTTTAATTCCAACTGAAACTGCATTTTGAGGTAGCTTGGGTAATAAGAAGTAAACCCGTATTAAAATGCTATGCATAACAATAGCAAAATAGTTTAGTATTTTTTGATAGCTGATAGCTGATAGCTGATAGCTGATAGCTGATAGCTGATAGCTGATAGCTGATAGCTGATAGCTGATAGCTGATAGCTGATAGCTGATAGCTGATAGCTGATAGCTGATAGCTGATAGCTTTATTCAGGCAAAAGAAAAGCGCGAACTATCTCTAGTCGCGCTTGCGGAATCTTCTAATTTTCTGCATCCTGCAATTGAACTTAATCAACTCCTAAACTTTACAATTCCATGTGATCACGCTGTTACTTATTCGTTCTGCGTGATTTAGGCTATCCGGGCCTATATCCAAGTAGTATCCATTCATCCATATCGGTAAAATCTATTACCCGTCCTTTATGCATCAATCCTAATGCTATCCATTTATTAAACAGTTCCATTGCGTTGCCTTTAAGGCCTGTCCGTCTATCCGTTTTTACAACATCCTGTAAACAACCTTCTTACGAACCCTGTTGTTAATCCATTACACATCATCCTGATGCTATCCATTTATTAACAGTTCCATTGCGTTACCCTTAAGGCCTGTCCATTCGTCCGCTTTTATAACATCCTGTATAACAACCCTCTTACGAGCCCTGTTGTTAATCCTTTTCGCATCATCTTGATGCTGTCCATATATTTACTATCCATAGTGTTGCTCATCCTGAGCCTGTCCATAATTCCATTTTTTCCTAACGTAACCTAAAATCCGAGGTTTATGAGTAATCATTCCTTGTCCGTTTACTCATTTAAGCCTAACTGCTTAACCGATGAAGTAAGTATAGAGCCTTTTAGCAAACAAAATAGTGGTCAAATCGGATGTAAAATATGGCTATTGAAACGACAAATAAATATAACCCTTAAATTTCAATGTTTTAGTTTGTTTTTTGATGGCTTTTCTGAGGTTTTATACTCAATGACTGGCACGATCGTAAGAGATATCTCACACGCAATTTCCATTATGGTTGTCAGGCATATTTAATGAGTGCACTTTAAATGGAGAAAAGGTATTATTTCATGATAATAGTTATTATTTAAGTGGAAGCGATATATGAAAAAGACGTTAGCAATTTTGGTTGGGTTAACCGTGGCAGCACCTGCATTTGCAGATGATGCGGTAAATATTTATTCTTTTCGTCAACCATTCTTAATTCAACCAATCTTAGATGATTTTACTAAGCAAACCGGTATTAAAACCAATGTGGTATTTGCTAAAAAAGGCTTAATTGAACGTGTTAAACGCGAAGGGAAGCATAGCCAAGCTGATTTAGTTCTAACTTCTAATTTTAGTGATTTAGTACAATTAGATGAGCTAAATTTAACTCAAACAATCAATAGCGAAACAGTCAACCGCAATGTGCCTGCTAAATTTCGTGATGTTGAAGGCCAATGGATTGCATTAACCAAACGCGTACGTAATGTATATTCATCAAAAGAGCGTGTTGGTGCACTACCGCATTTAAGTTACGAAGAGTTGGCTTTACCTAAATACAAAGGTAAGTTATGCACACGCTCTGGTAAACACCCTTATAACCTAGGTTTAGTCGCATCAATGATTGCGCATCATGGTGAAGCACAAGCAAAAACATGGCTTGAAGGTGTTAAAGCAAACTTAGCGCGTAAGCCACAAGGTAATGATCGTGGGCAAGTTAAGGCCGTTAAAGAGGGATTGTGTGATATCGCGTTAGGTAACAGTTACTACTTTGGTAAGATGATTGAAGACCCAGCACAAAAACCATGGGCAGATGCTGTACATATAAACTTCCCAAATCAAGATAATAGAGGCTCACATATCAATGTTTCTGGTGTAGTTATGACTAAGTACGCTAAAAACTCTGAAAATGCCTTGAAACTTATAGAGTTTATGACCGACAATAAGGCACAGAATACATATGCGTCGGTTAATATGGAATATCCGGTTAAACCTGGCGTTGAATTATCAAGTTTAGTTGCGTCTTGGGGAAGCTTTAAGGAAGATAGCTTGCCACTTGATGAAATTAGCAAATATCGTCCGTTAGCGCTTAAGCTAATAGATGAGGTGAAGTTCGATCTTTAATGAGTTTTAAATTTTCGTTGTCGCGATGGCAATCTTTCGCGTGGGTTATTGGCACCGTGCTAGTAACCCCGCTGTGTTTTCTTCTTTTTGAATCTCTACAGGGGGATTCAGAGGTGTTTAGTCACCTCTGGGAAACCGTGTTATGGGATTACATCCGCAATACTTTGGTGCTTATTTTTGGAGTGGCTGTTGTCAGCTGTGCGATTGCACTCCCGCTTGGTTGGTTAACGGCTTATTGTGATTTCCCCGGACGAAAGCAGTTTGAATGGGCACTAATGCTCCCTCTTGCGATGCCAACGTACATTATTGCTTATGTATATACTGATTTGTTTGATTATGCCGGACCTGTGCAAATAGCGCTGCGTGATTGGTTTAATTGGCAGTCCCCAGACGACTACTGGTTTTTTGATATTCGTACCTTACCCGGCGCGATTATGATGATTGCTTTAGTGCTTTATCCTTACCTTTATTTGATTTTTAAAACAGCGTTGCGTGAGCAGTCATTTAAATTAGTGCAAGCAAGTCAATTGATGGGTCTATCACCTAGGCAAAGTTTTTTTAAAGTGAGCTTGCCGCTTGCTCGTGGTGCTATTGTCGCCGCTCTTGCACTTATAAGTATGGAGACAATGGCTGATTTTGCTACTGTTAACTACTTTGCTGTGAGCACTTTAACAACGGCTGTGTATGACACATGGCTAGGGTATTACTCACTAACTGCGGCTGCAAAAATTTCAGGCATTATGCTGCTTATTTTATTTATTGCTCTGATGATGGAGCGCTTTAGCCGTCGCGATCAAGCCGTATTTGAGCGCCAATCAGGGGTTAATAGTGATGCACTATATAGCCTTAAAGGGAAGCATGCCTGGTGTGCAACTACATTTTGTTGTGTGATTTTGTTTTTTGCGTTTTTACTGCCTGTGGCAGTGTTGGTAGGTTATGCCATTTCGTATGCTGAACAAGCATGGAGTGATCAGTTTTTCCTTTATGCATGGCAGAGCTTTAAGGTGGCAGCTATTGTTAGCATCATTACCATCGTCTTGAGTTTGTTAGTGGTTTTTTATCAGCGAATAGCGAAGCAACAGTACCCGTTAATACCTGGGCGCTTAGCGAGTACCGGGTATGCTTTACCAGGTACCGTACTTGCAATTGCAGTACTATTACCCCTAACTTTATTAGATGATAAATTAAATGCGTGGTTAGAGCCGCTTGGATTTGTGCCAGGACTGTTATTAAGTGGCACTTTGTTTGCAATTATATTTGCATACGTTGTACGCTTTTATGCCATTGCCCATGGTGCAATAGAATCCAGTTTTATGCGCATTAGCCCATCGCTTGATATGGCGAGTCAATCCATGGGACAAAGCCAAGGTAAAACTCTGCGCAAGGTACATATACCGTTGTTACGTCGTGGTATTTTAACCGCAGGGTTACTAGTATTTATTGAATGCATGAAAGAGTTACCAGCCGCTTTATTATTAAGGCCTTTTAATTTTGAAACATTAGCAACACATGTATTCCAATACGTTAGTGATGAGCAATTAGAGTTGGCCTCTATTTCAGCGTTATCGATAGTCGTAGTAGGGTTAATTCCTTTGTATTTTGTTAATCGCTCAATGGAGCAACGTAGTTAAATGAGCAGTTTAGTCTTAGATAATTTATCGTATCAGTATAACGGCACCGCAGTGATTGAAAATCTAGATTTAACTGTCGCCAAAGATGAGATCGTTTGTTTGCTTGGTGCAAGTGGTTGTGGAAAGACCACGACATTAAAAGCAATAGCAGGGTTAATAGAAGCCAAGCAAGGTAAAGTCTTTATTGATGGTAAGTTGGTAAGTGATGAGCAGTTATTTTTGGCGCCAGAGTATCGTAATATCGGTATGATGTTTCAAGATTATGCATTGTTCCCACATTTAACAGTGGCTGATAATATTGCATTTGGGTTAGCTAAAATGCCAAAAGCACAAAAGCAGCAACGTGTTGATGAAATGCTTGAATTGGTGCATTTAATTGGTTGTGCTAAACGTTTTCCACACCAATTGTCTGGCGGCCAGCAGCAGCGAGTCGCGATTGCGAGGGCACTCGCTTATAAACCTAGTTTATTATTATTAGATGAACCATTTTCAAATATTGATACCCAAGTACGATTTGAATTAATTGCTGATATCCGTCGTATTATTAAAGCGCAGCGCGTGTCTGCAGTATTTGTTACACACTCAAAAGAGGAAGCATTTGCATTCTCTGACACTTTGGCGGTGATGCATCGCGGAAAAATTGCTCAACAGGGCACCGCTGAGCAACTTTTTAGCTCTCCGAGTTCAAAGGTGGTTGCAGAGTTTCTAGGTCAAGGCATATACTTGGACGCAGAAGCATTAACGGCAACTGAATATAATACTGCATACGGGCGTGTTGAATCATTTGCTGCACGAGGTTCTCAGGCTCAACTAGGTCAGATATATATTCGCCCACATCACCTTTTATTAACCGCGGTTTCAATAGGTGAGGAGGGTATTAATACAGTAACTATTATCAATAGTCGCTTTATTGGCTCCCATTATGTTTATAAAGTAATGATTGCACAGCAAGAAATAGAAGTTGCAGCTCAATTAGACCAGTCATTTAAAGAGAATGATCAGGTTACAATAAAAATAAAACCGCACACGGTAAACTTTTTCGCTAGTTAGAGTAGTGACTTTTTATTTTAAAGCAAAAGCGCCGTGTATGAGACTTTGAGTTAAGGAAATACCATGGCGCAAGCGCAATCGGGGATTTGTGCTGAGGCAAACCTACACGGTTTGCATTTATTTTTTAATGTATTTGATGGTCATGACGAGTCATTGCGTAAAAAATTAAAGCGAGTCAGTGTGATTCAAGACGAGTTCGCTGATCAATTTTCAGAATCTATGCTCTCAAGCCTTGTAGCTGTAGGCGCGCAGTATTGGCCACATGTTTTACCTGAGTTCATTCCAAGCCAACTACAAAGCTTTCCTAATATTACGCATAATGATCATGTTATGGGGGCACAGCCGTTCGATTTATTTGTACAAATTCGTTCAGATAGAGAAGACGTAAACCATTTGTTCGCATTACAAATACTTAAATTGTTTGCCCCTGATGTTGAGCTTGTTGAGCAAGTACGTAATTTTCGCTTTTTAGATGGGCGCGACTTTAATGGTTTTATACTCGGGGGGGATACCCCCCATGGTCGTCAAAAGCGAATCACGGCTTTAGTTAGCAGGCCGGGGCACTTTGAAGATCAAGGTAGTTATATCCATGTGCAGCGTTATAAGCATGATTTGAGTGTATGGCAGCATCTATCATTACATGAGCAAGAGCAAATAATGGGGCGTACGCGATTAGATAACACGCTGATCATACCACCGTTAGAAACCAGTCATGCAGTACGAACTGAACTTAAAGACGAGCAAGGTCAAGCGTTGCTTCTCAATCAAAGCATGCCTTACGGTGATGTAAATGAGCAAGGTGTATTAGCAATAAGCTGCGGCGCATTTGGCTCGGTGTTCGAGCAGGTGTTACGTAGCCGTTTAGGGCAGGGCGAATGCTATGACCATTGGCTTGATTTTACACAAGCTGATATGGGGTCGGCATTCTTTGCCCCGTCAATTAACTTTTTAAAGCAGCTTTAAACCGTATCAAATAAAAGACGAACACGCTCAAGGGTTACATCAATTTCTGAAATTTTAGCTGGGGCAATAAAAATAGTGTCGTCTCCGGCAATTGTACCCAAAACACCATCTGCTTTACCTAATGAATCGAGTAAGCGAGCAATTAATTGTGCAGCACCTGGGCTGGTGCGAATAATGATCATCATCTCATTATGCATAATATCAATCACTAATTGGCGCAATGGGCTTTTTGCTGTAGGTACACCCATTTCAGCGGGTAGGCAATATACCATCTCTTGTTTTGCATTACGTGTGCGTACGGCGCCAAATTTACTCAACATGCGCGATACTTTACTCTGGCTGATATTATCAAAACCTTGCTCTTTTAGAGCGTCTACGATTTCGCCTTGAGAACCAAAATTCTCTTCTTTTAAAAGTGATTTAAAGGCTTTCACCAGTGCTTCTTGTTTATCATGTGGTTGCATGTTGCTGTTCTGCTCTTGTTATTTGATGAGCTAAATTCTACACAAAAATGAATATTTATGCAGTAGTTGTTTGTCGTATGCGCTTTGTAAACAAGAAAGTTTACAACTATGGTCGAAATTATATGCAAAATAAGCAGGATAAATTTGTCTTTAGGCATTAATTTCATTATCTTTAGAGCCACAAATATTTCCCTATCTCAAATTACGGAGAATTCCAATGAAAGTTGCTGTATTAGGTGCTGCAGGCGGTATCGGCCAAGCGTTGTCTTTATTATTAAAAACAGGTTTACCAGCTGGTTCTGAATTATCACTTTATGATGTTGCTCCAGTTGTTCCTGGTGTTGCTGTTGACCTTTCTCACATCCCAACAGATGTTAAAGTTGCTGGTTTTGGTGCTGACGCACTTGACCAAGCGTTAACGGGTTGTGATATCGTGCTTATCCCTGCGGGTATGCCACGTAAGCCTGGTATGGACCGTGCTGATTTATTCAACGTAAATGCGGGTATCATCAAAACATTAGCAGAAGGTATCGTTGCTAATTGTCCTACTGCACTTGTGGGTATTATTACAAACCCAGTAAATGGCACTGTGCCAATTGTTGCTGAAGTTTTCAAAAAAGCAGGTACTTACGATGCTAAGCGTGTTTTCGGTATCACTACTTTAGATGTGATCCGTTCTGAAGCGTTCGTAGCTGAGCTTAAAGGTGTTGATGTTGCAACTGTGAAAGTACCAGTAATTGGTGGTCACTCAGGCACAACTATTCTTCCTCTTTTATCTCAAGTTGAAGGTGTTAGCTTTACTGATGAAGAAGTTGCAGCACTTACTCCACGTATCCAAAATGCAGGTACTGAAGTAGTAAATGCTAAAGCTGGCGGTGGTTCTGCTACATTATCAATGGGTGCTGCTGCAGCACGTTTTTGTATGTCTTTAGTTAAAGGCCTACAAGGTGAAGACGTTGTAGATTATGCATACGTTGCAGTTGAAAATGGCGATGCAGAATACTTCGCTCATCCAGTACGTTTAGGTAAAAATGGCGTAGAAGAGATTCTTTCTTACGGCGAACTAAGCGCGTTTGAGTTACAAGCTAAAAACGATATGCTTGATACGCTGAAAAAAGACATCCAAGAAGGTGTTGATTTCATCAACGCTTAACCTTGCTTATATCGCCAGCTGTTGGCGGTAATAAAAAAGCCTGCAATTGCAGGCTTTTTTGTGCTCGAAATCAAATTGTTAATTTTAGTGACTACGATCAACAGCAATACGGGCTAGGCTAACTAAGGCTTCTTTATAAGGCGAATCAGCTAACACAGATAAACAAGCAATGGCTTTATCTGCTTCTTCGTTTGCTTTATTCATGGTGAACTCGAGTGCATTTGTTTCATTTAGCGTATTGAGTATTGCGTCTAAGTGCTCCATACCATTACTGTGCTCAATTGCATCACGAATTAGCTGAACCTGTTCAGCATTACCTTGTTGCATAGCATAGATAAGTGGCAGGGTTGGTTTACCTTCAGCTAAATCATCACCAATGTTTTTACCTAACTGATCTGCATCTGCATTGTAATCAAGTACATCATCAACCAATTGAAAAGCAGTACCTAAATGCATCCCGTATAAATTGAGTGCTTTAAGTGTTTTTTCATTTTGTTCAGTAATGACTGCAGCAAGCCCTGTAGCAGCTTCGAATAACTTAGCTGTCTTAGAGTAAATAACCTGCATATAACTGTCTTCAGTGGTGTCAGGGTCATTGCAGTTCATTAATTGCAGCACTTCACCTTCAGCAATCACGTTCGTTGCATCGGCAAGTATTTGCATTACCTGCATTTTACCAATCCCGACCATAAGCTGAAATGAGCGAGTGTAGATAAAGTCGCCGACCAATACGCTTGCAGCATTACCAAATTCAGCATTTGCTGTTGGTGTGCCGCGACGTAGGTTTGACTCATCAACAACATCGTCATGAAGCAGTGTTGCAGTGTGAATAAATTCAACAATGGTTGCTAAGGTGATATGGTCTTTGCCTTCATAGCCAAGTGCTTTGGCCGCTAAAATAGCTAACATAGGACGAACGCGTTTGCCGCCACTGTTAACAATATATAAGCCAAGCTGATTGACAAGTGCCACATCTGAGCGCATTTGCGCATATATAAGTTGATTGACGTTATTCATATCGTTTTCGATTAACGCCTGGATAGCTTTTATATCCATTGATCTCCGAGCCAAATTTAATGGGTATACGCAGCCGATTGTACAACAAAAAACGCGCTTGCTCGATATTTTGTGACAATTCCCTGAAAAAACACGTTTAAGCAGCTTAATTTAGCCTTAATTAGACAAGTTAACTTTTTATTTTTTTAAAGTTGGCTTAATTCATCGTGGATGTTTTTTATTCATGACGTCTGTTTGCCTACTCTGTAACTTATTTGTCATTCGGTGTTAAAAAGCGCTTGGCATAACGTCAATTTAATATAAAATAGGGGAAAATATTGAATTGCTCTCAATGCAGCTATTTTTTATTCATTTAATTAATAAACGGGCTTGCTAGTTTTTGCACATTAGCGTAAACTTCGCGCCCTATTGAAGAATATTTTAGTTGCGTCGATTTGAGGGCGCACAGACGGAGTTAATTATGTACGCGGTTTTCCAAAGTGGTGGTAAACAGCACCGTGTGACTGAAGGTCAAACAATTCGTCTTGAGAAATTAGACGTTGAGACTGGTGCAGCAGTTGAATTTGATTCAGTACTTTTAGTTGCTGATGGTGAGAAAATCGAGATCGGTGTACCGTTCGTAAACGGTGGTAAAGTAACAGCTGAGGTTGTTTCACATGGTCGCGGTGAGAAGATTAAGGTTGTTAAATTTAGACGCCGTAAGCATTCTCGTAAGCAAATGGGCCATCGTCAATGGTTCACAGAAGTTAAAATCACTGGCATTAGCGCTTAATTAGAGGTACTTAGAAATGGCACATAAAAAAGCAGCTGGTAGTACTCGTAACGGTCGCGATTCAGAAAGCAAACGCCTTGGCGTTAAGCGTTTTGGTGGCGAATCAGTTCTAGCGGGTAGCATCATTGTTCGTCAACGTGGAACTAAATTCCATGCTGGCACAAACGCAGGTATCGGTAAAGACCACACTATCTTCGCAAAAGCAGATGGTAAAGTTCAGTTTGAACAAAAAGGTCCTTTAAACCGTAAATACATAAGCATCGTATCTGAATAATCAGAATCGGTTCTTAAAAAACCCCGCCTTTGCGGGGTTTTTTGTTTTAAGTCTTAAGAATATATCCCCAAGTGTTTTTATCACATAGTGTGCTCTATAGGCCACTTGGGTATATAATAGAGTTATTAACAAGCCAATCCTAAAGTGAGTAATCATGAAGTTTGTAGATGAAGTAGAAATTCGCGCAGAAGCTGGCGACGGTGGCAGTGGTATCGTGTCTTTCCGTCGTGAAAAATATGTCCCAGATGGTGGACCAGACGGCGGTGACGGTGGAGATGGTGGTAGTGTTTATCTACAAGCTGATGAAAACTTAAATACCCTGATCGATTATCAGTTTGAGCGTTTTCATCGAGCTGAGCGTGGTACAAATGGTCGCAGCCGTAACTGTACGGGTAAAAAGGCTGACGACTTATATGTGATGGTGCCAGTGGGTACTCGTATAATGGATGTTGATACTCAAGAAGGTCTTGGCGATTTAACGCAAAATGGTCAAAGAATTTTGGTTGCAAAAGGCGGTTTCCACGGCTTGGGGAATGCGCGTTTTAAATCAAGTACTAACCGAGCGCCTCGTCAAAAAACACTGGGTACACCAGGTGAAGTTCGTAACCTTAAATTAGAGCTCTTATTATTAGCTGATGTAGGTTTATTGGGTTTACCTAATGCAGGGAAATCTACCTTCATACGCAGTGTATCTGCAGCTAGACCTAAAGTGGCAGACTACCCGTTTACCACGCTTGTTCCTAATCTGGGTGTTGTGCGTCCAGAAGCAAATAAATCATTTGTTATTGCCGATATCCCAGGTTTAATAGAAGGCGCATCTGATGGTGCAGGTCTTGGTATTCGCTTTTTGAAGCACCTTGAGCGTTGCCGTGTATTGCTGCATATTATTGATGTAATGCCTGTGGATGGTTCAAACCCAGTTGATAATGCATTCGCGATTATTAATGAGCTACATCAGTACAGCCCTAAGCTTGCTGAAAAACCGCGTTGGTTAGTGTTCAATAAGATTGATTTATTGCCAGAGGATGAAGCTAAGGCGTTGTGTGAGCAAATTGCTGAAGAGCTTGGCGAGACTGAAAATATTTATAGTATTTCAGCAATTAATAAATTACATACACAGCCTCTTATTCATAACATCATGACACTGCTTGATAGTATGCCGAAAGAGAAGTTTGTGCCAATCGAAGATGAAGATGTTGAGTTTAAATGGGATACTTACCATAAAGATGCGACTAAGAAGAAGAATGATGACGACGATGATTGGGATAACTGGGATGACGATGATTATGACGTTGAAGTTGTCTACGAACGTTAATCAGAGATAGATTATATAAAAGGAGCCTGTGCTCCTTTTTTCTTGTTTAATGAAAAAGTATTGGATGTTAATGTGAAAATTTCAATGATTGCCGCGATGGCTAACAACCGAGTTATAGGCCAAGATAATAAAATGCCATGGCATTTACCTGCTGATTTACAGCATTTTAAAGCGGTAACAATGAGTAAACCTGTGATCATGGGACGTAAAACATTTGAGTCAATCGGTCGTCCTTTACCTGGACGAAAAAATATAATCATTAGTCGTAACACTGAATATAGTGCACCAGGTATTGAGGTTGTAGCATCGCCAGAAGCCGCGCTTTCATTGGCTTATGAGAGTGATGAAGTAATGATTATTGGTGGTGGAAATATTTATCAGCAATTTTTAGAACGCGCAGATTCACTCTATCTTACTTTTATTGAGCTTGATGTTGACGGGGATACGCAATTTCCTGATTATGAAAAAATGGCTAATTGGCACGTTGTTGAAGAACAATTTAACCAAGCTGATGAAAAGAATTTACATGCCTATAAATTCGTTACATTAGATAAAATTACGTAACATTATTGCGCTTATTCTTATACGTTGGTACAATATTAGACAATTAGGGTAGGTTAAAAGTATTACACAAGGGTACAAAATGATTAAATTATCGACGTTACTTATTGCTGCAACAGTAGTTTCTGGTTCTATGGTTTTCAGTGCACCAGCTAAAGCAGATGATCAATTAGCAGTTTCAATCTGCGAATACATTGCTGCGGATGATAAAAACCGCTTGCGTAGTAAGCTTAAGAGCTCGCGTGTAAAGATTCGTAATATTTACGATGCTGTACAATGTAATGGTAATAACCTTCTTCGTCATGCGATTGCCAGCAATGCGGCAGATGCAGGTGAGTATGTTGTGAAAAACCTATCTAAAAGTTCATTATCTGACGGTGCAGACATAGCATGGGCTGAGGCAAACGGCCATGGCGGCTCTGCACTAATTGCAGTAATTAAAGATCGTGCGGGTTTATAACCGCTGATTTAATTATTAAAAAAACCGCGGCTGCCGCGGTTTTTTTATGGCGATTCGAATATGGCGTTACCTTATACCAATCTGCATAAATATTTGAACAATTTAACGAATTAAATCACGCTATAACGTCGTTAAAAATTTTTATTTAGAACAACTAGATATAAAAATTTTTGCCTAGGGCGTGTTGACCTTTGTGGATTGAAATTTGCTCAAACGCGGGGAGGTTTAATCGCTCCGCGAGGTTTGGAATCGAGTGGGCTGAGTAAAAACCAAGCAAAGCTTCCGCGTCCTGCTCACGCCCCTTACCTACATCCGTGTAGGTAACAAAGAGTAAATCACCCCGAGGCAGAACCCAAAGGGCAGCGCCTGTTTGACATTGATGCTGCGTTATCGCCATTTATGGGGAGCAACCACACACCATAGGCGCTGCCTTGCCTAAATACCAAACATACTGCTGTAAAATCAATCACGAAAGGTCAACACGCCCTAGCGTTAAGTAAAAAGATATTTAGGATTGGGTTGAGCTTCATTCATACCAAATTTAGGTGAAAATCTAATGTGGTTGGTGTGATTCTTAATCGAATAACTTTACTCTTGAACTTAGATTAAAAAAGCCGCGCTTGTGATTTCAAGCGCGGCTTTTTATCTTTTTTACTCTTTATATTATACTTTAAATGCATCTACCGATAAGCGTAATTCTTCGGCAAGTTTAGCTACTTCCGAGCTTGATATATTGGTCTGGTTAGCTCCCTCAGCAGTTTGTTCAGCGATTGCGACTATTGACTCTAGGCGTTCGCTGATCTCTTGAGATACTTGTTGCTGCTCTTGTGCTGCGGTTGAAATCTCTTCACTTACATCGTGTGCTTGTGCTACGGCTGCTGTGATTGAATCTAAGGCTGTGTTTGCTAAGTCAGATTGCTCAACGCATGATTCAGCTTGCTGTTTGCCTTTTGACATGGCAGCAACCGCAGCTTCAGCACCGCTTTGTAGTGATTCGATCATTGCTTGAATCTCTTGTGTTGACTCTTGTGTCTTACTTGCGAGCGAGCGAACTTCATCAGCAACAACAGCAAAGCCTCGGCCTTGTTCTCCAGCTCGAGCTGCTTCAATTGCGGCATTAAGCGCGAGTAAGTTTGTTTGGTCAGCAATACCACGGATAACATCAAGGATACTGCCAATAGAAGCACTATCTTGGTGAAGCTTATTGATCACTTGTGAAGCAGCGTCAACTTCACGCGCTAGTTGCTCAATGGTCGCTTTATTATGGCTTGAAATACCCTTAACACGGTCAGCTTCTTTGTCTGCATTTTTAATTTCTTTTAATGCTTGTTGTGCACTGTTGCTAACGGTTTGCGAGGTGCTGCTCATTTCAGTAGTCGCAGTAGCAGCTTGTTCAACTTGTGCTTGTTGGTTACGAATAGCTTGACTAGATTCACCTGTAATCGCCGATGTTTCTTCAGATGCAGCAGCAAGCTGTGTCGAACGAGAAATAATACCTTGGATCAAGTTTCTTAAGCTTTCAATTAATGTATTACAGCTACGAGATAACTCGCCAAATTCATCTTTGGCAGTATCATCTAAGCGTTGTGTCATATCGCCACTGGCAACAATGTCAAGGATGCGGTTTACTTCAGCTAAAGGTTTAGTAATACGGCTAACGGTAATGTAGGCAACTATAATTGCTATCAGTGTTGCACTGATCATACCAATCCAAGTCCAAAGGTTAGCAGATTTAACATCGGTGCTTACATCTTTTTGCAACTCAAAAGCGAGATTACTTGCTTGATTAACCAATTTGTTAAGCTGCTTTAATGCTGTGGAAGTGGCAACCTCAGCTTGTGCAAGCTCAGCTTGGGTCATTGCGATCACATCAATTAGCTTTTTCTTGTTAATTGAAATGCTATTTCTGCCCATAACGTTGTCATTCAACGAAACAAAATAGGTATTTAGATCGTTAAATAAATCAGGGTTATCTGCTTCTACCGCAGGTTTTAAAAGTTTTAAGCTGCGTTCAATTTCTTCTAAATAATAGACTTGTTCGTTTTTGACGATATCTAACGTATTTTGTGTTTTTACTGTTAGCATATCCGTACTTGTGGTAACTAATGACAAGAAATTATTTTCTAACATATTTGCGGCTTGAAAAGCACGAGCATCTTTTTCTTCTAACCCATCTATGTCAATAATATCTAATACCACAGAGTTAGCATCTTCTGCTGCCAGTTCAATATTTTCTAATTGAGCGTGAAGTTTTTTGTTTAATTCTAGTTGGCTGCTTTTGTCTTTTAACAAATCTTCAACCGATTTGATAAACCCCTTGTATGTTTGTTCTACATCGAGGCTACTTTGATTCAGCTCTGGGTTGTTTCTTACAACATCTTGTAATTGTAAATAATATTTATCAAAGCGTTGTTTTTGAGCAAAAACTGCTTTTTTAATTGGAGCTAACTCTGCAGCAGATGATGTATAAAAACTACCTTGAGCTGCTTTGCTCATTAATATAAATTCAACTTGTAAATCAGAGCTTTTTTGTAATGCTGGAAGCGATAGTTGATTTACTTGCTGCGCTGAATTATTGATATTGGCTATTCTTAGCAGTGAATTCACCCCAATTAATAGAAGCAATAAGGTGATACAAATAAATCCACCCCATATACGTTGACTAACAGTTAAGTTCATATGAATTTCCATAAAAGAGTAGCGACAAGTGCTTATCGGCTTTATTGCAAATAAGTTAAGTAATTAAATCTAATTACTTTTAACATTGATTACTATAAATTTAACAGAAGATGAATAATTTTTCAGTTAAATGAGACAAAATTAGTAGAATTAACACTAAAGCGTTGCTTATTACTTAGCTCTAAGAGGGTCATTTTTCCTCCCCAAACACAGCCAGTGTCTAAAGCATGTATATGGGAGTGCGACGTTTTCCCTTCAAGTGCAGCCCAATGTCCAAAGACAATATCTTTTTTCAATGTTTTAAATCGAGGGTGATTGAACCAAGGGATCATTGCATTAGAGTCAGTAATAGCACCTTTATAACTAAGATCTAGTTGTTCATCGGGGGTTAGAAAGCGCATTCGAGTAAAGTAATTAACGATATAGCGAAATTTTTCAAATTTAGTAAGTTGTTTGCTCCAGGTGCTAGGGTGAGCCAAGTACATATGATTGAAGAAATCATGAGCGTGAGCACTTTGATAGCAGTCTGTGGCAAATTGAGCATGTTTGAGAGCTTCTTTAATCGTCCATGCGGGGTTAAGACCAGCATGGCTTATAAATACTTGCTGTTCTTCAAGCCATAATGCAAGGGGTTGCTGTTGTAACATCTTTATGTAAGCTGGGAATTTTTCACTGCGCAGTAAGGGGCCTAACTTATCTTTAGGGTTGGCCGCTTTATTTAAAAAGTAGTTAGCAATGAGGTGTAGATCGTGATTACCTAACGTAACGGTAATACTATCTTGGTATGTATATAGATAATCTAAACAAGCGAGTGAGTCAGGTCCACGAGCAACAATATCGCCAACTAAGTAAAGGTGATCTTTGCTAGGGTTAAAGTCAACCTGTTGCAGTAAGGCGTGAAATTCATTAAAGCAGCCTTGTAGATCACCAATTGCATAGTTAGCCATAGTTGTTAATGTAAAATATTTGGCTGTGCTAAACGAAAAACATTAATTGGCGCGTCAAATTCAGTGCCAAATTCATTCTTCAAGGTATAGTATCCTTGCATGGTGCCAACAGGGGTGTCTAGTACTGCGCCGCTTGTGTACTTATAGCTTTCACCAGGACCAATTGTTGGCTTTTCACCAACGACACCTTCTCCTTGCACTTCGATTTCTTTGCCATTGGCATCGGTAATTAACCAATATCGACTTACCAATTTTGCACTGCATAAACTATGGTTTTTAATTGTTACAGAGTACGCGAATACATATTTATCTTGTTCTGGCTGTGATTGCCCTTCAACATAAAATGTCTCTACTGAAACCTTGATGGGTGAGCCCAAATTACTGCTTGTTGTCATAAATCCAATTAGCTATATCAATAAATTGTTGTAACGAAAGACATTCTGCACGCAGCTTAATATCAATACCAATACTTGTTAATTCATCAGCCGTGAGTAAATTAGCGAGGCTATTACGCAGCGTTTTACGGCGTTGATTAAAAGCTTCTAAACACACTGTGTTAAGAATTTTAGTACTTTTAGCTGTACGTTGTTCTGGTTTTTTTGGAATTAACCGAATAACCGCAGAATCTACTTTTGGTGCAGGTTTAAAGCACTCAGGTGGTACTTCTACCACTGGCATTGCGTGGCAATAATATTGCGTCATGACACTTAAACGGCCAAATGTTTTACTACCTGGACCTGCAACCATACGCTTTACAACTTCTTTTTGAAGCATGAAGTGCATGTGCTCAATGTTGTCAGCAAATTCAAATAAGTGAAACAATAAAGGTGTTGAAATGTTGTATGGCAAATTACCAAAAACTTTTAATTTTCGCTCATCATTAATGAGAGTAGAAAAATCAAACTTCATCGCATCACCTTGGTGTACGGTGAGCTTTGGACCTAAAAATGGATGTTCGGTTAGGCGTAAAGCCAAGTCTTTATCTAGCTCAACAACGGTTAAGTGACCACTTAACTCGCTTACAGGCTCAGTGATTGCACCAAGACCAGGACCGATTTCAACTAAATTATCTTCAGGTTTAGGATCAATCGCGGTGACGATTTTATCGATGATCATTTCATCAAATAAAAAGTTTTGCCCAAAACGTTTACGGGCGCGGTGTCCTAAATGTACTTTATCTGTCATTGATTTTGTGCTTTTTCATGGGCGAGCTTAATTGCTTCGCGGATCGCTAATTCAAAACTGCCAACCTCAGCATCACCTGTACCGGCTAAATCGAGTGCCGTACCGTGATCTACTGAAGTGCGTATAAACGGCAAACCAAGAGTTATATTCACTGATTTGCCAAACCCTTTGTATTTTAGCACAGGTAAGCCTTGATCGTGATACATTGCCAGTACCGCATCCGCTTGTGATAGGTATTTATCCTGAAATAATGTATCAGCAGGTAATGGGCCAATTAGGTTCATACCATCGGTATTTAACTGTTCAATTGTTGGGGTTATCGTGTCGATTTCTTCACGGCCTAAATGGCCATCTTCACCTGCATGCGGGTTGAGCCCACACACTAAAATTCGTGGTTTTTCAATACCAAACTTAGTTTGTAAGTCATGGTTTAGTATCCCCGCAACTTTTGTCAAACGTTCGGCAGTAATTGCGCGTGATACATAAGCAAGCGGAATATGTGTGGTTACCAGTGCAACACGTAGTCCCTCGGTTGCAAGCATCATGACTACATCGGCAGTATTTGATTGTTGAGCGAAATACTCTGTGTGACCACTGAATGAAATACCTGCTTGGTTAATGATCCCTTTATGAACAGGACCTGTAACGACAGCATCAAATGTACCATCCATATTTTTTTCAGAAGCAATACGCAGGGTATCTAACACATATTGGCCATTTGCATCATTTAAAACACCAAGCTCAACATCAGCCCCTAAATCGACTTGATGAATATAAATACTGCCAGCAGGTGCAATCGCAGGCGCTGCTGATTCATCAAATGGAATTAAGTTGATATTTAAACCTAACTGTTCTGCACGCTGCTGTAATAATTTAGCGTCAGCAATTGCGATTAATTGAGCCGGCCAGTCATGCTGGATTAGCTTTAAAAGTAAATCAGGGCCAATCCCGGCAGGTTCACCGGGAGTTATTGCTATACGTAGGGTCATTTACTGATCCAATGGAAAGATTTCAACATGGGCTTGTTCACGCATTTCTTGCTGCCAGTTAAAACTTTCTTCTTTAAATTTACGATTAAACAGCATGCCATGAGCACGATTACGTTTAGCTAGCTCAGTTTTATCAGCCACTCGCGTATCTAGCAACTGTATAATGTGCCAACCAAATTTTGTTCTAAAAGGGTCACTAATTTCATTTTTATCCAATGATAAAAGTGTATCTCTAAATGCAGGTACATACGTTGTTGGATCTGTCCAATCATACTCGCCGCCTTTTAGCGCAGAGCCTGGATCTTCTGAATATTCTTTCGCAAGTTCGCCAAAGTCTGCTTTACCAGCACGTAAGTCTTTGGCAAAACCATTAAGCATGTTACGGGCTTTTTCTTCACTTAAAATTATAGATGGGTTGATCAAAATATGGCGAGAGCGTACTTCGGTGGTTTCCACTACTTGACGACCACGAATATCTTGAACTTTAATAATATGGAAACCTGCGCCTGAGCGAAGTGGGCCAACAATGGCTTCTTTCTTCGCGCCTTTAACTGCTTCAGCAAATAGCGATGGCATTTCATTGATGCTCATCCATCCAAGCTGGCCACCTTCAAGTGCTTTAGAGCCGCTTGAAGATGAAATAGCAATACGCTTAAATTCTTTACCCTCTTGTAAAAACTCAATGACTTTATCTGCACGAGTTTTTGCACTGGCTATTTCATCTGCTGTAGCGTTGTTTGGAATATCAACAAGGATATGACCAATATCATACTCTTCAGTATTTTGACCTTGGCTTTCCATTATTTTTAATAAGTTGTCCACTTCCTGTGGGCTTATATAAATACGGCGATCAACATTGGCGCGCATAACTTGTTGCGTTGTGATTTCTTTACGAATTTCTTCACGATACACTTGAAAGCTTTCACCTGATGCCTCGATAGTTCGGCGTAAATCTGCAATCGACCCGCCTTGCTCTTTTGCCATACCAACCAATGTTTGATCAAGTTGACTATCTGAAATCTCTAAACCCATACGCCCAGCAAGCTGCATCATAAGTGCTTGGTTAACTAAACGCTCCATCGCTTGGATACGTAAAGTTTCGTCAGAAGGAAGCTCTTGTTTTTGTTCTTTTGCTTGCAGTTTTACGCGGTTAACGATGGTGTCAACTTCGCTTTTTAAAATAACGCCTTGATTGACAATACCGACAACTTTATCGATTTCAACAGGGGCTGCGAAAACGCTGTGAGATAGGCTTAAGCCTAATAATGCTGATGCTAATAATTTATTTAAATTCATACTTTTTCTAATACTCTTGCTAATACTAGTTATTAAGAAAATACGGTCTACGATAGCCAAAAATACCTTGTTGTAATAATTTTTGTGCATCATAACGGCTTTTACTACCTAATCCTTTCAAGACAATGTTAAAACCAATGCTTGAGTCAAAGGTGGCTTGTTCTAGGCCTATCGCCTGATTTAAATCAGTTTCGATTTGACGACGACCGGTAATTTGAAAGGCCCAACAGCAGGATTCATACTGCAATCCACTGAATGCCTCAATACTACGACCGCTTTCTAAATCACGGTGGTAGCTACTTACAAACTGCCATTGATCACTTAGCGGTATGCTAGTAAACAAGCCAACTTGCTCGATTGTATTGCCTGAGACATCGTTTGCATAGCGATGGTTCAATTGTATCAGCTGATTATCGTCACCTTTATAGTCTAAAGTAACATTTGATTGGATAATCTGCTTGCCATCAGTGTCATATTGTATGCCACCGGATAAATACCAACGACGGTGCCAATGTAACATGGTTTGCGCGGCAAACAAGGCATTATAGTTTGTATCGGAGTTTAACCCTTGCGATGTTGGCTTAGCTGAATCGCTCAGGTAGAAGATTTGTCCTGCACTGAAATTAAACAATTCCTCGCTTTTATTATTAAATAACCGGGTTGTTGCACCGAGTGTAAATTGGTTCGCTGCAGCAATACGGTCAACGCTTGAAAAGCGGCTATCGCGAAACAGACCAAAAAAGTCATCTTGTAGCTTAGTTGTATCGTATAAGCCAATATCTGATTGATCTTTATTTGGTGTGTATAAATATTGTATTTGTGGTTCTAAGGTTTGAATGCCGTTATCAGTAAACGTTGTTGTGTCACGTTCAAAATTTAATTGGCTGTGTAAACGAACTTTAGGAAGCGTACGAGAGACTGACTTAGCGTAGTCAGTACCGTTTAAGTCACCTTCTTGCCTATAGTTAGTATGTAGAAGGCTAAGTTCAGACAAAAATGACCATGCATGTTCTTGATAACCAAAGCTGGCTTTAGGTTCAATGTGTAAGCGAGTAGCCTTTTCAATTACCTCAGTGTCGTTAGTAAAGTGGCTTAATTCACCATTTAAGGTTAAATCAACGGCTTTAAATTGAAATGGTGTTGTTTGTGTAAACGTAATTTGCGGCAGTGCTGCGTAAGATTCTACGTGATCACCAAGCACTTCAAAGTTTTGTACTTGAATATCTGTTCGCCACAGTTCTCCTAAATAAGATAAAGAACCGGTGCGATATAGTTGTGTGTCGGTACTTGCAGCATAGCCTGAATTTAAATCAGTTAAGTAGTTATCATCGCTGACATTTGTAATGTCGATATTTGCGCGCCAATTTTCACCGAAATAGCTTTGTTGTTGCCAGTGAAATAGGAAGCGATCGTTTAGTTCAGGTTCAGACTCATCTTTATTTAAATACTCTAGACCAAGTAATCCTTGGCTCGTTTCGCTTAAATATCTAAATTCAGCCTGCAGTTGTAAGCCTTTATTAGACATATAACGAGGTGTGATGGTGGCATCGTAGTTTGGGGCAATATTCCAGTAGTATGGCGTGACTGTTTCAATACCATAACGATCAGAACTAGAAATATTTGGTGTTAATAACCCTGACTTTCTACGCTCATCAATAGGGAAGGTAAAGTAGGGCAAGTACAACACAGGGGTATCCATAATACGCAATACCATGTCATGCGTTTCTCCCCAGCCTTCTTCACGAGAAAGAGCAATTTCCTCAGCTTGAATTGCCCACAATGGCGTTTCGCCTGGGCAGGTAGTAAAGCTTGCGTTCAGCAGGTTTAAGCCAGACTTGTTAACAGTGAGTTTTTCAGCACCGCCATGGCCTTGTTGGTCAGTAAGTTTGTAATCAGCACCCAATAAACTAATTTGAGAGTTATTTAAATCAGCATTTAAACCTGAGCTTTTTACTTCACTAATTGGATCGCGATAAGTAATTGGGCCTGTAGCATTAAGGAGCCCGCGCTGTTTATCAATAAGTGCACTTTGTGCGGACAAACTCATAGTAAGGGTGTTAATATCAACGTTACCGGTAAATTCTGCGCTTTGAGTACCAAGCAATTCAATATCATCTGATTTGATATCGACCATGCCAAAGTCAAGGCCAGCAAGCGGTTGCCAAGCTCTGGTTTGCATTGAATTGCCACAAAGATTGTGTGCCAGTTCAGTTTCGG
Source organism: Pseudoalteromonas sp. NEC-BIFX-2020_002 (assembly GCF_013002825.1). NCBI lineage: Bacteria > Pseudomonadati > Pseudomonadota > Gammaproteobacteria > Alteromonadales > Pseudoalteromonadaceae > Pseudoalteromonas > Pseudoalteromonas sp. NEC-BIFX-2020_002. Next base: position 36,628 of record NZ_JABEPJ010000008.1, read on the forward strand.
CAAGCGATGGTGCGCTGATCACACTTAGCATCATTATGCCCCAGGTTTTGCTCATTTATTAACCTTAATATGGTGTCGTTGAATATAGACCTCACATAATAAAGGAAAACAATGGCAAATACAGTAATTGACTTAGTGAAAAATAGATATCTTGTAAAATGAACCGTTATAAAAGTTTACAGCAGTTTTTAAATCCCCACTTTAGTGATGAAGAATACCAGTTAGCTGCGATCACGGGGGATGCGAGTTTTCGCCGTTATTTCCGTTTAAATCGCGGTCAAGATAGTTACATTGTTATGGACTCTGATCCAACTAAACTCGATAACACCCCCTATATTGAACTTAATAAAGTTTTTTCCGAGCATGGCTTCAAACTACCAAAAATATTACATGCCGATGAAAAACAAGGATTCTTCTTATTAAGTGATCTAGGCAATATACACCTCGCTGATATGCTAGAGGACAAAGAACGGACTAGCCACTATAAGCACCTCATAAAACTCAGTGCACAATGGGCTAAAATGCCGCCTGTAGCATACATGAAAGATTTTGACCGTGAATTTTTAGAGCTTGAACTCGGTATTTTCTTACAGTGGCTAGTGGAAGGATTTTTAGGGCTGACAGTGACACCCGCAATTGATGCTCTGTGGAAACGCAGCGCGGAATTGCTTATTGAAAATGTACTTGCCCAGCCAAGTGTTACAGTACATCGAGATTTTCATAGTCGTAACATTATGCGGAGTAACCAGCAATGGGCGATTATTGATTACCAAGACGCGGTTCAAGGCCCTGTGTGTTATGACCTTGTTTCATTATTGCGCGATTGCTATTTTAAACTGCCCCATGATGAGCTCGAATATTTACTTGAGCACGCCTATAAAGAGTTTAAGGAGCAAGGTCTGATCAGTGCTAACGTAAGTTTTGCACAATTTAAGCAGTGGTTTGATTTGACCGGTATTCAACGGCATTTAAAAGCCGCAGGTATCTTTTGTCGTTTAAATTTACGTGATGGCAAGCTGGGCTATATGGAAAACGTACTTCCGACATTACGCTATATTGCGGATGTGGCACAAGAACATAAAACGCTGCAACCATTAGGGTTATGGATTGCCAATACCATCATTCCTGCTACGCGTGTCGCGATAAAAGAAAAATTAGGTAATTAATAAATGAAAGCGATGATTTTAGCCGCGGGGCGTGGTCAAAGAATGATGCCACTGACAGCGAAATTGCCCAAGCCGATGTTACAGGTCGCAGGTATGCCGCTTATAGAACACCATATCGAGCGTCTGAAAAGCGCGGGAATTACAGAAATTGTAATTAATCTTGCATGGCAAGGTGATAAAATTAGTGATTACTTTGGTGACGGTAGCGCATTTGATGTAAAAATTATTTACAGCCACGAGCCTGAAGGGGGGCTTGAAACTGCCGGCGGGATCATCCATGCATTACCTTTGCTTGGTGATGACTTTATCGTTATTAACGGGGATATATTTACCGATTACGATATAAGCTCATTAGCGCAATTACATTTAGATATTGGTGAAGGGCATATCGTACTTGTTGAAAACCCTGCGCATAACCCTGATGGGGATTTTACTTTGCGTCACTTGGGCCCTGAAAGTCAAAAGTATACTTTTTCGGGTATTAGTCGGTTTCAGCGTCATTTTTTTGATGGTTTACAAGGCGGCGTATTGCCTTTAGGGCCATTGTTACGCATGCGTTTGAACGAATGTGATGTATCGACACAGTTGTACATTGGTATGTGGAATGATGTCGGTACCCCGCAACGGTTAGCGCAATTAAATGAACATGTAAGAGGAGCACCTCATGTGGGGTAAAATTTTAGGTGCCTGTTTTGGTTTTATGTTTGGGCGTATTGTTGGATTGTTTATAGGCCTATATTTAGGGCATATGTTTGATAAAAGCCTCAAGAAAAATTTTGATAAAGCGGGTGGCTTTTCAAACTTATTTAAAGGTGATGATGATATAAATCAACGCCAAGCATTGTTCTTTTCAAGCTGTTTTGCTGTTATGGGGCATATAGCGAAATCAAATGGGAGAGTCAGTGAAACTCATATTCGTGCTGCCAGTCTATTTATGGATGAGATGGGTTTAAAGGGTGATGACCGTAAAGAAGCACAAGGTGCATTTAAAGCAGGTAAAGAAGCTGACTTTTCATTAAAAGAAACGGTTTATGATTTTAAAGAGCGCTTTGCTCGTCGTCATGATTTACTGCAGCTTTTTTTAGAAATTCAAATCCAAATGGCATTTTCTGACGGTGTGCTTGCCGCTCAAGAAAAAGAGCTATTACAAGAAGTCAGCAAGCATTTGGGTATTTCAAAAACACATTTTGCGTTTGTACTTAAGCGGTATCAGGCTGAGTTTTCATTCCGCCAGCAGCAACAGCGCTATCAACAACAGCAAAATCGTCAGCAAGGTCAAAACAGTAGCTATCGAGAAGGCTCAGGTCATCATGTTCCACCCAATAATGGCATGAGCCGCACTCAAGCCTTGGCGTTGTTGGGTTTAAATAATGAAGCGAGTGAGCGTGATGTAAAAGTAGCGTATCGTAAATTAATGGCGCAACATCATCCTGATAAATTAGTATCTCAAGGCTTACCTAAGCATATGATGGAACTGGCTGTGAAAAAAAGCCAAGATATTCAATCGGCTTATGAGTACTTAAAAAAGGCGGCGTAAAAAACCGTCCACCTCTTTGGTTAATCGCTCATGTTGCTCCGGCGCTGAGCGTAAACCAAATAACTCACGTTGGCGGTAATCATATTTACTATGACGTTTTACCCAACGCTTTCTTTGGGCAATGCTTAACAGCAAGTTGGAATTATCAACGCTGTAATAAACATCCAGCAGTGGTGGGCTAATCGTTGATATTGTTGCATTGAGCTTTTTATTTCGCTCAGTGTTTGGCAAGTAGCTGCTAAGGCTAATAAATGCATCAATATTTGTGCTTGGAAAGCTTGCATAATGCTCTAATAAAACCCCAGCACTGGCACCTTGAGCCACTACGACTATTTTCCCATCTTCATTTAAAGCACTTTCATACAAGGCGTTAAATCGCGAAATAAGGTTAAGCTTATAGTTATCAATAATCGCGTTGCTGATCATAGGAATTGCATCTACATGCTTGGGTGAAGCCATTGGTGCAGGGGCTTGTTCTAGCGCATCATTTGCAGGAGTATTAGTTGGTGCTTCGGTATTTTCTTGGGGATCGGGTGTTGTGGCTTCTGTTTCGTTGATGGCGCTATCGTTGACGGTGCTATCGTTGGCGTACCAATCTATATCAGGGACTGTCATTGCAATAGTTGCGTAGCCTAAATCATTTAGCTCAGTACGCAAAAAATTAACACCGTCATTATTCGTTGGTAAATGCTGCCAATCAGGAATAATTAAAACCACACCACGTTGTTGAGCACTCATATGTTGACGGTATAACGTTGTAAACTCTGTTTCGCCAGCGAGTAGGGGTTTTACTTCATCATCAGGCATTAAGCGTGCTAAATCACTGCTAGCAATAGTTGACCATGGTGTTGGCGCAATGAAATCAGCCGCAAAGAGGGGCGCTGCCAACATTAAACAGCCGACAAAGCTGATTAATTGATGGTTTTTTAATTTTTTGCCAATAATCATAGTAACCACGTGCAATGAATCAATATATGGTTATCGGCTTTAATTGTAAAAAGTTTAGCGTAATTTCTATCAATCAAACGATGTAATTAAAAATCAGGTTCAGCTTCAAAGATCATAGTTTGTTCAGTGATAGGGTGGGTGAGTTGCAACATTTGCGCATGTAACTGCAAGCGTGGTGCTGCACTTAAGGCATCAGGATGAGCGTACAACCTATCACCTAAAATAGGGTGACCCAACGATAGCATATGGACGCGTAATTGATGAGAGCGGCCTGTAATTGGCGTTAACTCTACGCGCGTTGCGTGTGCTTCATATTCCAGTACGTTGTAATGCGTCAAGGAAGGCTTACCATTATCATGATCAACCATTTGTTTTGGGCGGTTAGGCCAGTCACAAATAAGGGGTAAATCTACAGATCCAGTTTCAGGTTTAAGCTTGCCGTACACACGAGCAATATAGCGCTTAGCTGTTTGACGTTCTTGAAATTGCATACTTACATGGCGATGAGCGGCTTTATTCATCGCTAAACAAATAATCCCAGAGGTTGCCATATCCAAACGATGAACAATTTTAGCGGTGGGGAATACACGATTAACACGGGCAATTAAACAGTCTGCGTGTTTAGGATCTTTGCCGGGTACTGTTAATAGCTCACTGGGCTTATTTACAATCAGTAAATCATCATCCTGATAAACAATGGTTAAATACGGATCGAGCGGGGGGTTGTAATTAAGTAACACGATAGACCTCAGCGATTCACAAGCGTTGCATTTTAGTGTAGTCGTCCTTATTTCACAATCACTAGGCTTGATTCCTTTTCAAGTAAGCGTTTATGTTGGCTACAATATTTGTTTGAAGGTTAAAAAAGCGTGGTATAAATTAATACACCGCGCTTTTCTAAAGCTTATAGCTTATAGCTTATAGCTTATAGCTTATAGCTTATAGCTTATAGCTTATAACTTATAACTTCGAGCTAAAGCTATGATCAGTGAGAAACCACGATTAAGCGAATAGCATCAAGTTTTAACTGCGCTTTTTCAATATGCGTGGTTAGCTCAGTGCGTTGCTTGTCGTAAAAAGTCAGCTCTTCTTCACGAATGTTTGGATTAATTTGTTTCAGCGCCGCTAAGCGAGCTTGCTCTTCAGCGAGTGAATGTTGCATTTTCTCAAGGGCAGCGGCACGGATCACTTCAAGTTTTGTTTGCGCCATTGCTTGCGCGGTTTTGATCATTGGATGAATTGCGCTTTGTAATGCTCCGGCTAATTTACTTGCTGTTTGACGGCCAACAGCAGAGAGCTGCTGATTAAATCCATCAAACCCAACATTTTCACCTAAATTATTACTCGCTTTATCAAGCAAAATACGAATCGGTGTTGGTGGTAAAAAACGACCTACTTGTAGAGCTTTTGGTGCCATCGCTTCGCCTAAGAAAATTAGCTCAACAAAGAAAGTTCCCGGTGGTAACTTTTTGTTTTTAAGAAGCGCAACAGAGGCGGTGCCAAAGTCATCATCACAAATCATGTCTAAGGTGCCTTGCACCATAGGGTGATCCCAACTGATAAAGTGAACATCTTCTTGTGATAACGCGGTATCACGGTCGAATGTTACGGTTATACCGTCATCTTTTAAGCTTGGGAACGATGGATTTAGCATGTGTTCTGTTGGCTTTAGGATTATGGTATTTTCACCTTTATCTTCTTGGCTGACGCCAAAGGTATCAAATACATTGATCATATAACTTGGCAATTCAAACTGGTTATCAAGCTTTTCAATATCAGCTACTAATGAATCAGCGGCACCTTGACCTGATGAATGTAGCTCAAGTAAACGGTCACGGCCGCTTTCCATTTGCTTACGCAATTTAGCATTTTGGCTGGCAACTTGCTCAAGTAATGGGTCAAGTTCATCTTCATCGCAGTTGTGCGCTGAAATAAATTCAAGCAGATCTTCACTAAATTCTTTATAGAGCATTTGGCCTGTGGTTGACGTGGTCTCAAAGGCATCTAGGCCTTCGTTATACCAGCGCAGTAGCACTTCTTGTGCAGTGTTTTCAAAATACGGCACATGGATGTTGACGTCTTGCGTTTGACCAATACGGTCTAAACGGCCAATGCGTTGTTCTAATAAATCAGGGTTTAGCGGTAAATCAAATAAGACTAAATGATGTGAAAATTGGAAGTTACGACCTTCAGAGCCAATTTCAGAGCATAACAATATTTGTGCGTTGTCGTACTCGTCAGCAAAAAATGCAGCAGCGCGGTCGCGTTCAATAATCGACATACCTTCATGGAATACTGAGGCTTTAATCGCTTCACGTTCACGCAATATTTGTTCTAAGCTAATCGCCGTTTCTGCTTTAGCACAAATCAGTAATACTTTTTCGTGTTTGAGAGTTTTAAGGGTGTTGATCAGCCAATCTACGCGAGGATCAAACATCCCCCAGCTTGCGCTTTCGCCTTCAAACTCTTGAAATATTTTTTCAGGAAAGAGTGCGCGTTGTGCACTTAACTGAGCATTTTGAATGCCGCTCATATTGCCAAGTACAGACATTGCTGTTTTATATTGTTTTGGTATTTCCATTGGGTAAGCATGGAGCTTACGACTAGGGTAGCCATCAATGCCACTGCGACTATTTCTAAATAAGATACGGCCTGTGCCGTGGCGATCTAATAGCATGGCTAAAATTTCTTTACGAGCCGCTTCATCACCACTTTGTGCTTGTTCAAGGATACCTGTGATATCGGTTTCTTTTAACAGCTCAATCAATGTGGCTTTGGCGCTATCATCAAGCGCTTTGTCTTGAAGTAATTGATTGGCTGCCTCTGCAATGTGCTTGTAATTACTTTCTTCTTCTACAAAGGCATCGTAATCATAAAAACGATCAGGGTCGAGTAACTGTAAACGCGCAAAATGGCTACGGTGACCTAATTGATCAGGAGTTGCGGTTAATAATATTAACCCTGGAATGTCTTGGCTTAATTCAGCGATACGTTGATATTCAGTACTTTGCTTGCCATTGGCAATACTTAAATGATGTGCTTCATCAACAATAAGTAAATCCCAATCTGCCATGGTTGCTTGTTCAAACCAGCGTTTTTTCTTGGTTATAAATTCAAGGCTGGTAAGCACTAATTGTTCGGTATCAAATACATTGGGTGAATCAGCAAATGCTTCGTCGCAACGTTCTTCATCAAAAATAGAGAAGTGTAAGTTAAAGCGGCGCAACATTTCGACTAACCATTGATGCTGTAAATTTTCAGGTACTATGATTAATACACGGCTGGCACGGCCACTGATGATTTGTTGATGTAAAATCATACCTGCTTCAATAGTTTTACCAAGGCCCACTTCGTCAGACAATAATACGCGTGGTGCAAATCGTTTGCCGACTTCTTGAGCAATGTAAAGCTGATGCGGTATTAAGCTTGCTCTTTGGCCAATCAGTCCTTTAATGGGAGATTGTTGGCGTTCAAATTGATGTTGCCAGGTTTGGTAGCGCAATGTGTAACGATCAAAACGGTCAACTTGGCCGGCAAATAGGCGGTCTTGTGGTTTATTAAATTTTATAAAGTGATCTAAAAAAGTTTCTTTTAATTGTGCTTTTTCACCGTTATCGACACGAGTGCCATGATAACAAAGTAGATCACCGATAGGTTCAATTGACTCGACTTCAAGTTCCCATTCTTCAACGCTTTTGATCACATCACCAGGATTAAATGCCACGCGAGTAACCGGTGCTTCTTGCATTGAATAAACACGGTTTTCGCCACTGGCTGGGAATAAAATGCTGACCTGTCGGCCTTCAAGGGCAACGACTGTGCCTAATCCTAAATCTGACTCTGTATCACTGATCCAACGCTGACCTAAGGAAAAATTCATGTATGTCTCGTCTATGAAGAAAAAGGCGGCTATGTTACCTGTAACCTAACACCACTGCAAGGCGCTAACTAGCTCACTTTTAATTAATTTAGTAACTGCGCATTATTACTATTAACGCACATGTTTAATTGACTAATTTCAAACTAAAAAAGCTTTGTCATAAAAGGGTCTTTTATGACAACTAAGCTAAACTTACAATATACCTTAGCAATTAAGTGTTATGAGCTTAGCGTTAACTCGTTTTACTTAGTTAGTTGGGTATAGCATAAAAATCATAAAACGTAAGGAAAGTGCTATGGAAAAAGCTTCGAACCTTGATAGTAAAATGTATGTGCTAGATACCAATGTATTGCTTCACGAACCCCTCGCGTATTTATCATTCCAAGAACACGACGTCGTTATTCCAATGACCGTTCTAGAAGAACTGGATCATATTAAAGACCGTAAGCATGATGTTAGCCGCGATGCACGTGTGGCCATTCGCGGTTTAGATGAAGTACTCAAAGACGCCACGCCAGAACAAATGATCAAAGGCGTTGCGTTACCCAGCAATAAAAAGGCCAAAGTAAGTTCTAATGGCACGTTGATTATTGTGAACGACCATTTATTTGTTGATTCGATCTCTGGTTTACCGGGAAATGAAAATGATCATCGTATTATTAATTGTGCCGTGCATTTACAAAAGCAGCACCCACATGTCAAAGTTGTATTGGTCACTAAAGATATCAATATGCGCTTGAAAGCCAAGGGGGCAGGGCTTAAATACGTTGAAGATTACCGCACCGACCAACTCATTGATGATATTGCACTCTTAAGCAGTGGCTATCAAAAAATCACCGGTGATTTTTGGCAACATGTTGGTGAGTGTGAAACGCAGCAACATGGTAGAGATACTTTTCATAAAGTAGCAAAAAGCCTCATTCCAGGTGTGTTTTGTAATGAGTATTTATTTGATGACAACGGCCATTTTGCAGCGCGAGTTAAATCGTATGATGATCAACACATAATGCTCAAAGATATTGGTGTTGAACGTTTGATGCATCAATCTGCGTGGGGTGTTAAACCAAAAAACATTTACCAAGGTATGGCCCTTGATGCGTTGCTAGACCCTAATATTGAGTTAGTCATTTTAACTGGCCCAGCAGGATGCGGTAAAACCTTATTAGCACTGGCCAGTGCTCTTGAAATGATTATTGAAAAAGGTATTTACGATAAAGTAATCGTTACTCGCAACACCCCTGAAATCGCAGAATCAATTGGCTTTTTACCAGGTACAGAAGAGGAGAAAATGGCGCCATGGTTAGCTGCAATTACAGATACGTTAGAAGTGCTCCATAAGGGGGATGAAAACCCAATATCAAGTCGTAATTACATTATGGAAAAAGCGAATGTACAGTTTAAATCAGTTAACTTTATGCGTGGTCGTAGCATCCAAAATGCAGTGGTTATTTTAGATGAAAGTCAAAACCTGACTGCGTCACAGCTAAAGACGATTATCACCCGTTGTGGTGAAGGGACAAAGTTAATTTGTTCAGGCAATCTGGCACAAATAGATAGTAACTACTTAACCCCTGTCACATCTGGTTTAACCTATATTGTCGAGCGCTTTAAGGACTTTGAGGGCAGCGCCACAGTTAACTTGAATGGCGTAGTAAGAAGTCGCTTAGCTTCATTTGCGGAAGAAAATTTATAACTTGCGTGAATGTACTTGGCTCGATAATCTAAACTCTGATTATTGGGTCAAGAAATAGGCAGTCTGTTGGACTTTTTACCATTAAAACACTATTACCGCTCATTAGCCGTTGCGCTTATAGTGCCACTGCTAGTGGCTTTTTTACTCTGCTTACATTTATATTCTATTAAATTAGATCGAACGGTTGCTAAACGTGAAGCAGACTTTATTACACTGGCAGCACAACTTGAATATCGTATGGAAGCTGCGGAAGACTTAGTCAGCACTTTATTTTTACAATATGAACAACCCTTATCTTATCAATTTGACGGCCAGTGGTTAGAAGACGTTAATCAATTAGAAAACTATTATTATCGCAAAATTCCCTCTGGTGGAGGGGAGATTGTAGGCCAAGAAAAATTTTCCTCAACACCTAATGCGCTCGCAAAATGGCAGCATGTAATTGCGCTAGGGCCTGCTTTTAATACAGCGCTATCATTAATTCAGTCATTGGCGGCTGTTGCTTATGTAAATGAGCAGGGTTTTGCGTATGTTAAGCGTCGGGATGACGATAGCAGTATCTTATTAACACAGATACTTGATGGTGGTTTGCGTCCTGATTTTAGAGAAAACATGCTTTCCTCAAGCCGTATTATTAAGCTTGATGATAAAAAGTATTTTGCGATAGGTAAGCAGCGAGAGCAAGGTAGTCAAGACTATATAATTTTAATCTATGATCTGGGGGCTGTTTCTGATTGGTTAAGAAAAATATCATCAAAAAACGGTGAGTATATATTTTTAACTGAGGCGAATACGGTTATTGCCAGCTCTGTGAATGAGATTGGAAATGTCTCTGAGCTTGATCAGTATTGGTCATCTTCAAGACCGGTAAAACCAATGCAAGGAGAGTGGGACAGTCGTGATAATTTAGTTGTTTTTCAAGATAAAAAACGGCAACCCGTTTATGCCGCATATTTTGAATCTCATTACCAGTTGGTGCCGCCTATTCGCTATGAGGTCATTATAGAGTTTGTTTTTTTAAGTGTTTTTTTAGTGATGATGTTCAGTGTGGTGTTTTGGCTAAGTCGTCGTATTTTTGTTAAGCCAATGACGTATTTAATGGCTTTCCTTGAGCAAAATGATGAGCGCTATAGTGACAATTTAGATTATCGTATCCCCATAAATTGGCAGCCTTGGTTTAGCAGAATAAAACGAGTGCTTAATGAAAATCAGCAATTAGTAGAATCCTTACAGCTAGCAAATACTGAACTAGATGCTCAAGTAAAAATAAAAACGAGAGAGTTGGCACGTAGTTATGAAGCTAAAGAACGCCATTTAGCATTACTTAATACTATGCTAAATAGCGTACCTGACTTAATTTACTTTAAAAATATCGACGGTTCATTTTTAGGGTGTAATCGTGCATATGAAAAATACATAGGCATTGAGCAAGGTCAGCTGGTGGGCCAGCAGCTTTGTGATATCAGCGATGATAGCCATCATATTAATGAGTTAGAGCAGCATGTTTTAAAAACGAGAAGTAAAGCAGAACAACGAATAGAAACACCGCAGCAAACGTTTCAATTAACAATCGCGCCTTTTTATAATGATCAAAACCATTTATTGGGGACCATGGGAATTGGCCGTGATATTACAGCGCAGCAACAGGCTTTATTAGCATTAAGGGCTTCTGAATCAAAGTTTAGAAGCGCTATTGAATATGCTGCAAACGGTGTTATTTTGCTGTCACTTGAGCATACCGTATTACAATTGAATAAAACTGCCCGTAAGCTTTTTAAGATTGAGCAAGCTGAGGAGGCAATGCCTTTAGCTGATTTATTTGGGGCAGGCCAATGGCAGGAAATTGAGTCACTGCTTGCATTATTATTGAGTGAAAAAAAGAAGGTTTACCATCTTACTCTTGCGCAACAAGAGCTGCAAAGCTGGTGGCAACTCAGTGTGTCGTTAGTGTGGGATGCTCAGCAAGCTCCTTATTATTATGTTATTCATATTCAAGATATTAGCGCTTTGACACAAGCTAAACAGGATGCTGAGCGGGCAACCGAAGCTAAAAGTCGCTTTATCGCTAATTTGAGCCATGAAATACGTACGCCTCTAAACGCAGTTACTGGGTTGATTGACATGATCACTCAGCAGGGGATCACAAACCAACAACAGCAATATGCAGTGCAAGCAAAGAATTCAGCACAAAGCTTATTAACGATGTTAAATCGAATGCTCGATTTTGCTCGTGTAGAAAATAGCTCAGTCCGCCTAGAAATGGTCACGTTTGATCTCGTAACATTAATTGATAGCTGCGAAAGCTTATTGACCGGGCTATGCCAGCAAAAAGGATTGACATTTAAGATCGAAGTTGACCCTGATATATCAGCGCAATTGATTGGTGATTATATTCGTTTAGAGCAAGTTCTGGGTAATCTGCTGACAAATGCAGTTAAATTTACAGAGCGAGGATGCGTCACTCTCAAGTTGCAAAGTAGAGAGACTGGCTCTGCACTACAGCATGTTTGCTTTAGGGTGATTGACACCGGAATAGGTATTGGTAAAGCTGACCAAAGTCGGTTATTTGACGCATTTACTCAAGGTGATGAATCACTGACACGTACCCACCAAGGTGTAGGCTTAGGGTTAGCCATTGTAAAGCACGAAATTGCATTAATGGGTTCTGAAATTGCGCTAAAAAGTGCAAAAGGAGTGGGGAGCGAGTTTTATTTCAGCATTGCATTCAATGCTCCTGATACAGAGGTGCCAACTCTGTGGCGTAACACCTTAGTTGTTTACGATCTGGCTGAAACGAATTTATCGAATGCGCTTGCACCAATGACAGACTTACATTTTAGCCGTATCGCGGACGTAGGTAAAAATGTAATACTCACTGATTACCAGAAAGTTATAATCAGCGATGTTGACGTATCAACGTTACTGAGCTGCGAATACCAAAAAGCTGCAATAATCACACATAATATCCCCCTTTACGTTATTCAAACTAGTCAAACGATAACGCTGCCCTCTATTGCTAATATTCCTATTTACATTATTAAAAGTAGTGCATTAGTACAGCGTCTTATGCAACCCGTGGCATTATTTAGTAATGTCGGAATAAAAGCGCCGATACAAGCTCCCCCCCTAAATATTAAAGGGATGTTAGTGCTTGTGATTGATGATAATCAGCTTAATATCGATATTATTAGTAATGTTTTAACTCAAGCTAATATTAATGTACTTACGGCGACAAGTGCTTTGTTAGGCTTGGAGTTAGTCAAGAAAATAATGCCAGATCTCATTCTAATGGATATACAAATGCCAGAAATGGATGGCTTACAGGCAGCGCAATTGCTGCGTAAGCAATATGATCAACAGCAGCTGCCGATTTTTGCGCTAACGGCGCATTGTGAACAAGCAGACGAGGATCGTTCATTAGCTGCAGGAATGAATAAACACCTAACAAAGCCCGTTATAGCCCCTACTTTATTGCAAGCAATTAATGATCTTGAAATTGAAATTCCCAATTTTTATGATGAACCTTTTGCATTGGAACAATTCTCCGGTGATAGTGATTTATTACTGGTTATGCTGGGGAAGTTTGCTAAATTATGTAATGACCACCTAAATAAATTAATAACATATAATCAACCAAGAGAACTGGAACGGTTAGTGCATAGCATTAAAGGCGTATCAGGAAACCTAGGATTTTGCAGGCTCTCAGAGTTGGCTAAGCAACTAGAGTATAAGTTACGCGCCTTGAAAGAAGCCGATCCATTATTACAGGATCAACTTATACAGGAGTTAAAACAAGCCATGGCTTATATCCAGATACAAGGACTAGCAGATGTTAAAAAGAGCTAAAATACTTATTGTTGATGATGATCCTCTTAATCGATTGGTATTGGAGAAAACACTTGCAAGTGAGCATGATATTTTCTTGGTTGAAAATGGTGAAAAAGCACTCACCTTTTTAAAATCAACAGCGGTTGATTTAATTATACTTGATATAGTGATGCCTGGTATTAGTGGCTATGAGGTATTAATTCAGTTAAAAGAAAATCCATCAACTCAAGCTCTCCCCGTTATTTTTATTTCGGCCAATACAAGTCATGATGATGAAGCTAAAGGGTTTGAACTAGGTGCTATGGATTATATTGCAAAACCTTTTAGCCCTACAATTGTAAAAGCTCGTGTCAGAAATCAATTACTTATAAAACAGAAAAATGACTTACTTGAAATGCTAGCATCCATTGATGGTTTGACGGAAATCCCAAATAGGCGTTATTTGGATGAAAACTTATCTCGGGAGTGGCGACGAAGCCGCCGAGCTGGAACCCCATTATCAGTTTTACTTATGGATATAGATCACTTTAAACGTTACAACGATTGTTATGGCCACCGTGCTGGAGATGACTGCTTGAAACGTATTGCGCATGCATTAGTGGGCGAATGTGAGCGTGCAAGTGATTTTGTTGCGCGTTATGGGGGAGAAGAGTTTGCTGCAGTGTTACCCGATATGGGAAAAAATGAAGCGTTGCAGTTTGCAAATAAGTTAAGAAATGCGGTGAAAAAATTAAATATACCGCATAAGGCATCATTAAATGCTGATCATATAACAATAAGTATTGGTGTTGCGACAACAGAGTGCGGCCAAGTATATGGCGAACATACACTGTTAGAAGAGGCTGATTTAGGGTTATATCAAGCGAAAGATGCTGGTCGAGATATCATTGTTGCGCGTGTCATTCGAACGCAATAATAAAAGAGCGAGTTAGGTTTTTAAAAGCTTTCAATGTTGTAGTTAGTTAAAATAAAATCATGGGTAGATTGTTATCTACCCAGCGCAATATACCCAAGGCACCTCAAGATGCAGAATTCAGCGTTTCACAGGTGCCTGTGAACCGCCCAATGGGTTAGTTTAAAAGCGATTTATACTGCGTTACTTTTATAAGGGGTTGATTTTAAAAATAGAACCACTATTACTTGCAACTAATGTCTTGTCTAAATCGCTTTTAATTCCAACGACCCTCGCATCTTGAGGTGGTTTAGGCAGATAATACCAATCTGCATAAATATTTGAACAATTTAACGAATTAAATCACGCTATAACGTCGTTAAAAATTTTTTATTTAGAACAACTAGATATAAAAATTTCTGCCTAGGTATAGCGCAATTTTCTTGTCGTTAAATAGACCCCATATCTACGCAGATTGGTATAAATGTTAGTTAAGTGATTTATAGATGGTATCGCCCACCCCAATGAGTTTCTCATTTTTAAATACAAGCGCAGTGCACTCATCTTTGGTCATTTTACCGTCAGAGTGAATGCTGTGAGTGGCGTAAAATAACACCTGATACACATCATCATTCTTTTTTAACAGCTCAGAGAAGTTAGGCGTTTTAAGTTTACTTAAAACAGATTGATAACTGCTATCTAAATCAATATTTGCAATAGCCTCTCGATTATATTTGTGGTGCTTTTCCCAGCTAGATGTATCACCGCCTGCCCAATGTGTTTCTGCTTCACCATCTGATACTGCAATAACGCATCCAGTTAAAAATGGTATTGTAAGTGCTGCGATTAAAAGTGTTTTTTTCATTATATTTGCCCTGATGCTAAGTACGGTATTTATTATTGAATATTTAGCAAATAGCTGGCCAAGTTTTTAGCTTGTTTAAAATCAGTGTGTTAGGTTTTTTGAAACCATATACCATGTGTGAATAGCATATGGCTTGGTATTTATAACTAATAATTAGTCTATTAGACCAGTCTATTTCGGCTCTCACCTTGGCTAAATGCACTGATATTCAAGCTTATCTGTTTAACTAGGCGAATGATTGACTCTTCACTGGCCCATGCAATGTGAGGGGTTAAAATTAAGTTGTGGCCTTGATAACCTGCTAGCGGGTTAGTGTCAGTGGCAGGCTCCTTCGTTAACACATCAACCCCAGCTGCGGCAATTTGATTCTCAGCGAGTGCATGGGCTAAGTCAGCTTCATTTACAATACCGCCTCTGGCTGTATTAATTAAAATAGCACAGGGCTTCATCATACTTAGCTCTTCTGCGCTAATTAGATCTCGGCTTTCATCAGTTAAAGGGCAATGTACGCTAATAATATCAGCGCTTTTTATTGCTTGATAAAATTCAGTGCGGCCTTGCCTAACGGGATGGTTTTTACGCTCAGCAAGAATGACGTGTGCGCCAAATGCATTGGCTACAGTTGCAACGGCTTTACCTAATGAACCATAACCAATAATCGCTAATGTTTTACCCGCAATTTCGTTAAAACTATAATCAAGACGGCAAAACATTTGGCTTTGCTGCCACTGCCCCTGTTGGCAATCATTAATATAGCGATGTGTATTACCGAGCAAGTTAGTAATTAATGCAAAAGTGTGTTGAACAACGCTAGGTGTAGAATATCCAGCTACATTGGCGACTGCAATGCCAAGCTCTTTCGCTGCGATTAAGTCGACATTATTTGTGCCAGTTGCTGCAACGCAAATAAGTTTAACTGCGGGGAGTTGTGCGAGCGTCTCGCGATTAAGTATAACTTTATTAGTGATCAACACATCGGCATTTAGGCTATGAGTAATAACTTGCTCAGTGCTCGTTAGAGGATAGCTTTTAAACTTACCAAACCCTTGAAAAGGCTTAAGTGAAGTGCCTGCTAAAGTATCGCTATCGAGTAGAGTGATATTCATACTATTTCCTTTAAAATAAAAATTATAAATACTTGACCTTAGTGTGTGCTCTAAGGTTTATAGTAAGTAAAAGTTGATAAAAAATTCATTGGAGACGATGATGAAAATAGGCGAATTTGCAAGCCAGTTAGGTGTCTCAACAGATACATTAAGGTACTACGAAAAGCATGCTTTGTTAACGGCTACATCGCGGACACAATCTGGGTATCGTGATTATAGCCAGTCAGACTTAAAACAAATGAAGTTTATTTTACGCGCAAAGAATGTCGGTTTTAGTTTGTCAGAAATTAAAGAGTTACTGCAAATTAAATTTCATAAACAGCAGCATTCATGCCACGAAGTTAAAAATTTAACCTTACAAAAGCGAGATCTTGTTGCAGAGCGCATTGCTGAATTAACGCGCTTTCATCAGTCATTATCTGTTTTAGCTGACAAATGCTGTGGCGGTGAAGAGCCCGCAGATAACTGCTCTATATTAACTACTTTGGAGGATATCGATGGACTTACTCAATAATTTTTGGCAGCTATTTTTATTATCTGCGCCTTGGTTAATGCTTGGTTTGCTGATCGCTGGCATGCTTAATGTTTATTTACCCGTTAACTTTCTTAACAAGTATTTGGGGAAAGAAGGTTTCTGGACCACGGTTAAAGCCGCACTGATTGGTGCGCCAATGCCTTTATGTTCATGTGGTGTTATCCCTGCTGCCATAGGGTTAAGACGTGCGGGCGCGTCAAAAAGCGCAACAACTGCATTTTTAGTCTCAACGCCAGAAACTGGGGTTGACTCGGTATCTGTATCATACGTTTTATTGGGCCCATTTATGGCCGTTATTCGTCCAATCGCAGCAATTTGTAGCGCAATCGTTGCAGGTGTTTTAGTTGGGCGAGATACAAAGGATGAGCAACCAATTGATCTAAAAAGTGATGAGGGCTTAGCGGGGAAACCAAGTTGTTGCTCAAAGAAACAACCTGAACCGACAGTAAAACCTAGCTGTTGTTCATCAAGTACAGGTTCAATAAAGGTAGAAAGTGAGACATGTTGCGCACCAAGCGCAGAGACAGCCAAACAAATTAATGAACCAAGTTGTTGTGATACGACAGACACGGTGACTGATACGCAATGGGAGAAGTTTAAACAAGCAGTAAGCTTTAGTTGTAATAAGTTGCTATCAGATACAATGAAATGGCTCATGATTGGTTTATTTTTTGCGGCATTGGTTCAAACTTTCGTACCTGAGTCATTTTTAACTCAGTGGGGGAGTGGTATTTTGGCAATGCTAGTGGTGATATTGATTAGTATTCCAATGTATATTTGTGCCACTGCCTCAACCCCTATTGCGGCTGGATTATTATTAAGTGGTGTTGCACCAGGGGCTGTTTTGGTCTTTATGTTGGCGGGCCCTGCAACAAACATAGCTACTCTTGGCGTTGTAGCAAACGAACTTGGTAGGCGAGCGGTTGCAGCCTATTTAACAGGGGTAATAGGCGTTGCATTACTGTTTGGCTTTTTAACTGATTACCTTGTTGCTGAATTTGGTTTTGTAGTTACGCCATTGCTAGGTGAGGAGCACCAGGTATTGCCGCATTGGTTAACTTTGCTCAGTGGGGTCATTTTACTGACATTAATGGTACGTTTAGTAGTCAAATTTGCTATTGGTAAATATGGAGCTACTGGTAAGAGCATTACATAGCTAATTGTTATTAAAAGGTTTTGATGATTTTGTTTAACATCAATAGATGACTAAATTAATGACTTAGTTCGCATTTTCAATTGCCTGAGTTATAATCGTCAACAGAATATAAACGGTACGCTATTGCGTGCCGTTTTTTTAACTTTAAAGATGCACAAATGAGTGAACTCGTGGATAAGTACGCCGATATAAGACCCTACAATGATGATGAAGTGGCCGCATCAGTGGCACGCTTAATTGATGATAATACGTTTGTTGATGTGTTAGCTAAATATAATCTGCCGCGATTTTTATCTACATTCTCGATTGTTTCTCGTGCGCTTGTTAGGCGTCAATTACGTAAAAAATGGGGCGCTATATCCACTGTTGAGGAAGTTCAACAAGAAGTATCTAGATATTTAGCAATGTTAGTTAAGCGGACAACGTCAGAGGTAACATTTTCTGGACTTGATAAACTAGATCCAAAACAAGCTTATTTATTTATTTCAAATCATCGCGATATTGTATTGGACCCAGCGTTAGTTAATTGGGGGTTATTTAGCTATAAGATGAAAACAGTGCGTATTGCTATTGGCGATAACCTACTGCAAATCCCTTATATTACAGAGCTAATGCGCTTAAATAAGAGTTTTATTGTAAAGCGTTCTATTAAAGCCCCAAAAGAGATGTTTCGTGCTTTGTCACACCTTTCTGCTTATATTTATGATTCATTAATCGGTGGTAATTCAATTTGGATTGCACAAAAAGAAGGGCGTGCAAAAGATGGATTTGATCAAACAGACCCTGCATTGCTGAAAATGTTGCAATTACAGGGGCGGAAGCAGAAAAAAGAATTCTCTGAATATATTCGCGAATTAAAAATTGTACCTGTGTCTATCTCTTACCAATATGAGCCGTGCGCAATAGCCAAGGCTAAAGAGCTTTATCATAAGCTACATCATGGTAAATACACCAAATCAGCAGGTGAAGACATAGCGAGTATCGTTGAAGGGTTTAGTGCGGCCAAAGGGCATGTGCATCTAGCATTTGGACAGCCGGTTGAAGATGGTTGCGACTCACCTGAGCAGCTAGCAAAGACAATCGATGAGCAAATCATTGATTCATTCTTTTTACACCCAGGAAATTATATTGCTGGTGGGTGTAAACAAGCCGTTATAGATAAAAAAGATGCCGCAGAGTTTGAGCAGCGTATGGCGTTAGTTCCTGAAGAATTAAAGTCATTAGTGTTGGCAATGTACGCAAAGCCTTTTGAACGTAAAGCTGAGTTAAACAGTAGCGAAAGTTATAAATAAATTAAGTCACTATCAAGTCGTTTAGATAGATTAAAGCCGTTTTTAGTAGACGGCTTTTTTTTCGTTTAAAAAACGGGCTATACTTAATTTAGTGTTTTTTATTAACTGTTAACCATGCAACAAATTGAAATATTTGATATTCCAAGTCCTTGTAAAGGTATATGCGAGGTGAATAACCGAGGCTATTGCAAAGGGTGTTATCGTAGCCGGGATGAACGGTTTACATGGAATACATTCACGAATGCGCAGAAGAGAAAAGTGATAAGCCTCTGCCAGCAGCGATATAAACGTTATCAGCAAAAAGTGTCAATGACGAATGATTCGATAATACCTAATCAGCAAACTGATTTTGATTTTTAATTAAGGTTGTACTTATTTTTTAGCAAGTGCACTGTGCCATTTTTATTTAGTTTATTTAATTGGGTTTCTAATTTTGGAATTAATGCTTGATGACGTGAATGTAAAAAATGAAAGCTTTTAATTGGGATTAATACTTCTTTGTGGAACTGATTTGCATCAAAACTTGGGTGGGCAGTATCTAATAGGAAATCGAGTAAAATAGCCCCTTGAACTTTCTTTTGGGTAAGTAAGTTAAGCTGCGCAGTGACACTTTTTACACGTATAACATCGCCAATATATGGGTGTTGGTCAAGGTAGTTTTGCGCTGCAGGGTAACCAGATTGAATCGCGATATTAGCTATTTGCTCAAAGTTACATTGTTGACAATTTTTCAATAAAATCAAATCAAATTCAAATAATGGGACATTGACTAATCGTAAGTTTTTATATTTTTTATTGATACTTGCAACTCGACCTAGTTGGCCATCGAGCGTACCGTTATTTGCAGCTGCAAGCGAGCTCTGATGGTTGAAGTCTATAATATGCAGTTCGTAGCCAAGCTCTTTATATGCCATCGTCATTAACTCAATAACATAGCGTGCTTGCTGTGTATCGGCGGGTCGATTGAAAGTCATATATTTAGTTTCAGCCATACTACGGCAAGGGGAAAGTAATAGAATGAATATGAAAATCTGCAAGATATATTTAATCAACATGTCTCCAGGTGAGGACGAAAAAACGCCACTAATTTACGTTTAAATCCCTCAAAGAGCAAGGTTAGCTACTACTTTTTGCTCGTTTTAAATTATTATTTGATATACTAAGCTCACTTATATGGTTTGTAATAATAACGGGTAATTGATGTCATTTAACTTATGTTTACTCCCTAGAGAGCAAAAATATCAAATTCAATTAGACTATGAAGCATCGTTTTGGGCGTATCAAATAAAACGTGGAAAAAGCACTCGCGAACAAATATATAACACCATACATAGCCGCCCTGTTGCTGACCAAGTGTTTCTTAAGCAACAATTTGAGCAATATTTAGCAGTTATGCTGAGTTAACCATGGCATTTAGGTTTGAATGTTTAGATCCTGTAAAAACGCCTTTAGTAAATAAATTTTATGATTCAAATGGCGCGCGAGGACGAGCAAACAAACAAGATGCTGTGTGGGTTGCCTATGCTGACTTTGACATAATCGCAGCATGTAGAATTCAAAATCGCGGTGATCACTTATTTTTATCTACCTTATTAGTTGCGCCACCTTGGCGTGGTAAAGGGATTGCAAGACAGTTACTTAGCCAGATCATAAAAAGTCAACAGCAAGAAGTTTATACATTTGCATACCAAAGTTTAATTGATTTTTATCGGTCAATTGGGTTTAACTTTGTGTTAACATTACCAGAGCCTTTAGCGACACTATTTTGTTTTTACCAGCAACGAAAAATAGTAGCAATGAGCATTAGGTCGAGTAATTATTTAAAATAAAACTTGGGGTTATGAATGAGCAAATGGTTTAAGGTTATGACTTTTTTTTTCTTAGCCATCAATATCGCTATTAGTCACTTAGCTGTTGCACAAGTAAAACGATTATCACCAAGTGAAGGGCTATCACAAAGTTACGTCAGTAACATGTTGATTGATAACAATGGATACCTTTGGCTGGCAACCGAAGGTGGGCTCAATCGTTATGATGGTTATCAAGTACTGCACATTGCAGGTCCTAATGGGGAATTGGATGAAGCTGTCATTGATAGTATTTATCAAGATTCAAATGGTTATATTTGGATTTCATCCATTCTAGCTGGTTTGTTTCGCTATGATCCGAGTACCGACAGTTATCAACAGTTTTTATCAAAACCCATCACTGCACAAGAGATACTTAGTCAATCTGTTTTTAGCATGATTGCGGTTGATGATAAATCACTGTGGATGGGGCGAGGGTGGGATTTTGCTAGGTTAGATATTGCGAGTGGACAAATAGAAACGATTTTTGAACTACCAGAGCGCACTCGTAGCACTGTCATCCGAGAGTTACTCCATTACCAAGATTATATTTTTATCGCCACGAGTATTGGTGCGTATGTGTATCATATTCCAAGTGGTGAATACCGCCCACTAGAGCACCTAAGCGGTGACCCCGATCATGTATATCAAAACTATGTTAAGTCCTTTGCGTTAGGCGAGAGTGGCCGTTTATTGGTTGGGGCTGTTCGCGGTCTATATGAAGTAGATATTAGTGATTTACCAACCATGTTTGAACGTCCGGATATCCCTTTTAAAAATAAAACACTACTGGCTGATTTAAATATATGGAAAATTATTAATGAGAATTCATCAGTAGAGCTAGGTACAGACAAAGGCTTATTTAAGTATGACTTAGCGAGCGGTGAGTTATTTAAAAGCCAGAGAATAAATGATAGCGATTACTCACTTTCTGACGCAAGTATTATCGATATAGTTAAAGATAGTAATGGTGCTATGTGGGTGGCAACAAAAAGTGATGGTGCATTTTATTTGCCATCAGATCATTACCATTTCAAGAATGTTAACAGCAATATTTTGAAAGGAGATGGCTTATCACACCCCTCTATTTGGGGAGTTGCTGAGTTTGAAAATAAAGTATGGTTAGCAACTAATAATGGTTTAACTGCGGTCGATTTAGAAACCTTGCAAGGGCAGGTGTTTTTGAAGGACTATCAGGTTGATTTGTTTACAACAGAGTTTAGCATCTACAAGGTTATGCCTTATAAAGGTAAGTTGTGGCTACACAGTAATCGAGGGGTATTTAGCTTTGACCCAAAAACATATGAAGTAACACCAGCAAAAAGTGCGCAACCTAGTAAACAACATTTAATTGATGGTTGGGTTCACGGAACAACACTAATGCCCAATGGTGATCTTTTTTACGTGCACTCAGATCATGGTATGTTTACCTTCAATTTAGATAGTCAGATTATTACGCCATTAGAAGGTGATTTTAATAGTTTTGAACCTTTCTTAGTTTATGGATTTTTACCACCATTACCAACAAAACCAGACGCGCCTTTATTTTATAATGCAGGTATTTTATACCACGTTGACCCGCAAACCTTTGCGTTATCAAAAATTTACTCAGTGCCAAAACAGCATGAAAATGTTGCTATCAATGTGATGTCATATATTGTTGATAACAATAATATATTGTGGATTTCATTTTCAAATTACGGCCTTATTGGATTAGATGCCAGTAACTATAAGCTGCTTTATACGATAGATCTTGATAAAAATAAATTAGGTACCTTGCTCTATGACATGGTGTTGGATGAGGCGGGAATGATTTGGATGAGTAGCCACAAAGGTATTTGGCGATTGAATCCACAGAATCAACATTTTCAGCAGTTCACAACATCAGAAGGACTCGTTTCAACTGAATTTAACAGTGGTGCATTTACACGTCTAAAAAGCGGTGAAATTGTTTATGGAACATTAAAAGGCATTACTTACTTCTACCCGAATGAAAATTATCCACAGCATGGGCTAATTGATAAGGTCAATATTACTAATATCGATCTAATGTCGCGAGAGCTATCTGAAGATCTAAAACAGCCAATTAATCAGGTTATTTTAAATCATGATGATATCGGTCTTGAAGTCGCTTTTTCAGCCATGGCGTTTAATTACCAAGAGCGTATTGTTTACGAGTATCAGCTTTCTGATGGTCAAAAATCATATACACGAAATAATAATCGTGTACTTTTTCCAAAACTTAATCCTGGTGAGTATCAACTAAAAATCTGGGCTAAAGACCCTTTAACTGGAGATTATACTACGCCCGCAGTATTAGATATTATTGTGAAGTATCCACTGTGGCGAGCGCCTCACTTTATGGTTTTTTACGCGATAATTTTGTTTGCTTTAGCCGGTGCTTGGAATATGCGCCGTAATCGTATACAACAATTATTACTTGCTGCACATAGAGAAAGCCAAGAGAGTGAAGCGCGCTTAAAACTAGCGTTGGAGGGAAGTCATTCTGGTGTTTGGGATTGGCAGTCTACGAGCCCTATTATCTATCAACCACGGCTTAAAAATGAACTCGATTATGATATGGACGCTGTTAATTTAGACGATTATTTAGCAAAAATACATCCGCAGGATAAACAAACATTTCGGTTAGAGTGGCTAGAATTTCTTTCTACGGATAAAGGCTATTTTAATTGCACTTACCGTTTACGCCACAAAAATGGCGATTGGCGTTGGTATAAAGATTTTGGCAAAGTCGTTGCTTGGCAAGGCAGTACACCAATAAAGGTTGCGGGCACTTATACAAATATGACACGCGAATTAGTTTTTGAGGAGCACGCGCGACTATTTGGTGCTGCATTTGAGCAAACACGAGATTGGGTGTTTATTTTAGATAAAAACTTACGAATTTTAGCAACGAATAAAGCACTGCAAAATGCATTTAACTTTCCGTCAGAGTACCGTTCTAGTCGTTCGCTTAACTTAGGGCTAGCACGAACTGTGCGCGTGAATTACTTACGTATCATGAAAAAACAATTGGTTGGTGAGCATTATTCTGCAGAAGAAACAGTATATTTAGCAAGTGGTGAAGCACGCCAAGTACTCATAAAAATAAGCGCTGTTGCAGGAAGTGATCAGCGTTTAGAAAGCTATGTAATTATTTTGACAGATATTAATGCGCAGAAATTAGCTGAAAATGAATTGTTTTTGTTGGCTAATTATGATGCTTTAACAGGTTTGCCTAATCGCACATTATTTAACGACCGTGTTGAGCATGCGCTTGAACAGGCTAAATCTCATGATTGCAAAGTTGCATTACTAAATATAAATATTAAACGTTTTAAGTACTTTAATGACTCATTAGGGCATGGCGTAGCCGATGAAATTATAAAATCAGTAGCCTTACGATTGAAAGCCACAATACGTCCTCAAGACAGTATTGCACGCTTTAGTGGTGATGAATTTATGCTGCTAGTTGAAGACATCAATCAAGTGGAAGAGGTATTGTTAGTTTGCGCTAAACTGATGCAGTGCGTGAGTGAGAATATTGTCGCCAACGAACAAGCACTTAATGTTAGCCTTAGTATTGGAGTTGCTATTTACCCAGATGATGCCAGCAGTGATAAAAGCTTAATTAAAGCGGCTGACATCGCTCTTTACCACGCTAAAAAAAGCGTAGAAGGATGTTACCAATTCTACAAGCAAGAAATGAATGTTCATGTTCAAAAAGCCTTACATTTAGAATCTCAGTTGACCAAAGCATATCAAGAACATGAATTTTGTAATCACTACCAAGCTATTGTAAATGCACATACCCAGCAGGTTGAGGGATTTGAAGTATTGCTTCGTTGGCCTGAGAATGATGAATATAAGACTCAAGAGTTTGCTTTAGCCGCTGAAGGGATAGGGTTAATCACTAAAATTATGTTACAAACTCTTGCGCGGGCTTTAATTGAACTAAAGCAATGGCGACGAATTTCACCGCAGCTATATATATCTATTAATTTATCTGCGTTGGATTTTGAGTATAAAAACTTGGTGAGCGAAATTCGTCAAGCCTTGATCACCGCAGGTGTACAACCTCAATCCGTTGTATTTGAGATCACTGAATCTGTGTTAATGCATGATTCATCGTATGCACAAGAAAGCATGCTTAAGCTTAAGCAGTTAGGCTGTAAGTTATATATGGATGACTTTGGTACTGGCTATGCCTCATTAACTTATTTAAAGCGCTTTCCAATTGATGTACTAAAAATCGATCGTAGCTTTGTTAATGATATAGGGGTGGATAGTGATGACGAAGCAATCATAGAGTCAACGCTTGCACTGGCTAAAAGTTTAGGAAAAGAATGTGTTGCTGAAGGGGTTGAAACACCAGAGCAATTAGCTTTTTTACGAAAGCTTGGATGTAATTTATTCCAAGGTTATTTATTTAGCAAGCCAGTCCCTGGCGATGAAGTTGCGATGTTATTAGAGCATGATTGGCGAGCGCTACTGGGTTAAAATAACGTACTTTAATCTTGGCGCTCACCACAATGGCGACAGTATAAGTGTTTTGAGCGAGAGCTAAGTTGAACTTTAATTGCTTTATTTGCTTCTTGTTTACTTAAACCTAATTTACAGCGTAAATTTTCTAGGTACTCTGCTTGGTCGTCATCAATTTGACCGTCATGTAGGCGCTCATGTACTGCATCGCTAAACATGATCCTACGTTTTCGTAGTTGTTCAGAAAAGCTTGACGCTAATAAGCCAGTAGGTATTGCTACCATGCCCATGCTTAGCAATGTGATTAGACCACCAAAAAAACGCCCTAGTGGAGTAACGGGCACCACATCGCCATAGCCAACGGTTGTCAGAGTAGCCATTGCCCACCACATAGCAGCGGGAATAGAGCCAAATTTATCAGGTTGAATATCATGTTCAATTAAGTAAATCCCACATGAAGCTAAAATAAGCACCACCGCCATAATAAAAAATGCAGCCATAAGTGAGCTGCTTTCATCACGAAATGATTGTAAAAGCAGCTGCATTGCTCTTGAGTAACGAGTGAGCTTAAAAACACGTAATAGTCTAAATACCCGCAAGAAGCGTAAATCGAAAGTAATAAAAAACATTAATAAGGTGGGTAGAATCGCTATAAGATCAATTAATGCCAATGGTGAAAATACATATTTAATACGGCGCTTTAAATTACTGCATTTCATACTCGTGTATTCGATACGCTCAACACACGACCACACTCTTAATAAATACTCAATGCTAAAAATACTCACAGAGATCAGTTCTAGTAATAAAAACTCATGTTTATATTGCTGCGCTAGACTGATTACAGACTCAAGCACAATCGCAACCACATTTATCATGATCAATGATATTAGAAATACATCAATGTAATGACCCACTTTACGGTATTCACCGTTGCCTTCGAAAAATAGAGCTGTGCGTTTACGTAAATTATTCAAATTAAATCCGTGTGTTCAAAAATATTGTTGTTTCAGTTTTAGTAATTATATGCAAAAAATATACGACTATACGTTGTAATAATGATACGTTGTAATAATGGCAGCCCCTTTTAATTCCAACAGAACCTCGCATCTTGAGGTGGTTTGGGTATACACATTATAAAACCTCTGAGCAGTATGTGATTATTTTTTGCTTAATATCAGTACTCGAAATATCAGGGGTTTGTGGTGCAAACATAACGTCAATATTATGCGCTTGTAATGCATTCGCAGCTTCATTCCAGCGCTCACTGTTTTGCCATTGCCCACCAACAACTACTTTATTAATTCCCCATGCTTTTATCCACCTACAAGCGCTCTGGGTCTTTATAATTGGACTTGGTACTAAGGCCACATGATCCACGATCGCCAATGCGCTTACTATGGACATTCTTTCATGCTGGCTGATGATGGGAAATGTTTTTTTATTTTCAAAGCACAAGTCATCTGGCGCAACAGCAACAAATAGTTCACTGCCTTGGGCTTTAGCAAACTTTAAGTAATTTAAATGACCAATATGAAATAAGTCAAACACACCCAGGGCTAAGCAGCGTGTATTATAGTTACTTTTATTTTCTGAGTTTAGGGTCATGTCTGCATACTTTTGGCTTTATCGGTGAGTTTATTTATTAATATGTCGTGTTTATCAAAAAAAGAAAGTTGGTTTAATGTGTGCTCTAATTTTCCCCATTCGCTCATTAGGCATAATTTATAAAGTCTTGAATACACAAAGCACTGGGTTAATAACGAAAATGATCGAATGTTTTTTGCACATAAAATTGTATCAAAAAGTGGGTCGGGTGTTTGCCAATCTCCATAAAGTGCATTTAGCGTTAGTTCAGGTTGGGCTAGATGCCATACATTGCCATGGGGAGTTATTTTTTCGACTAAATTTATAGTTGGATACTCTGTAATTCTATTCCACTCAAAGGGAATATCACTCATCCAAAGCCCGCAAATAGTACGCTGACTGACGGTATCAACGCCAAAGCCACAAAGATCCATGGTCACCCCATCGGGGTGGGCAAAGCAGCGAGGGTTAATTAAATCATAGGATCGCATATGCTCATGCCAACCTTGGCTTTTTAAAAGTGTAATGGCTTGCTCCATTTGCCCCCAATCAACCCCAATATCAATGTCTTTATCAAAAGGTAGGATTGCGCCTTCGCGTATTATGCCTAGTAGGCTACCGGCGGTGGCAAAGGATTTAATATTTGCTTGACGAAAAAGAGCAAGGGTTTGCCATAGTAAGCTTTCATGTATTTCGGTATCGAATTCAACGTTTGGTTTTGGTTTATAACTATGATTAGGTGGCGTGTTTAACAGCACCTCTAGTGCATGGCGATATTGCTCAACTGCTTGGGGCAGCTCGCGTGCTTGTTGGTAGCACATGCCTAGCGTATGGCTAATCTCGCTTGATGTTGGGTGTGCCGCTAAGGAAGCTATCAATGATTCTATGTGATTTTTTGCTGTGCCTTCTATCAGTGCGATTTCGGCCAAATAACGATGTGCAATCAAACATGAGTTATCTTGGCTCAGTACATACTCAAACTGCCCCCGCGCTAATTGATATTGGTTTTGTTGGTATAACTCAACGGCCTTTATTAACTCGGCATGTATAGTAGTCAATTGTTTATCTTCCGTAGGCATAAACTTAATTCACAGTCCTTTTACAATAGAACATGTTTTTAATAATGTATTGTTTTTAATGCTTAAAGGTAGAGTACAGCTTGGGGCGATAATGACTCTATTAAAATCCAAATGGCGGCTGCAAGATGAAAAAATTCGTTCAATTTCTTTTGCTTTAAGTGGGTGTGGTAATAATAATTTATCCAATAGCCCTACAAATGTAATATCAGGAAAGCGAGTCAGTAAAGCCTTTATAGCTATAACATCATCACAATCATCAATTGATAGTAATGAGAACTTCTTACTATCAAGGAAATCAAAATAAATAGGTGCACTGCAATGATAATGAATAAGGTGGTGCTGGTGGGGTAATTGCGTTATACATTGTTCATCATATGGGGCTACGAGAGTTTTAAATTGCTCATAATTGCAAAATGCAGCGCTCGCATGAAAGCTGCAGTAGTAAATTCTAACATTTTTGATTAACAGTAAAGCGTCAATATATTGCGCTGTAATATCAGTTAATAAAGATAACATTTTTTTATAAGATGCGTGCTCTAATTGGGCTGCTGTTAATGTTCCCCCCAACATTGAATTTAAGTGATAAAGCGGAGAGTAAACCGTTGCAAAACATGCTTTATTGATACTGCTAGGGTGTTCGCTAACACGTTTGTGTGCTTCAATATTTATGAGTAACTGCGGGCAATCGTTTAATTTTTTAGGGCTTTTTTCATCATTTAATAAAGCTGATAAATTATAAACATAGCTGTTTTTTTCAACTGATCCCAAAGGGTTATGTTGAAAGTGTCGTTTAATGCCAAATGCACTGCATACACTATTACTATTACAGCTTAGTTTAATAAAGCAATGATCATGAATATCTTGATAGGCAATAACTGACTCAGCGAGTAAGTCAGCATCTAAGTCGATATTTGGCCAGTGCCTCCAAGTCGTTACTTTCAACTAAAGCGCCTTATAGTGTCAGTACCATGTTTATACTGCCTTCTTCAAAATCACGGGTTATCTTAAAACCAAGTTTACGAGCAAGCTCGATCATGCCGGTATTTTCAGGCAGCGTGATCCCTTCAATAAATTGCACCCCTTGGCTTTGGCAATAAGCAATCGCAGCACGCATAAGCATTCCTCCTAATCCGAGTCCTTGGCAATTAGATCGCACTACAATCGCAAACTCAGCATGAACTTTATCAGGATCCATTAAAACACGAGATACACCTAAAGTAAGGTGTTCGCCCGATTGCTCTTGAGTGACGATAAAGGCCATTTCACGGTCATAATCAATCTGCGTCATTTTAGCGAGTTGGTCATGATTAAATTGTGGCAGTTCTCCAAAAAAGCGTTTATAACGATCTTCTTTACTCAATGATTGATCAAATGCCTGATGGGCTTGCTCATCTTCAGGTTTGATAGGTCGTAATATGGCGGCGCTACCATTTTTTAATGTGACATGTTCAACTAGTTCAATAGGGTAAGGGCGGATGGAGAGTCGTTTACGGTGCGACTGTATTTTATAACGATTCAAGGTCATGGTTGCATCAAGGACTAAAAATTGCCCGTTACTGGCTAAAATAGGGTTTAACTCAACAGAAGTGATGTCAGGTTGATCAATAACTAACTGAGAAATACGCGTTAAAAGTGCGCATAAGCGATATTTGTCAACCTTCTCTGGCAGAATGCGATCTTTAAGCACACCTTTATCATGTGCCGCAGCAATTAAATATTTTGCTAAGTTCATATTTAATGGTGGCAGGGCGACCGCTGCTTGAGCAAATTCTAAGCCTGTGCCTGCTTCACCAAGAAGTATAACAGGACCAAAGTTAGGTTCAGTTTTTACGGCAATTCGCAGTTCATTCGCGCCAGCTCTCGGTGCCATTTTTTGTAACGAGAAACCTTCAATAATTGCATCGGGGTAGGTGTTTCGTATTCTTAATAACATCGCAAATGCGGTTTGCTCTACCTCTTGAGCATCATTTAAATTCAGCACCACACCACCGACTTCTGATTTAGAGGGAATGCTTGGACTAATTAATTTAAGGGCGACAGGAAAACCTAATTCAATTGCTTGCTCTTTGGCTTCTGTGGGGGTGTAAGCCACTTCAGTTTGAATACATTCAACGCCATAATGAGTCAATATTTGACTTGCCTGATGAGTTGATAAATAGCTTTGTTGCTCTTCTAAAAACTCATTGACGGTTTCTTTAGCTGCTTGCTTATTTATTTTCGCATCGTCCGTATTTGACTCAGGCGTTTGCGTTAAATGCTTTTGGTTACGACGATAGCTCACTAAATGCATAAAGGCTCTGACAGCGCCCTCTGGGGTACGATAGGTTGGAATGCTATTGTTACTACATAAACGCCTAGCAGCATAAGCAGCATCTTCACCCATAAAGTTGGTGATCACATAAGGGCGCGCCATTGGCGGGAGTTTGTTAAGAGTCTGCGCAATGATATGCGCATAGTCTTCACTGGGTGCCAGTGCCGATGGTGTATGAATGATTAATAGGTTTTTCACTTCTTTAGCGTGTAGTAATATTTCTAATGCTTGTTGATAGCGTGCGGGGGCTGAGTCACCAAAAATATCAACTGGATTTGAAGTCATATCTGATTGTGGAATGACTTTATTAAGCGCGGCGCGTGTCTCCTCGCTCAGTTGTGTGAGCTTTCCTGAGCTTTGTAATAGGCTATCAACAGCCATTACACCAGGGCCGCCGCCATTAGTTAAAATGGTCAGCTGTTCAACTTTTAATAATTTAGGGTGCATGGCGAGAGTTTGTGTTGCTGCAAATAACTCGGTTAAATCATTAACTCTTAACATGCCGGCACGTTGAAATAGTGCATCATACACGGCATCAGAACTTTGTTGTCCGCCGGTGTGTATTTCAGCCGCGAGTGCACCTGCGGCTGTTTTTCCCGTTTTAATCGCTATAACGGGTTTGCTAAATGCCGCAGCCCGCGCAGCGGAAATAAAGCTGCGGATATTCTCAATGTTATCAATATAAAGTAAAATAGCTTTGGTTTTGGCGTCCCGTCCTAAAAAATCCAGCAGCTCTGCAAAATCAATATCAAGGCAGTCACCTACGGATACAAAATATGAAAATCCAATTTCTTTATGCTTAGCCCAATCTAAAATAGTTGAGCATACAGCGGCTGATTGAGAAATAAACGCCAGTTTACCTGGGCTTGCTACTGTGTGTGAGAAACTCGCGTTAAGCCCCAAGTGAGGAATAAGCAAACCGAGGCAATTAGGGCCAAGTAAAGAAACGCCAGCGGTAAGTGCCGCTTGTTGCAGAGACTCTTTTTGTTCTTTATTTAAGCCCGCAGCAATAACAATGGCATTTTTACATCCTAGCTCACCTAACTCATTAATAATATTTATTAAAGTGTTCTTGTTGGTACAAATAACCGCAAGGTCAGGTATTTTTGGTAAGTCAGTTATGGATGGATAAGCAAGCACACCATGCACTGCAGAGTGTGACGGGCTAACGGGCATTATCGGCCCTTTAAAGCCACCTTGTAATAAATTTCGCATTACAACAAACCCAGCACGGGTTTGATTGTTTGAAGCACCAATAACGGCTACGGAGGTTGGATTAAAAAACTGACTAATGCGCTTTACACTCATTGCTTTTCCTTTGCTGTACAGGGCGAGTTAAGTTTAGATACTTACACTCTAATATCCCAATCTATACTCATTAATGTAACCTGTTTATCACGAAGTTTCGAGTGGCAATGAGTCTTAGCTAGATCTATATCAAGGAGTTATAAATGAATAAATCACAAAGCAACAGTTTGACTGTGGCTGCTGCAGTATTAGCCGTTGGGTTATTAGGTTTGGGCTTGATCTTAAAAAGTGCTGCAATTGATGTAAAAAATATGGAGCGTACTGTCACAGTGAAAGGGCTTGCAGAAATAGAAGTGGCAGCGGATACGGTAATTTGGCCATTGCAATTTAGTGATGCTGACAACGACCTTGAAAAGTTAGTAGCGCGCATTGAGCAAAAAAATGATGCCGTTATTGCTTTTTTAAAGCTACATGGCTTTGATGATGACGAAATTAGTCGAGGCGCGCAATCAATTGTAGATAAACAAGCAAGAGAATATGGCGCTGAAAACCAGCAATTTAGATATATAGCACGCGCGAGTGTAACCGTTTATTCATCGCAGCCAGATAAAGTTAAAAATGCTTTAGCGAAAGTAGGGCAATTGGCTAAGCAAGGGATTGCCATTGTGCAAGATAGTTATGACACACGTATTGAATATTTATTTACGGGGTTAAACGATGTTAAACCTGCCATGGTGCAAGAAGCGACTGAAAAAGCGCGTGAAGTTGCGATTAAATTTGCCAAAGATTCGCAATCAAAGTTAGGTAAAATTAAAACAGCACGCCAAGGTCAGTTTAGTATTTCGGATCGAGATTCAAACACACCACAACTTAAAAAGATCCGCGTTGTAACAAGTGTTGAATATTATTTATCTGACTGATTTACCGCGCGTGTGGCGGTTAGGGCGCGTTGATCTTTCGTGATTGATTTTGCAGCCGTATGTTTTTTATTTAGGCAAAGCAGCGCCTATGATGTGTGGTTATTCCCCATAAATAGGCGATAACGCAGTATAAATTCCAAACATGCGCTGTCCAAAGGGTTCTCCTAGATTGAATAAATTTCAATCCGCAAAGATCAACACGGCCTAATATAAAATGGCAATGTGAACATTTGAAGGCGTTATTTGAATTAACATTAGGTGTTCACGCTCGCTCATTTTTATTAATGTTGTTGAAGGTAAGTTTCTATCTTGTCTGTTTTGCAACGCAGGTAAGCGCTTGCTAACAATACCGTGTATTCATTAAGTGTGTGGCTCGAAAGAGTGTTTTTTAGGTTGATCAGCGCATTTAAAAATGCAGCCGTATTGATATTTTCATGTTGCTTAAACTGAGCTTCCATCAGCGCGAGCAGTGCGGAAAATTCGTGCTTAGGTAAACTGGCTTGTTCAACATTGCACGTGATGTAACATGCAACAGGCGTTAATCCTGCATTATTTGCTTGTGTAAGTGCAAGTAAGAGGCTTTCATTGCTTTCAAATAACATTAATGAACGAACATAATTAAAGGGAGGTTTATTAGCTGCGCAGTGGCTAAATAATGTGTGAATCACATTGTTTTTTTGCTCATTTTGCAGTGCAAAGCCATTGTTAAATTTAAGCCCCGGGGTGAAAAAACTTAATAAATCAGTGCTTTTAAATTCACTAATTAAATCTTTAGGAAATGGATGCTCTGTAAGTATTCGGGTCGCTACATTTTGCAAATAGCTGTACTTAACATCCATCCGTTGTGCACTTTGGTATAAATGTACCAGTTGCATGCTCTGTTGCTGTGACGATAATGTAGGGAAGTCATCCACAACAGCTTGTAGCTGGTGGTGCTGTAACTGGTGTGTTAGTTGTTTTATACATGTATCCATTGGTATTCCCTCATTATCGTTTATTCTATCCTAGCTGAAACCATTTACAGGTCAAGCTGTTAACTAGGTTTACAAACAGCAAAAAGGCCGCAATTGCGGCCTTTAATATAGTAACTGATGTGTTGTTAAGCAGCTGATTTACTTGCTACCCATTGATCAACAAAGCTCTCAAGTACGTTAAGTGGCACTGCGCCATTTTTTAGTACAACGTCATGGAATTCACGAATATCAAACTTGTCACCAAGTTTCACTTTCGCAGCTTCACGTAGCTCTAAAATCTTAAGCATACCTACTTTGTAGGCTGTTGCTTGTGAAGGCATTACAACGTGACGTTCAACCATTTTTACGCCATCTGAGGTCGCGTTTGGTGTGTTATTCACGTAATAGTCGATACCTTGTTGGCGAGTCCACTTCATTTCGTGGATACCGGTATCTACAACTAATCGACATGCACGCCATAGTTCCATAGCAAGACGGCCGAAATCTGAATATGGGTCTTCATACAGGCCCATTTCTTTTGGTACTAATTCAGAGTATAAACCCCAGCCTTCAATGTACGCTGTGTAGCCACCAAACTTACGGAATTTAGGGACACCTTCAAGTTCTTGCGAAATTGCTATTTGCATGTGATGACCTGGAATACCCTCATGGTAGGCTAATGCTTCCATTTGGTAAGTTGGCATCGCTTCCATGTCATAAAGGTTTGCGTAGTAAATACCAGGGCGTGAGCCATCTGGTGCTGGTTGTTGGTAAAACGCTTTACCAGCTGCTTTTTCACGAAAGGCTTCAACCGCTTTTACTTTTAAATCCGCTTTTGGTTTAACAATGAATAGCTCGTCTAAACGCGTCTTCATGTTATCGATCATTGCTGTTGCTTCATCAAGATAACGTTGCTTACCTTCAGCTGTATTTGGGTAATAAAATTGCTTGTCAGTTTTCATAAACTGCATAAACGCTTTTAAATCACCTTTGAAGCCTACTTTATCTTTAATTTCGCGCATTTCATCATGAATACGAGACACTTCAGCAAGACCAATAGTGTGGATTTCTTTTGCTGTTAAGTCAGTCGTTGTTGTACGTGCTAATGCGTTGTTGTAGAACGCTTCACCATCAGGAAATTTCCACGCACCATCGCGATCGTCAGCACGCTTTTCAAGCTGCGCTAAATAATTAATTAGCTTAGAGTAAGACGGTTTTATAGCCGACTTAAGCGCTTTTTCAGCGTCATTGATTAGGCTGTCTTTCTGTGCTTGATCAATTTCCAGTGCCGTTACTTTACGTTTAAAGTCAGCAAGTAATGTTGAATCTTCGCCTTTTTCAAATGGCGCACCGAGAATGATGTTTTTACTTGAATCAATCACGTGTGGAAACACAAACTTAGGTGCAATAATGCCTTTGCTAGCACGTGTTTCTAAATCTTTAATTAACTGATCGATAACCGTTGTTACGCCATTTAAGCGAGATATATACGCTTTTGCATCAGACACATCACCAATTTGGTGTTGGTTGATCATAAATGCTGGGATCATCGAGTGAACACCAAACATTTGGTTTACTGGGTAGTTATGGTAGCGCCATTTAAAATCAGCAATGTTATTTTCAAGATCTTGTTTTTTAAGATCATAGCTAACTTTGGTGCTGTCATCTAACAAATCACGATTAATTGCGTTTAACGCGACAAGATCGTCTTTGGTTTGTTGTAGGTCTTTTAGGGCACGTTCTTCGCTGCCATCATCCCATTTGTCGTAATCTTGTTTGATACCCATATAAGTTTGGTAAACCGGGCTGCTCATTACATCGCGGTTAAAGGTATCTTCGAAAAACGCATTGGCTTTTTCTATTTCGCTTTGTACAGGCTGTGCTTGTACGCTTGGTGTACTTTGTTGCTCAGGTGTTTGCTGGCAACCACCTAGCAGTGCAATACTCACTGCAGCGGCGATAAAGGTAAGTTTACGCATGTTTTCCCTTTTGTTGTTAGAAACCATTAAAGGTTGTTCGTTATTATTAGTGTGTAATTGTTCATTAAATTTGAACAAGTAATTACACAAACAATTCTAGCAGGTCATTTAAAAAACGATGACCTTTTTGGCTTACCTGCCAATGTGTGTCCATATCCACCAGTAGGCCTTTATTTATTGCTTGATTCAAGGCATCTGACTGGCTTTGTAGTGATAACTTTGTAAGCGCATGTAAATCATTTTTTGGGCAGGCTTCAAAAAGCCTAAAACGATTCATAAAAAACTCAAATGGTAAGTCGTCTTGTTCAACCGGCCATTGCTTAAATAAATAAGGTTTAGATAAATCCATATAACCACGCGGATGTTTTACCTTCATGGTTCGTGTAATAAGGCCGGAGGTTGCATCAGTAATTTTACCATGTGCGCCGCAGCCAATTCCTAAATAGTCGCCAAAACGCCAATAATTCAAGTTATGTTGGCATTGAAAGCCGGCTTTGGCATAGCCTGATATTTCATATTGTTGATAACCTGCCGCACTGAGTAGCGCTTGGCCTTGCTCTTGAATATCCCATAAAGTGTCATCAGGCGGTAAAGTTGGCGGCTTTGATGCAAATGCTGTATTTGCTTCAATGGTTAACTGATACCAAGAGATATGCGGCGGGTTAAGCGCAATGATTTTTTTCAAATCATCGAGTGCATCGTCAAGTGATTGCCCCGGTAAGCCATGCATTAAATCAAGGTTAAAACTGTTTAATCCCGCTTCGTGTGCTTGTGTTGCTGCATAGATAGCTTCGTCAGCACCGTGAATACGACCCAGTGCTTTTAACTTATCATCTTGCATGCTTTGCACGCCAATCGAAATACGATTAATGCCAGCGGCTACATATTCTTTAAAGCGGCCAGTTTCAACTGTACCCGGATTGGCTTCGAGGGTTATTTCACAGTTATCACTCAAGCCTATTAAAGAATCAACGGCCTGCAATAAGTTAACGTATGCCTCACCTGTTAATAAGCTAGGTGTGCCGCCGCCAATAAATATGGAGTGAATTTTACGCCCTTGTACCAAGTGTAAATCAGCTTTTAAATCATCGATTAAATGCTGTACATACTCTTTTTCGGGGATTTCGCCTTTTTGACCATGGCTATTAAAATCACAGTATGGGCACTTTTGGACGCACCAAGGCACGTGCACATATAAGCTTAGTGGTGGCAAATTCACAGGCCGCCTTTGAGCTTAAGCTCGATAAGTAAATTTTGGAGCGCTTGACCACGATGACTCACCGCGTTTTTTTGCTCTTTAGTCAATTGAGCGCTGGTGCAATGAAGCGCTGGTACATAAAAAACAGGGTCGTAGCCAAAGCCACCTTGGCCATCTTGCGTTAATGTAATTTGACCTTCCCAGCTTGCACTGCAAATGAGTGGCGTTGGGTCATCAGCGTGGCGCATTAATACTAAAACACACCAAAAACGTGCAGTACGAATAGGGTTATCGCCAAGCTCTTTTAAAAGTTTGTTGATATTATCTTGATCGCTGGCACCGACACCCGCGAAGCGAGCGGAATACACGCCAGGTGCGCCGTTTAGGCCATCAACTTCCAGCCCTGAATCATCAGCAATCGCGGGCAGGCCAGTTTCTTTAGCCGCATGACGCGCTTTAATTATCGCGTTTTCAACGAAGGTAGTGCCAGTCTCTGCAACATCACTGACGTGAAAGTCACTTTGCGGCACAACGTTTATTTCTAGTGGGCTTAGCATTTGTGCTAATTCTTTAACCTTTCCAGGGTTACCTGTGGCTAAAACTAAGGTTTTTGTCATGATTTAATCTACATAGAATTTTTGTTGAAACTGCAGCTTTTGAAATTGATTGCTTTGTTTAATTTCAATATCAAAACGCAAAATTTCTTCGTTGGTAAATTTCACTTGTGCAAGGTAGTAAACAGACTCACCTTCAATCACTTCTTTAAATGTGAGGGTTTGTTTATTGCCAAGTAAATTTTTAGCTGTGCCACTAAGAGTCGCAATTTGCGCTGTTTTATCTGCATTGTTTTTTAAAATTGAGATATTAACAATGCCTTTGTAGTTACTGCGTTCGAGATCATACGCTTTTGCAATTTGTGGTTGAATAAACGTGGATGGGAATGCAATGTAGTGTACTTGCCAAGGGCCAAGTTCTTTATATTGAGCACCTTGTATTTGTTCGCTGTGAGCACTAAAGGTAATCCCCGCAAGTGCGAAGAATAAAATACTGGCTAGTTTTTTCATAAATGACTCTTAAAAAAAGAGGCCACAATGGCCTCTGGGAAATGAGGTTATTAGCCAATGAAATCCATAAATAGAATTTGTATGAATTGTAGGCTGATAATAAGCACTACAATTGATAGGTCAAAACCACCTAAAGGCGGCAGTACCCTACGGATTGGCTTAAGCATAGGTTCTGTTAGTTGATGGAATACCGCTTCAATAGGGTTATAACCTTGGCTTACCCA
Organism: Pseudoalteromonas sp. NEC-BIFX-2020_002; assembly: GCF_013002825.1. Taxonomy (NCBI): domain Bacteria; kingdom Pseudomonadati; phylum Pseudomonadota; class Gammaproteobacteria; order Alteromonadales; family Pseudoalteromonadaceae; genus Pseudoalteromonas; species Pseudoalteromonas sp. NEC-BIFX-2020_002. Next base: position 74,418 of record NZ_JABEPJ010000008.1, read on the forward strand.
GCTTAATAGAGCGCGAATAATTAACACCCAAAACATTAAGTTTAAGCCTTCTTTGACAACCGTTACTAATGCAGTAATAAATACCGTCTGTGCAGACCAGCCGCCATAAATGATCAATAGCAATGTTGAAACCTTTGCGACTGCAACGATGAATGCCAATAATAGAGAGGCTAAATCTAACCCTCCAAAACCAGGAATAATCTTACGTAGAGGATTAACTGCAAAAGAGGTTGCTTTGACAACGAATTGGCTCAAAGGGTTATAAAAATCAGCTTTAGCCGTTTGCAGCCAAAAGCGCAGTAACACGACCATTAAAAACAGATCAAAAACAATTCCAATTAAAAATTGCATGGCATTCATAATATTACCTTAAATATAAAACTGAGAAATTTTAAAGTTCTTGTTCCATTTGCTCTGCGCGGGCAATACAAGCATCCATAGCATCAGCGACGGTACCTGTTAAACCTTGTGCTTTTAAATGTTCAACAGCAGCATGTGTGGTACCACCTTTAGATGTTACGTTAGCGCGCAGCTGAGAAATACTGATATCAGGTTGTGATACTGCCATTTCAGCAGCCCCTAGCGCGGTTTGCTGCACTAAGCGGCGTGCATCTTCATCGCTAAAGCCAAGCGCTTTGGCTTTTTCTTCGATGGCTTCCATAAATAAGAAAAAGTACGCTGGTGATGAACCGGTAACCGCAATGATATCGTTAATTTGAGACTCTTTTTCAACCCAAACCGCAATACCTGTACATTCAAATACTTGTTGTACAAAAGCATGCTCATCGGCCGTTTCACCGTCGCCAAATAAGCCAGACACACCACGACCAAGCAATGACGGTGTATTAGGCATACAGCGGATCATTTTAACGTCCTGACCTAACATTTCACGTAAGCGTTTAACTGTTAAGCCTGCTGCAACAGAAATAAATAGCTTATCGCTTAAGTCTACACCTGAATCTTGGAATGATTTGCATAAATCCCCCATCATTTGTGGTTTAACAGATAGGACAATCACGTCGGCATCACGAAGCGCTGCGTTATTATCTGAGGTGGTGTTCACCCCGAAATCCGCTGCTACCTTAGCGAGTTTTTCTTGGTTACGATTTGTTGCAATAATATTGGAGGCAGCAAATCCTTTTTTTACCATGCCACCAATGATGGCATAGCTCATGTTACCTGTGCCTATGAATGCGATTGTTTTATCTGACATATCTTAGTTATCACCTTAGCTTCGTTGGCCAAAAATATCCGTGCCGATGCGTACCATGGTTGAGCCTGCAGCTATTGCAGCTTCTACATCGCCACTCATCCCCATCGACAAGGTGTCTATATGAGGATATTGGGCCTTAAGTCTATCAAAGCAAGCACGTAATTGCTCAAAATATTGTATTTGTTGCTGTGGGTCGTCAGTTTTTGCTGGGATTGCCATTAGCCCACGCAGAACTAAATTGGGGCTGTCGTTAACGAACTGCGCTAATGCGGCTAGATCATCTGGGTGGCAACCTGATTTGGAGTCTTCCAAGCTTATATTTACTTGAATTAATACTTTAAGAGGGGCCTTATTTATCGGCCTTTGATCATTTAAACGTTTGGCTATTTTTTCACGATCAACACTTTGCACCCAATCAAAGTTTTCGGCAACAGCGGCCGTTTTATTTGATTGAATAGGACCGATGAAATGCCAAACAATATCGCTATAATTTGCTAATTGGGTTATTTTATCGACAGCTTCTTGAACATAGGACTCACCAAACTCTCGGTGACCTTGTTGATAAGCCGCTAGAATGAAATCAGCAGGTTTTGTTTTGGATACTGCTAGTAAGCAGACATCATGCTCATTACGATGATATTTTTTTGTCGCTATGGCAATTCTAGCATAGGCGGATTTAAGTCGTTCTGCTATTGTAACCATATAATTATCAGTTAGTTGTGGAGTCATAAATGGATATTACCGAATTGTTGGCCTTTAGTGTGCAGCATAAAGCATCGGATTTACACTTATCATCAGGGGTTGCGCCAATGATCCGTGTCGATGGTGATGTGCGACGTATTAATATACCAGCACTGGAAGACAAAGATGTAAACAGCCTAGTTTACGACATTATGAACGATAATCAACGCAAGGACTATGAGCAAAACCTCGAAGTGGATTTTTCTTTTGAAGTCCCCAATCTTGCTCGTTTTCGTGTTAACGCATTTAATTCTAATCGTGGCCCTGCTGCTGTGTTTCGTACTATTCCAAGTGAAGTATTAACGCTTGATGACTTAGGCGCGCCAGATATTTTTAAAACTATTTCGGATAACCCACGTGGCTTAGTGTTGGTAACTGGTCCTACGGGGTCGGGTAAATCAACTACATTAGCGGCGATGGTTGATTATATTAATCGTAATAAGCATCACCATATTCTTACGATCGAAGATCCGATCGAATTTGTGCATGATAATAAGTTATGCTTAATAAATCAGCGTGAAGTTCACCGCGATACGCATAGCTTTTCGGCAGCTCTACGTAGTGCGCTGCGTGAAGACCCTGATGTAATTTTGGTTGGTGAGCTTCGAGACTTGGAAACAATTCGCTTGGCAATGACCGCAGCAGAAACTGGCCATTTAGTGTTTGGTACGTTGCATACCACATCAGCGCCAAAAACCATTGACCGTATTATCGATGTATTTCCTGGTGATGAAAAAGACATGGTACGTTCGATGCTTTCGGAATCATTGCGTGCGGTAATCTCGCAAACACTGCTTAAAAAAGTAGGAGGGGGGCGTGTTGCTGCGCACGAGATTATGATAGGTGTTCCAGCCATTCGTAATTTAATTAGAGAAGACAAGATTGCGCAGATGTATTCATCAATTCAAACAGGTGCATCGCACGGAATGCAAACCATGGATCAGTGTTTAATTAATTTAGTTAATCATGGTGTTGTTACTAATGCTGAAGCGCGTGTTAAAGCACAAGATAAAACAAACTTTGGCAGTTAGGCAAAGCGATAAGGAACTATAATGACACATTCTCTTAATTACTTTTTGCAGCTGATGATCGATAAACAAGGATCCGATTTATTTGTTTCAAGCCAGCTTCCTGTCAGTGCTAAAATTAATGGTGAACTCATTGCGTTAGGCGATGAAAAAATATCTGACGAAGAATCGCTTGCGTTCGTTGAATCAGCGATGAGTGACAAGCAAAAAGCAGAATTTCATAGCTCGAAAGAATGTAATTTTGCAATCGCGACAGAAGAAGGTCGCTTCAGGGTATCTGCTTTTTGGCAGCGGGATCGCGCTGGTATGGTTATTCGCCGAATCGTTACTCAAATCCCTGACGTAGCTGATTTAGGGCTACCTTCAACACTTACTGATGTGATAATGGCTAAACGTGGCTTAGTGTTGTTTGTAGGTGGCACAGGCACGGGTAAGTCTACCTCACTCGCTGCATTGCTTGGTTATCGTAATCGTAATCAACGTGGGCACATTCTTACAATAGAAGATCCGATTGAATTTGTGCATGAGCATCGTAAAAGCATTATCACTCAGCGAGAAGTGGGTCTTGATACAGAAAGCTTTGAATCAGCTTTAAAAAGCTCTTTACGCCAAGCACCTGACGTTATTTTAATTGGTGAAATACGTTCGCAAGAAACAATGGAATACGCATTAAGCTTTGCTGAAACAGGTCATTTGTGTGTTGCTACATTGCACGCAAACAATGCTAACCAAGCAATTGACCGTATTATGCACTTAGTGCCAAAAGAAAAACACGATAAGTTAAAATATGATCTGTCGTTAAATTTACGCGCCATTATTGCTCAGCAGCTAGTGCCAACAGCTGATGGTAACTCGCGTGTAGCTGCAATTGAAATCTTATTAAATACGCCAATCATCGGCGAGTTAATTAAAAAAGGTGATATAGGCGGTATTAAAGAAGCGATGGCAAAAGCTAAGGATATGGGCATGCAAACCTTTGACCAAGCCTTGTTTGAACTTTATAAGCAACAGCGTATCAATTACGCTGATGCCTTGCATCACGCCGATTCACCAAATGATTTACGCTTGATGATTAAACTTAGAAATAACGAACAGCAAGGAGCTGGTTTTCTACAAGGTGTGACAATCGACGGGTTAGATCAAAAAGGTTCATAGTATGATCAATAACATTAAATGGTTATTCTTTACGGCACTTATATTTTTATTGAGTATGCCATTTAGTGTTAGTGCATTGCGCGATGATGTAGCGATTTCTGAAGCAATAAAGAACTTTAAAACTACGGATAATAACGTTGTAATTTATATTCGCGATGATGTCTATCATGATTACATGCGCTTTTTAAATGGTCGAAAAGTACAAGATGTCAATGATTTTAGTGGGCAATTTATTCGACGAGACGTTGTTGATATGATTATTGCTCAACAAGCTCTGTTACTTGGTGGATTTAATAAACAATTTAGTTATCAAATTGGCAAAGTTAACTTTAGAAACACTAAATTATTGGAGCAAGGTGAATTATTACTTAGTTTTGATAGTTACTGGAGTCAGGATGCTAATGCACTGAGTGATAAAGTGTTTATTAGCGATCCAGTGATACGCAAAGGGGAGTATTTTTCGGGGGTTTTTACATCACCAAGTAATTGTAAAGTATTTGAAATAAAACACCTATCTGATTTTAGTCAATTAACAAGTGTATCAACACCGCGTTGGCGTACTGATTGGGATACTTTATCCGCTTTGCCTTTAAAAAGTTTAACGCGTGAAGATGAATGGTTAAGCCAAGTTAGAATGGTGTCAATGCAATGGATTGATTTTATGCTAATGCCACTAATGCCTGAAATAAATAATCACTACATACTTGAAAATATTAATTTAAAAGCCGTCCCCAAGGTGCTGATGTTACTAGATGATAGTCGCCATTATGTAGTTTCAAAACTTCATCCTGATGGCAAGCGGGCTTATAAATCACTTCAACAAGGCTTGCAATTATTACGTAAACAAGGGCTAATTGAAAAAGCTTATCGTCAAGCTGGTTTTATTCCAGATTTGACTGATAAGCTTATTATAAATTTACCCGTTAGCCATAAGCCTGCTCAAAGTAGCTCTCTAAAATAATAACCGCAGACATATTATCCACGTTACCTTTACCTAAGCTGCGGTAGCCGCCTTGTTCAAATAGGCGTGCTTTTGCATCAGCGGTCGTTAAACGCTCATCCTGAGTCTCTACAGGTAGTCCATAATGGTTATGCAAACGGTTAGCGAACTTTTTGGCTTTAAAAGTGACTTCTTGATTGGTTCCGTCCATATTTAACGGTAAACCAACGACAAGTAAATCAGGTTGCCACTCATCTACATGCTTTTTAATAAAGTCCCAATTTGGAATACCATCTTTGGCTTTAATTGCTGTCAGGCTCGTTGCAGTACCGGTTAGTTCTTGGCCGATAGCAACACCAATGCTGGTGGTGCCAAAATCAAAACCCATAACGGTACGTTCGCCTTTGGGTTTGAGTTGTTTTTTACTCATGTTGTCTCTATGAAATTAAAGCCCAAATAAGGGCTTGTTATGCGTGGCCTGCTTCAGAGCTTAGTTGGCTAATATCAAAGCCGAGCGTTGCAACAGCTTTTTCCCAGCGTTGTTCTATGGGAGTATTAAAAATAATATCAGGGTCAGCTTTTATAATTAGCCATGAGTTCTCAAGCAATTCTTTTTCAAGTTGTCCTTGTTCCCAGCCGGAGTAACCTAACGTAATAATAAACTGCTCTGGTGCGTCAGGAGTTGTCAGGCTTGCGAGCACGTCTTTTGATGTTGTGATCATTATATCGCTGCTGAGCTCTTGGCTTGCAGCATACCCTGGTGTGGGTGAGTGCAATACAAAACCACGATCGGTTTTTACAGGTCCGCCAGCAAAAACAGCAACGCTTGCAGCGTGTGTAGACTTATCGTTATCAATTTCAATTTTATCGAGTAAGTCCCCAACCGTTATATTAATAGGCTGGTTGATCACCAGCCCCATCGCCCCGTCTTCATTGTGCTCACAAATGTACGCAACAGCACGTTTAAAAAAAGGGTCTTGCATTGATGGCATAGCGATTAAAAAATGATTTTCTAATGATTGCATAACGATACCCCTTTAATATGTTGAAAATTAAGTATGGCTCAGTTTTCTCTCTATCGCATCAAATAAGCGCCCTGTGATTGAAATATCATAGGCTGCTTCAATTTCTTTTACGCATGTAGGAGCAGTAACGTTTATTTCAGTTAACTTATCGCCAATAATATCTAAACCAACAAAAATAAGTCCTTTCGCTTTTAATGTTGGCGCAACTGCTTCGGCAATTTTGCGATCTGAGTCACTAATTGGGCGAGCTTCACCGCGGCCACCAACAGCTAAGTTACCACGTGTTTCACCATTTTGTGGGATACGAGCAAGGCAATATGGAATAACTTCACCATCGACTACAAGTACACGTTTATCACCTTGCTTAATTTCAGGGATATAATTTTGCGCCATTGCAAAGCGGCTACCGTGTTCTGTAAGTGTTTCGCAAATTACGCCAATGTTGGCATCATTTTCAGTCACGCGGAAAATAGATGCGCCACCCATACCATCTAAAGGCTTTAGAATAATGTCTTTATGCTCAGCCAAAAATGCACGAATTTGGTGCTTGCAACGTGTAACTAAAGTGTCAGGGGTATGCTCACTAAACCAGGCGGTGAATAACTTTTCGTTTGCATCACGTAGGCTTTGTGGCTTATTAATAATAAGTGTACCTTCAAGTTCAGCACGTTCTAAGATATAAGTTGCGTAAATGTATTCAGTATCAAATGGTGGATCTTTACGCATTAAAATAACATCTAAATCAGCTAGGGCAATAGTGGCCTTTTCTTCAAGCTCATACCAATGGTTTTCATCATCAAATACGGTTGCTTTAGCTGCGGTTGCATAGGCTTTGCCTTTACGTAATGAAAGATCGTTCATTTCCATGTAATAAATGTCATAACCACGGCTTTGGGCTTGCATCATCATTGCAAATCCGGTGTCTTTTTTGATGTTAAATCCGCTGATCGGATCTGAAATTATACCTAACTTAATTGCCATGTTCGCTTGCCTTACTGAATATGTTGCTATTGATATGAGGGTAGTTCTACTAATTTCAATTAGCTAAATCGCCAAATTGTAGCTGTAATGCACTTAAGACCGTTAAAGCGGCAGTTTCTGTTCGTAACACGCGAGGACCAATCCGAATATCAACAAATTCTTGTTGTTTGGTTTGGGCTATTTCATCATCAGTAAAGCCACCTTCAGGGCCTACTAAAAAGCGTACGCCGCTACTAGGCACTGTAATTGTTTTAATGCTGTGCTCTGCGCGAGGGTGTAAAGTAAGTTTTATTTCGTTGCTACTTTGCACAAGCCAATCGCTAATATCAATAGGTGGGTGGATAGTGGTAATACGATTACGGCCAGATTGCTCTGAAGCAGCAATGGCTATTTTTTGCCATTGTAAGTGTTTTTTTGCTAGTCGTTCAGGGCTTAATTTAACACCACAGCGCTGGCTAAAAATAGGGGTGATTTCAGTGATCCCTAACTCTACAGATTTTTGAATGGTAAAGTCCATTTTATCGCCTCGAGAAATTCCTTGGCCTAAATGTATGCTCAATGGTGACTCTACATCTTTGTCATGAAACTCTAGCGGCATTGCAACCACTGTTTTTTTACCCACTTCAATAAGCTCACAAAGGTATTCACCACCTAAGCCATTAAACAGCGATATACGCTCACCTACTTTCATGCGTAATACTCGACCAATGTGGCCTGCGGCATCGTCGTCTAAAGTAAGAGGAGTTGAAATAACTATGTCGCTTGCTTGATAAATATGAGGAACTCGCATGATGACCTTTAACAGAATGGGTTAATGGCGTTATGGTATGTAAGTCACCACTTAGGTGCAAATATTTATTGCGGCGTGACTGTAATTAGTTATTTAGCTTTTCGTATAATTTGGCTAAATCTTGAGGGGTTTCCGCTATTTCAGTTTGGCAAGAAAGGTGGTTGTTTTGTGCTTCGTCAGTGACGGGCTCAAAGTGGTAACCTCCTTCTTTTTCTGAGACTAAAAAACGAATTGAGTGTAACGAGTTAAATATAAAGCGTTGCTTTTCATCGGCGAGCAAATAGTCAGTTTGGTTAAATAATACCCCTGCAATATCGTGATGCTCATGCAGATAACTGGCAAGTTCTGATACGCTAATTTCATTATTAAAATCGCAATAGCAATAGTCTTTGATTAGTTCATCAAACATCAGCTTTACTAAGTGACGAGTATTAGCACCTGCGATAACTAATGTGCTTGGGACCTTTGCGTTTGGTTTGGCAAAATAAGACTCAGTAAATTGCCGACTGAATTCACTATCGTTATCTATCAGTAGATAATTCTTTACTTCAAACGGCATAGGGCCCCACATATTTTGGAACTTTTCATGGCTAAATTGAAAACATACTTATTAGTAAATAGCCTATAGCGCTGAAAACAGCAAATTCAATACAAGCAATTCCAATGTTATCTTGATGATCAATTTCAAGTGCCGTATCAATATTTGGCAATGAAATAAATTTAATGATACTAGTTAGTAGATACAGTAATAACCACATAGTGCCGCAATGTAAAGCTAATGTGAATAAATTCTCTACCATTTTACCGCTATGAAACGTTGCACTTGCTAAACCTGCATAGACGGCTAAAGCAAGACCAATAGATTTACCCGCATAACGAATCCCAATTGATGTGTTTTCTAAATTAAAGTTACTTTGCAGCGATGCGCCTTGATTTGCGTGAGCAAAACGATATTCACGTATTTTGCTATCTAACGCAAAAATGCCCTGTAATAAAAAGAAGCTAACAAACACAATAAGTAAACTGCTATACCCTTGAGTATGTGACCAACTGTATAAGCCTAATGTGATAATACAATTAGCCAATAACATACCTGAATCAACCAAAGCAGCGCAGACGTTTTGTTTTAATATGGCTGCTTCTTCATTAAATCTATGGAGAATCCATTTTCGGTGAATTAAGTGCCCTAATTTAATAAACGCAAATAATAATACTACTAAAAAGACAACTTTTAATGGGTTGGATTGTGCTGCACTGAGGCTAATTTCATCGAATAAAAAAGCAATGGTTGTAATTACGACCGTAATTTCAGATGCAAAGCTGATCCCCATTGCAAAGTTGTCATGTTGGGCAAGCTCTTCTTTGAGCGCTTGTTTCGCTTTGAGCTGACTTACGATGCGCAGGAAAATAACGGTTAAACAAATAACGATAAAACTAATAGCAATCGCGAGTAAACTAGTGTTAGATAAAGACAAATATGACATGTAAAACCTTAGTTGGTTATTATTATGTGATTCATTTTAGTACGGTTATGGCTTAGATAAAAGAGAGTATTTGATGACACTTGGCAAGCAACTCCCAACACCACTTTACACCCTCGGTAGCGAGCGCTTTTTTGAGCTATATCCAGAACAGGCACCGAATGAGTTAATTATTAACTTACTGGGATTGAGTGACTTTGCCTGGCGTGCTCTACAGTCACAACCAGCGTTAAGTGATATGTTAATTAACGACGCAGAAATGGCGTTGCGTGATGCACCAAATCCATTTCAAGATTTAATACTAAGCGACGTTGATGAGGCGCAGTGTCATCGAATATTACGCCATTACCGTGAGCGCTATTGGTTAAAAGTAGCCTGCTTAGATTTATGTTATAAAAATGAGATTGCCGATAGTATAGGTTATATTTCTAAGTTAGCCGATGAACTCATCAACAGTGCTAATAATTGGGCGTTTACGCAAGTATCTCAAGTCAATGGCAAACCCTTAGATGAACAGCAGCAGCCGCTGGCCATGATGGTTTTGGGAATGGGTAAACTAGGTGGACAAGAGCTTAATTATTCATCAGATATTGACTTAATATTCTCTTATCCACGCAGTGTTAAAACCCAAGGTGGGCGACGTTCTTTAGAGGCGCAGGTTTTTTATAATAAAGTTGCACAAAAACTGATTGCAGCACTTAATCAAACAACGTTAGATGGGCAAGTATTTAGAGTGGATATGCGCTTACGCCCGTTTGGTGAAAGTGGTCCTTTGGTAATGAGTTTTAATGCCATAGAAGACTACTACCAAGAACAAGGGCGTGAATGGGAGCGCTATGCGATGCTAAAAGGTCGCTTGATTGGCCCTCAAACTCGTTATAGCGATGAGTTTTATCAACTACTCAAGCCGTTCGTGTATCGTCGTTATATTGATTTTTCAGTGATTGAATCACTAAGAAAAATGAAGCAAATGATAGCGCAAGAGGTACGCCGCAAACGATTAACTAATAATATTAAATTAGGAGCGGGTGGTATACGCGAGGTTGAATTTGTAGTGCAGGCACTACAAATGGTGCGTGGTGGTCGTGATGCAAATTTACAAACCCAATCATTGTTAAAAGCACTAAAGCAACTGAATCAAATAAAAGTTATCGGCGAAGCTGAGGCTAAATTATTAGAGCGTAACTATTTAATACTTAGGCGTATTGAGCAGTACTTGCAGATATTCAGTGATCAACAAACGCAAACACTGCCCGATGACGAGCCTAATCAATCGCGTTTAAATTATCTACTTAATCAAGTTGATTTTAGCCATTGCTTAGTCTTTATTGAAAAAATAATGGCGGGCATTCACAGTGAATTTGAATATGTCATTGGTTATGAGAGTGAGCCTGTTGATCCTTGTGAAGGGGCATTTGTTAGCGCGTGGGAGCATACAGATATTAGTGTGCTTAGCGAACCTAATGAAGATTGGCAAAGTGCGCTTGATGATTTTAAATCACGATTAACCAAAACAAAGATAGGTACGCGTGGGCGTGATATTTTAGATAAATTAATGCCACTTTTACTTAAGCAGCTTACTAACGAAAAAGCCAGTGGCGCTGTATTTGGTATGATTTGCCAAGTATTAAATAAGGTGATTTCTCGAACCGCTTATTTAGAGCTGTTGTATGAAAATCCAGGTGCACTAAAACAACTCGTTTTACTATGTTGTCATAGTAAATGGATTGGCGAGCATATTTCACGTTATCCAATTTTGCTTGATGAGTTAATTGACCCAGCAGTGTTGTATAAGCCAACGCCTTTATCTGCTTACAAGGATGAAATTCGACAGTACTTTTTACGTATAGACAGTGCTGATTTAGAATTACAGATGGAAGCATTGCGACAATTCAAACAAACTCACCAATTACGAATTGCTGCAGCTGATGCAACGGGTGTCTTAGATGTGATGAAAGTCAGCGATCATTTAACAGCACTTGCAGAAGCGATTGTTGAGCAAGCAGTAAATATTGCATGGCATCAAATGGCACAGCGCTTTGGTATACCACCAAATACAGATGACGAAAATAAAGGCTTTGCGGTAATCGCGTATGGTAAAACGGGTGGTTTTGAAGTGGGCTATGATTCAGACTTGGATTTAGTCTTTGTGCATAATCATGACGGGACAGATCAAACAAGCGGAACCAAAGCTATCGATTCTCGTCAATTTTATTTAAAACTAGCACAGCGCTTATTACACTTATTTAATACACGTACAGCATCGGGGATTTTATATGAACTAGATACCCGATTGCGCCCTGAGGGTGCTTCAGGGTTAATGGCAATCAATCTAGAGAGTTTTAATCATTACCAGCAAACTCAAGCGTGGACGTGGGAGCATCAGGCTTTGGTGCGTTCTCGCATGATTTTAGGGCAAAGTGAGTTACAACAACGTTTTGCACAGATTAGATTAGGTATTTTATGCGATCAAAGAGAACCACAAAAGCTAAAAGATGATGTAATCAACATGCGAGAAAAGATGCGCACGCATTTGGCTAAAGGTGATAGTGAGCTGTTTGATTTAAAGCAAGATGCTGGGGGGATGGCTGATATTGAGTTTATCACTCAATATTTGGTGCTCAGTAATGCCCATACATTTGAACAACTGACTACTTATTCGGACAATGTAAGAATTTTAACGGATGCCGCACGCCTTGGGTGTATTAGCAATGACACAAAAGAAGGGCTTATTGCAGCCTATATTGACTATCGTTCGTGCTACCACGTATTAAGCTTAGATCAACGAGGGCGATGTGTCACAAGAGATGAGTTTGCCACACATATTTCGTTTGTTACTCGTACGTGGCAGCAGATATTTCAACTAGCTCTTTAGGCGCCTACAGTTTTGACGTACATATTCAGAGGGCAGTTCGGTGATCACCGCTGCTCGCTGTCTATAACAAAAAAAAGTATACACTTCGTTTTCAAAATCATCGTTAATGGCGCGACCAACCTGATATAACGTCGAGTTGAAATTACTATCAACACGAAAATGATCTTTAACAACATAATCTTTGCTTAAATACCAATACAGCACGATATCTTCGCTGCGAGCATAGTCAGAAAGCACTTTTCTTAATGTTGAGCCGTTTTCAAAGCGACGTGCAGTTACAGCTCCTGACCAGCTAGGTGAAGAGGGATCAACCACTTTTGCACGATCAGTTAATACTTCATCAATCCCCATTTCAGGCGTTGGCAAAGTAAGTACGTATTTGTCACGTTCATTACTTTTATTTACCTGATTACGTAAAGATGCATAAAAGCGTGATAAACCTTGAGCTGCAGCATTTTGTGTCTCTTTTATATCGACAACTGGACCATGACCAAATAAAAAATAGATAGCTGCAGCTATTAAAATAACAGCTAATGATAAATGCTTAACCCAAAACCACATGGCTAATACCCTTGTATTGATATTTGTTTATAAAAGCATATTAACGAGAAATTGTCACTTGTAATAAGAGGGCGCGTTAATATCTGGGCGTGTTTTAAATCGTCGGTGTAACCACATATATTGTTCTGGAGCGGCATTTACAGCTTGTTCAATGCGTTGGTTAACACGCGTTACATCTGTTTTATCATCACTACTGGGAAAATTATCTAAAGAAGGAAGTACTTCTAAGTGATATTTACCATGTTTATCACGACGACTGATTAAACTGACTGTTTCACAATTTTTGCTTGCAGCAAATAGGAGTGTACCCGTGGTAGTGGCGGCTTCTGAGACTGCAAAAAAAGGAGCGAACTCACAGCGATTTCGACCATAGTCTTGATCGGGTAAATAGTAACAAACCTTTTTGTTTTTGAGTGCTTTTAAAAGACCTTTCACATCACGTTTGCCGATTAAATATTCGTTTGAACGTAATCGGCCACGGGTCATAAAAAATTCCATCAACGGATTATTGTGAGGGCGATAAAAGCCAACGCCTTGATGATGAATTCCCATTACACGACTCGCCATTTCAAGATGCAAAATGTGTGGTACCAGTAATAATACACCTTTCCCGGATTGTTGAATTTGGTCAAAATGTTCAAGGCCTTTTACTGAGCCATAAACACGCTTAATACGCCAATTTGGCCACCACCACGCCATGCCTGTTTCAAGTGTTGCAATGCCAGTGTTTTCCATATTCTTTTTAACCAGAGCTTGTTGCTCTGTATCGGGCATGTCAGGAAAACATAGCTTAATATTGACCTCTGCAATATGGCGGCGTCTTTTCATCGTCCGATATACTAAACGGCCAAGTTGTTTCCCTAACCAAAGCTGAAATTTAAAAGGTAACCAAGATATAGCGTATAAAAAAAACACGCCAATCCAAGTCAGCCAATAACGCGGGCTTAAAAAAGATAATTTAAATGCAGATGTGTTGACCACGAAAGTATCTCAAATCGAAAAGAAGCTAGTTTAACTGTATGAATGTAAAAATACAAAAAAGCCAGCAAGTTGCTGGCTTTTGAAGTATTTATCAATCATTACCTAAACGAAGGGATTAGATTGCTTTTAAACCTTTGTTGATCGCTTGTAAATCGTTGCTTGTTAACGTACCAGCGGCTTGTTTTAAGCGCAGTGTTGATACGACATAACGATAGCGTACATCAGCAAGATTACGTTTAGCGTTGAACAGGTTTTGCGTACTGTTTAATACATCAACAATGGTACGCGTGCCTACTTCAAAACCAGCTTCAGTGGCTTTTAATGCACTTTCTGCTGATACAACGGCTTGTTCAAGGGCTTTAAACGTCGCAATATCAGAAACCACTTGGTTATAGGATGTGATTACTGAACGAGTTACGCCGCGTAAGCTAGATTCTAAATCTTGGCTCGCTGATACATAAAAAGCACGGGCTTGCTCAGTTGCCGCCAATGTAGCACCGCCTGAGTAAATCGGAACGTTAAAGTTCAAACCAACAGTTGTGCTATCGCCACGTGGTTTCATATGGTTACGGTTTGAATCACTAAGCGTATCACCATAGCTGGCTTTTAAAGTCAGCGTTGGATAATGACCAGCTTGCGCTAAATCAATTTGATCCTTTGCAATATCAACGGTTACTTTTGCAACTTGAAGGTTCAAGTTGTTTTCTTTTGCGACTTCAATAAAATCAACCGATTTCTTGCTTGGGGTAACCGTCGAAAAAGTTTCAGTGTTCAAAGTATCAAGTTTAGCGTGGTATTTACCTGTGATTTCACGTAGTAATTCTCGGGCTGTTTCAACACCGTTTTGAGCAACAATTTCACGAGCAACTGAATTATCAAATTGTGCTTGGGCTTCATGAACTTCAGTAATAGCTGTTAAACCAACTGCGTAGCGTTGTTTAGTTTGCTCAAGTTGACGTTCAATTGCACGCTTTTCAGATTTTACGAACTCTAGGTTATCAATAGCACTTAATACATTAAAGTAGCCATCAGCAACACGGACAATCAGGTCTTGCTGAGCAAAATCGTATTGTGCATTTGCTTGTAATGCTTGCTTATCTGCAATGCCTAAAGAGTTCCAAGCACCTAAATCGAACAGCGTTTGGTTTAAGCTTAAGCCTCGGGTGAATGAGTCTGAATCACCTTTTAATTTTTCATAGCCAGTCAAGTCAGAACCATCATAAGAAGTACTATCGCTTTTGCTATAACCCATGCTAAAGCCGATTTGAGGTAATAAAGCGCTCATAGCACGGTCACTGTTATAAGATTGCGCGTCCGCTTGGGCTTTTGCCTTTAATACAGTTGGATCGTTAACCGTGGCAATCTCGTAAACTTGAATTAAATTTTCAGCATTTGATGCTGTAGCAGTTAATGCGCATGATAAACCGATCAGCGCAGCAAGAATGTTCTTTTTCATTATTCGTTCAGTCCTTAGACAATTTGCATACTAAAAGCATGGTAACCTGTTTTAGCAAATAACAAAAAAAAAATTGCATAAAACACCGTGATCAAATGTAACAGAATATAATTATTTGTATGCACAGTATAATGATTTATTTTGTTGTGCTTACTAATTTAAGGAAAGTAGAATATGGGCAAGCAACTTGCAAAATTTAGCAAACACGATGTTAAAGTCGCACCAATAGAGTCACTGTATAAAGGTTTTTTTAATATTAACTTGTATCAGTTTGAACATGCTCTCTTTGCCGGTGGTCAATCGGACACGATTCGTCGTGAAATACTAGAGCGTGGCGACGCCGTGGCTGTGCTACCTTATGATATTGCTTTAGATAGTATTTTATTAATAGAACAAATTCGAATCGGTGCAATTAAAAGTAAGCCATCGCCTTGGTTGTTAGAGTGTATAGCAGGAATGACGGATGGCAGCACTGATTACGAGAATGTCGCTAAGCGTGAAGCGTTTGAAGAGGCAGGGTTAGAGCTTACTGAATTAGAGTTTATGTTGTCCTACCTTTCAAGTCCCGGAGGTTCCACTGAACGTTTGTATCTATATTTAGCTAAAACCGATTTGAGCCAGCTTAACAGTGGGATTTATGGACTTGAGACCGAAGGTGAGGACATTAAAACCCACATAGTGAGTTTTACAGATGCGATGGCGCGTTTAAAAAGCGGTGAGATAGATAATGCTGCTACGGTTATTTCATTACAATGGCTTGCACTAAATCGCGAGCGTATAATAGCTGAATGCGTAAAATAACAGTTCATAGTGTTGAATAATCTAAAGTACATTTAAAATTGATTACGTTTAATTTCTAATTTAATGGCGGCAACTTGACAGCATTTGCAGTGAAACAACGATATATTCAAAATCTACCTAAATACCTTACGTTATGTGAGCACAATTACTTACGCGCTTTAAAACTATTACCTAGTGATAGGGAAGTCGGGAGTGCTCGGGACGTTCAGTTGGGCAATAATCAATTTACGATTAAAGTGGATGGTTGCGCAAAGTACACAATGGATATTTCAATCAGGCAATTAACAGGGATGCTAAAGGGGTTTAATCCACTCTTTTTAACTGTGCGCTTGTATCATGATGCGAAGGTCGCAGAAATAGTTCACCATGATTACCATCAAAGAATAAAGCCATCTTATGGTTACCCTAATCCACAAATGCACCAAAAAGATGAAAAGTACCAACTTAATGCATTTTTGTATGATTGGTTAGTTGCGTGTGTTGAAAGTGGCCGCGCAGTTCTCAACTGGGATGTAGATAATGGCTTGGTTTGATGAGGTTGCAAAGTTTAATACTCCCCAGTTACGTTTAGCCCATATCACCGACTGCCATTTATTTTGTGATATTGACGGTGAGTATTTTGCCGTGAATACCGCAAAGCATTTTTCTAGCGCGCTGACACATATGGCGCAGCAACCTCTAGATGCTGTGATTTTTGGTGGCGACTTAACGCAAGACCACAGCTTTGAATCCTATTTATTATTTGCCCAGTTAATCGCTGATTCCCCTTTAACATGCCCCGTATTTTGGGTGCCAGGTAATCATGATGAAATAAGTTTAATGCAGCGTATTTCTGGTGGCCAAATAAAAAGTGCTAAACGCCTTATTGCTAGTGGCTTCGATATTTTGTTGGTTAACTCTAAAGGGCCTACGCCTGCAGGTTGGGTGAGTGAGCAACATATCAATGAACTCTCAGAGGTATTGGCAACATCGCAACAGCCTGCAGTGGTTTTTTGTCATCACAATCCATTGCCTATAAATGGTTATTTAGATAAACACATGCTAGAAAATGGCCCTCAATTACTCAATGTATTGCATAACAGTGACCTAGTTAACCATTTGTTTCATGGTCATGTACATAACGATTATCAGTTTAAATTTAGAAGTGTAGATATTTTATCTACACCAGCCAGCTCGGTGCAATTTACTAAGCATAGTATTGATTGGCAGCAGCAAAATATGGGTGCTAGCTACCGTTTAATAACACTTGAAAGGCTAAATACAGCTGAACCACTGTGTGTGAAATCGGAGTTGATATGGCTCAACGAGTAATTTATATTCACGGTTTTAATAGCAGTGAAAAGTCATTTAAAGCTGTGCGCTTTGGTGAGTATATGGCACACTATGGTGTTGAATACTGCGTACCGAGGTTGAGTCATGAACCGTTTCACGCAATAATTCAAATCGAGCAACTACTAACGCCAAATACAGTGTTGTTAGGTAGCTCTTTAGGTGGTTTTTATGCCACTTATTTATCGCAAAAATATCAGCTGCCAGCTGTAGTGATCAATCCTGCAGTTACGCCTTTTTTATTGTTGAGTTCATTCTTAGGGTCAAATTATAATCCATATCAGGATACCCACTACGAACTAAATAAAAGTCATATTAGTGCGCTAAAGTCACTGTCTATTTCAGATTTACAACAGCCATCGCTACTGTACTTATTACAGCAGACAGGCGATGAAGTATTGGCGTTTCAACAGGCAGTTAAATATTATTCACAATGTAAGCAGCATATAGAGTTTGGAGGCGATCACAGTTTTGTTAACTTTGAGAGCACCTTTGCGAGCATTGTCGATTTTCTTAAAATCACGAAAAATAGCCAAGCATATAAAAGATAAAAACTATGAGTCAGCAAAATTATAACGCCGAAGCCATTGAAGTTTTAAATGGCTTAGAACCAGTAAAACGCCGTCCGGGCATGTATACCGATACTACTCGTCCTAACCATTTAGGGCAGGAAGTAATTGATAACAGTGTCGATGAAGCAATGGCCGGACACGCCACAAAAATTGACGTCATTCTGCATGAAGATAATTCTTTAGAAGTCAGTGATGATGGTCGTGGTATGCCAATTGATATTCACCCAGAAGAAGGTATTCCTGGGGTTGAGTTGATTTTCACTAAACTGCATGCGGGTGGTAAGTTTTCAAATAAAAATTACCAGTTTTCGGGTGGTTTACATGGTGTAGGTATTTCGGTAGTAAATGCACTCTCTACTCGCGTAGAAGTTGTTGTTCGACGTGATGCGCAGCAGTACATGATGGCATTTGAACATGGCGATAAAGTTGAAGACTTAAATATTATTGGTACTGTTGGTAAACGTAATACGGGAACCACAGTCCGATTTTGGCCAGATGCTAGCTATTTTGACTCGGCTAACTTTTCACTGACTAAATTGCATCACCTATTAAAAGCCAAAGCCGTACTTTGCCCAGGTTTGCGTATTAAATTTGTTAATAAACAAACTAAAGAAACCCAAGAGTGGTATTACGAAACTGGCTTAAAAGATTACTTAAATGAAGCAGTAAAAGGCTATGACGTTTTACCTAAAGACCCATTCACAGGTGTATTTTCAAGTTCAACCGAAGGAGCAGACTGGGCTGTAGTTTGGCTGCCGGATGGTGGCGAATCAATTGCTGAAAGTTACGTAAACCTAATACCAACAGCTCAAGGTGGTACGCATGTTAATGGTCTGCGCCAAGGTTTACTTGAAGCCATGCGTGAGTTCTGCGAATTCAGAAACTTACTACCGCGCGGAGTAAAGCTGACACCTGATGACATTTGGGAACGCTGTAGTTACGTTTTATCAGTGAAGATGCAAGATCCGCAATTTGCAGGTCAAACTAAAGAGAAGCTCTCATCGCGTTCATGTTCAGCGTTTGTATCTGGCGTAGTTAAAGACTCGTTTAGTTTATGGCTGAATGAACACACGGATACAGCAGAGCTGTTGTCAGAACTGTGTATTTCTAATGCCCAAAAACGCCTACGAGCAGCTAAAAAAGTAGTACGTAAACGTGTTACCGCAGGCCCCGCATTACCAGGGAAATTAACTGATTGTAGCGCTGCAGATAATGACCGAACTGAATTGTTTTTAGTGGAAGGTGACTCTGCTGGCGGCTCGGCTAAACAAGCACGTGATCGTGAGTTTCAGGCTATTATGCCGCTACGAGGTAAGATTTTAAATACGTGGGAAGTTGAGTCAGGACAAATTTTAGCATCACAAGAAGTGCATGATATTTCTGTCGCACTGGGCATTGATCCAGACTCAAGTGATTTATCAACTTTACGCTATAATAAAATTTGTATTCTAGCGGATGCCGATTCGGATGGTTTGCACATCGCAACTTTATTATGTGCGCTATTCGTACGTCATTTTACGACATTGGTAAAAGAAGGCCATGTGTACGTTGCTATGCCACCCTTGTTTAGAATTGATATAGGCAAAGACGTTTACTACGCGCTTGATGAAGATGAAAAATCAGGTATTTTAGCGCGCATAGAAGCCGAGAAAAAACGTGGTAAAGTTAACGTACAACGCTTCAAAGGATTGGGTGAAATGAACCCTTTGCAATTACGTGAAACGACCATGGATCCTAATACCCGCCGATTAGTGCAATTAACGCTTGAAGATGAGCAATCGACCTTAGAAATGATGGACATGCTACTGGCTAAAAAGCGCTCATCAGATCGTCGCCAATGGTTAGAAGATCACGGTAATCGTGCCCAAGTATAAAAATCAGGAAGATTTATGATGCACATACAGCAAAGGAAAAACGCTATATTAGCTGTTTTGCAAAGTTTAATAGTGAGCTTTGTTGTATGTGGGTATTTGTTTTTAAATACCGTAAGTGCAAAAACTACCTTTGATGAACAGTGGTTAACCACGCAATTAGCCACTGCAGAGAAAAAAAGTATTCAAGACCCAACTCAAGCAATTACCTATCTTACGCAACTATTATCTAAACATGAAAATAGTGTAACGGCGTTACAACGTTCAAAATTAAAAATATATCTAGCAGAAAACTACCTGTTAAATGGTGAATTGACACCCGCAATTGAGCTCGAAAAGCAAGTTTCCGTTCATTTAGACTTATTAGATAATTTTACCTACATAGATTACTTACTTGTACAAGCGAATATTTATAATTCTATAGGCGATCCTAAAAATGCGTTAACCGCATTATTAGAGGCAAAGAATAAAGCTGAGCTATTTGGCGATGATGATTTGAAAGGTAATGTGTACAGCTCGTTAGCAAGTTATTATGTTTACAATCATGACGAAATTCGCGCGATTGACTATTTTTATAAAGCGTATGAACTAATCAGTCGTGGTGGCAACCAACTGAAGTTAGCTTATATAGAGTCAACTATGGCAAAATCATATGAGTTCTTGTTTGATTTTGAAAAAGCCATTGAGCTGCAAAATAAAGCGCTCGCTTACTTTTTAAAAAATGACCTATCGTTTGATATCATGGTGTCATATTTTCATTTAGCAAAAATTTATTTAAAGTTATCACGTAGTCAAGATGCCATTGATAATGCAAATAAAATGCTAAAAATAAACTATGAAGTGGCAAATCCTAGCTTTGACTATTACGCTTACATCATTATTGCAGAAGCTAACTTACAACTTGATAATTTAGACAAAGCAATCGATTACCTAAATTTGAGCAATGTATATTTTCATGAACTTGAAGATGTGCACAATATTATTAAGCATCTGTATATTCAAGCCGAGATTGAACTCAAAAAAAATAACTTAACTAACGCAAGTAGTACACTTGAAAAGGCGCGACAGCTACTTGCAAATATCCCTGTTGAAAATAGTGTGACATTAGAGTTGAAATTAGTTGCACTGCAAGCGCAATTAGCGATACAGCAAGGTAATTACCAACAAGCAGTTTCTTATCAGCAAGCTCATATAGAGCTCAGTGCACAATACTATAATCAAGTACGAGAATTATCTCGATCACGTCATAAAGTGCAATTTGATATAAAAAAGGTCGAGCTTGAAAAGCAACTTCTTGAAAAAAACAAAGAATTAAATGAGTTTGCTTTACAAGAAATAAAGCAACAACAAACACTTCAAAAAACAGCAATGTTAAGTGTGCTATTACTCTTTTTGGTGTTATTAATATTTACGTGGCGACAGTATCGTTTACGACGAAAATTTAGCTTGCTTGCAAACACTGATTTTTTAACCGGTGTAGCTAATAGACGTAAGATTATGGATTTAGCTGAATTACAGTGGTTACAGCTTAAATTAGATAATCAAAAATTTACACTTATCTGTTTTGATTTAGATCACTTTAAGAAAATTAATGATAACTATGGTCACCCGGCAGGCGACCTAGTTTTAAAGGCTGTAACTCAAATATCGCAGCGAGCTATTCGAGAAAGTGATTTTTTAGGGCGTATAGGCGGTGAAGAATTTCTAGTTGTATTGAATAATACAACATCAGTTGAAGCCACTGAAATAGCTTTCCGCATTAAAAGTGATATAGAGAAAGAGCATATAATTAGTGATGGTCAGATCATTAAAATAACGGCAAGTTTTGGCGTTGCACAAAAAAGTTCTGAATTAACTTCATTTAAAGATTTACTGAAAAAAGCAGACAAAGCCTTATATACTGCAAAAGAGCATGGCCGAAACAGGGTAGAAATCAATGAATAAATTACTAACATCATTACTCGCATTGAGTATGTTAAGTACACCATTAGCAGCAAAAAATATGCTAAAAGAGCTAAGTGTTGCTGACGGCTTTAAAATTAATATTTTTGCCCGCGACGTCGAAAATGCACGTCAGCTAGCAGTCTCCAAAAAAGGCATCGTGTATGTTGGCTCACGTAAAGCTGGCAATGTGTATGCGCTGATTGATCACAATAGCGATGGTGTTGCTGATAAACAAATACTGGTGGCCAGTGGCTTAACAATGCCAGCAGGTTTAGCAATTAAAGATAATGATTTATATGTAGCAGAAGTGCACCGTATTATTCGCTTTAAGAATGTTGACACACAACTTAAAGCACCTAAATACGATGTAGTGTACGACGCATTACCAACTGAGCGCCATCATGGCTGGAAGTTTTTACGGTTTTCGCCATCGGGTGAGCTAATAATACCTGTGGGAGTCCCTTGTAATGTGTGTGCTGAAGATGGACGTTATGGGCGTATATTTTCTTTAGATATCAACACCAAACAAATGACAACATTAGCGCAAGGTGTTCGTAATTCTGTGGGGTTTGATTTTCATCCCAGTACACAAGCATTGTGGTTTAGTGATAATGGCCGAGATATGATGGGCGATGACATACCACCTGATGAGCTAAATCGGTTAACAAACGAAGGGGAGCATTTTGGTTTTCCTTACGTACATGCTGGTGCCATCTTAGATCCTGAATTTGGCAGAGGTAAGAGCATTACTGACTATAGCCCGCCAGCATTAGCATTGGGGGCGCATGTAGCTCCTTTAGGGATTCACTTTTATAAAGGCAAGCAATTTCCTGCTGATTATAAGCAACAGCTTTTCGTGGCTGAGCATGGTTCGTGGAACCGAAGTAAAAAATCTGGATATAAAGTGGCGCTTGCCACCATTGAGCAAGGACGTGTGGTAAAATACACGCCGTTTATTACGGGCTTTATGAAAAACGAAGAAACATTGGGTCGTCCGGTTGCTTTTGCAGAACTTGCCGATGGCAGCTTATTGATCTCCGATGATTATGCCAATGTGATCTACCGTGTAAGCTATAAAAAAAATTAGGTAGGCTTTGATGAGTGATACAGATACCTTGCTAATGCAAGGAATTGAACAACAAACAATGGGACGTTTTACCGAAGACGCCTATTTGAATTATTCCATGTATGTGATCATGGATAGAGCGTTGCCACATATTGGTGATGGCTTAAAACCAGTACAGCGTCGTATTATTTATGCGATGAGCGAACTTGGTCTTTCGTCTGCGGCTAAGTATAAAAAATCAGCGCGTACAGTCGGTGATGTGCTAGGTAAATACCATCCACATGGTGATAGTGCTTGTTACGAAGCCATGGTGTTAATGGCGCAGCCGTTCTCTTATCGTTATCCACTAGTGGATGGGCAAGGCAACTGGGGTGCAGCAGATGACCCTAAGTCTTTTGCCGCGATGCGTTACACAGAAGCACGATTATCTAAATTTGCAGAAGTATTACTTAAAGAGCTTGGTCAAGGCACCGTTGATTGGACGCCAAACTTTGATGGCACCATGGATGAGCCACAAGTATTGCCAGCGCGTTTACCGCATATTTTACTCAATGGTATTACAGGTATTGCAGTTGGTATGGCGACGGATATCCCGCCGCACAATGTGCGTGAAGTCGCCAGTGCATGTTGTTTATTACTAGATAAACCAAAAGCAGAACTTAACGAAATACTAGAGTTAGTTCACGCACCGGATTACCCAACTGAAGCGGAAATAATCACCCCCAAAGCTGATATTCAAAAAATTTATCAAACAGGTCGCGGCTCGATTAAAATGCGTGCGGTGTATACCGAAGAGCATGGCGATATTGTTATCACCGCGCTTCCGCATCAATGCTCAGGCGGTAAAGTTTTAGAGCAAATCGCAGCGCAAATGAATGCTAAAAAGTTACCTATGGTAGCTGATCTACGTGACGAATCTGATCACGAAAATCCAACGCGTATTGTGATTATTCCTCGCTCAAATCGCATTAAAGCAGAACCATTAATGGCTCACTTATTCGCCACAACCGATCTGGAAAAAAACTACCGCGTAAACTTAAATATGCTTGGCCTTGATGGTCGTCCACAGGTCAAAGACTTGCGTACCATTTTGACTGAGTGGTTAGTGTTTCGCCGCGAAACAGTGCGTAGACGTTTACAGTATCGTTTGGATAAAGTGTTAGCGCGACTACATATTTTAGAAGGTTTATTAGCTGCCTTTTTAAATATTGATGAAGTAATTGAAATCATACGTGCTGAAGATAAACCAAAGCCAGTATTAATGGAACGCTTTGGTATTTCAGATATACAGGCTGAGGCAATATTAGAATTAAAACTTCGCCATTTAGCTAAATTAGAAGAGTTTAAAATTCGCGGTGAGCAAGATGAGCTCGCTAAAGAACGTGATAAGCTAGAGCTAACGCTTGGTTCAGATCGTCGTATGTCGACATTGCTGAAAAAAGAAATTCAAGAAGCGGCTGAGTTGTATGGTGATGATCGTCGTTCACCAGTAGTCGAGCGTTTAGAAGCGAAAGCATTAAGTGAAAAAGATTTAATACCATCAGAGTCGGTAACCGTTGTATTGTCTGAAAAAGGCTGGGCACGTGTTGGTAAAGGTCATGATCTGGATGTGGCAGGGCTCAGTTATCGTGCAGGTGATGAATACAAAGCCTCAGCACGGGGTAAGAGTAACCAACCATCAGTCTTTTTAGATTCTGCCGGACGAGCCTTTGCAACTGACGCACATAGCTTACCATCAGCACGAAGCCAAGGTGAGCCTATGACAGGGCGCTTTAATTTATCAGCCGGCGCAACGTTTGAACATGTGGTTATGGGGGAGGATAAGCAAGTACTGCTTATGGCCTCTGATGCTGGCTATGGATTTATCACCGATTTTGCTGACTTAGTCAGTAAGAACAAAAATGGTAAAGCGTTAGTGAGTGTACCAAAAGGCGGGCAGTTACTTGAGCCGATTCGCGTTAATGATGTAGCCAGCGATTACTGCATGGCGATATCAAATGAAGGGCGTATGTTGTTATTCCCATTACGTGACTTACCAAAACTAGGTAAAGGTAAAGGTAACAAGATTATCTCCATCCCAAGTGCCAAGGTTCAAGCACGTGAAGAGTTTGTAAAAGTGCTTGCGGTGGTGCCAAATGGCACAAGTGTTACTTTACATGCTGGTAAGCGTAAATTGACGCTTAAGCCGAGCGATTTAGAGCATTATCATGGCGAACGTGGACGCAGGGGTAATAAATTACCTCGTGGATTACAGCGTGTTGATGAAGCCGTTGTTGAGCTTAACCCTGTTGAAGAGATAGATGTAGATACGAGCGATGAATAATCGCGTAACTACTTAATAAAACGGCCTGCATTTGCAGGCCGTTTTTGCTTGAGGTGATTGGAATAATTTAGGATACAGGCTAAAGTTTTATTAAGTGAGGGCATTAAAATTGAAACCGATTGGCTCGCTAGTTCGTTGAAATGAAATATGAAAATTAATTTAAGCTTACAAGTGTGCGCTTAACTCTCGTTTAGCGACTAAAATAACGATATAATGTGCTCTGAATTTTTGAGGAGAGTCTCTTTGTTAGCTTTTTTTCGTATAATAATCATGGCTTTATTTATTGTTTTTAGCTGTGTTTTAGGTTTGTTATTGTGCCTTGTAAAGCCATTTCATAGTAATAATGTACACATTATTTCTGGTTGGTTTGGTTCGATGGCCAGAATGCTTGGGGTGAATTTAGTGATCACTCGCCACCCAGACCTATTAAATAGCGGACCGGCGGTGTATGTGGCTAATCACCAAAATAACTATGATATCTTTACGTTACCCGCGGCGGTACCAAAAAGCTGTGTAAGTTTAGGTAAAAAAAGCCTGAAGTGGATCCCGTTTTTTGGGCAGCTTTATTGGCTTTCTGGCAATATTTTAATCGATAGAAGTAATCGCTCAAAGGCTGCCGGTACTATCTCTAAATCAGCTGACAAAATAAAGCAGCAACGTCTATCTGTATGGATGTTTCCTGAAGGAACGCGTAGCTATGGGCGTGGCTTATTACCATTTAAAACAGGTGCATTTCATACTGCATTAAACGCCGAAGTGCCGATTGTGCCTGTCTGTATGAGTACAACTGATAAAACCATTAAGCTAAATCGTTGGGACAATGGTACAATCTATATAGACATGCTAGCGCCGGTGCACCTCGATAAAACTATTGGGGCACGTGAACACGCAACACGTATTCACTCTATAATGGCTGCTAGAATAACTGAATTAGATGCTCAAGTGAGAGAAAAGTAATGGAAAATTGGCGTGAAATTAGTGAAGACATTGTAACTTCGTTACTAGAAGACGGATCAGATCCAGAGATCCTTTATGAAGTTGAGCATCACTTTGTATGCGAAGATTTTGTAAAGCTTGAGCAAGCAGCATTAGCCGCATTTAAACTTGGCTATGACGTTGAAGAGCCTGCGGAACTTGAGCTTGAAGACGGCAGCAAAATTTGGAGCTTTGATATTGTTGTTGAAGCAGAGCTAGACGTTGAAGTTATTATGGAAGACGTTGATAAACTAGCTAAATTAGCTTTAGATACCGACGTTGAGTACGATGGTTGGGGCACTTACTTTCAAGAGTAATGTGTTAATCGCTAGGTCCTAGCCACTAGGGCGTGTTGAACTTTCGTGATTGATTTTGCAGCAGTATGTTTGGTATTTAGGCAAGGCAGAGCCTATGTCGTGTGGTTGTTCCCCATATACCCAAACCACCTCAAGATGCGAGTTTCAGTTGGAATTAAAAGCGATTTAGGCAAGGCATTGATTGCAAGTAATAGTGGTTCTATTATTAAAATCAATAACGCAGTATAAATCGCTTTTAAACCAACCCGTTGGGCGTTTCACAGAGACTTACTCTCATCGTTGTTCTTTCTTAAAAGGGACGGCCATTCCTACAAAGTAACGCCTTGATATTAAGCCTCTGTGAAACGCTGAATTCTGCATCTTGAGGTGGCTTGGGTATAAATAGGCGATAACGTAGTATAAATGCCAAACATGCGCTGCCCAAAGGGTTCTTTCTTGGGGCGATTAACTCTTTGTTGCTCGATTTTTACTTAGCCCACTCGATTCCAAACCTCGCGCCGCGATTAAATCGCCCCTAGATTGAACAAATTTCAATCCACAAAGGTCAACACGCCCTAGGACCTAGAACAATTTCCTATTGTTTAGTTAATAACGATTCTTGACCTCACCAGCTTATTCATACCTATTTCGTATTCTTTATCTTTGTTATAGACATTTGTATTGAATAGTTGATAATTAAAATCATCATTTAGCGAAATAAATTAATTCTTATATGCTCATTACCCTTCCTATTTCAGAACTTATTCCTGGTATGTTTGTTGACAGTGTTAGCAAGCAATTTGAGGGTATTGATAGCATTAAAATTAAAACCCGGGGTTTAGTTCGCGATAAATCGATTATTAAACGTTTGGTATCGGAAGGAGTACAGGAGTTACTCATTGATTTTACGCAAAGTAATGTCGGGGTTCCGAGTAAATATCAAGAAAAGCCAAAAGCAACACCCGTTACAAAGCCCACCTCCAAAACTCAAACAGACAAAATAAAAAAGATAATTACACTAGAGCAAGAGTTTGCAAAAGCTAGCACGAGTTATGAGCAGCATAATCGTAAACTACAAGGGTTATATGGCGATATAACGTCGGGTTTAAAAATGAATATTTCGCTGCTTGATGACATAGCAAAAGACATTGTTGCGTCAGTATTTCGTAATCACAATGCGATGACAATTTTAACGCGCATTAAAGATAAGCATATGTATAACTGGCAGCACATGATTAATTGCGCCATTTTTGTCACTGTGTTTGCAAAATACCTAGGGTACAAAGAATCAGTAGTACATGAGCTGGCTATGGGGGCTTTACTGCATGACTTAGGTCAAGCAAAGCTACCACAAGGGATATTCTCAAAGTCCGAAGATGTTAATAAGCTTGAAATGCAGGCAATTAAAAAGCATGTAGCACAAAGCTTAGGGCTTGTTAAGGGGGAGAAGGGTATTACTCCATTGATGCTAGATATGATAGTAAATCATCATGAGCGTTTGGATGGTAGCGGCTATCCGCGTGGTATAGAAGGAGAGAAACT
The DNA here is from genome assembly GCF_013002825.1 of Pseudoalteromonas sp. NEC-BIFX-2020_002. NCBI lineage: Bacteria > Pseudomonadati > Pseudomonadota > Gammaproteobacteria > Alteromonadales > Pseudoalteromonadaceae > Pseudoalteromonas > Pseudoalteromonas sp. NEC-BIFX-2020_002. The sequence continues at coordinate 102,364 of NZ_JABEPJ010000008.1, forward strand.
TAGTCGACCTGCTAGGATCATGGCAATTGTGGATGTATACGATGCAATGACATCCGATCGGCCGCACCAAATTGGTGATGAGCCAATAAATGCATTACGTCATTTGTTAAGTAATAATTTGTTGTTTGATAATGAGTTAGTACAGCGATTCATCAAGTGTTTAGGTGTCTATCCAGTCGGTACTATTGTTAAATTAACCAATGAACGCCTTGCTTTGGTCACAGAAGGAAACCATAAGAATCCAATTCAACCTAAAGTAAAAGTATTTTATAACGCTAAGCATAACCACCATGTCACATCAAAAGACATTGATTTAAATACGTCAGAGCAAGGGCTAAAGATACTCGCGAGTATCAAACCGCTAGATTATCAACTTAACTTGGCTCGTTTGTTAAAAGAGCATCTGGTGGTTTAACACCTTTTTTAGTGATGGATTTATCACAACGTCTTTTGGCTGATTGCTTGGCTGATAGTAATGCACCGCTAAAGCAACTACACATCAGCAATAACCATAATAATGTACCGTTTTCTGAATGCAGTGCAGCACAGCAGCAAAGTAATGCGACCATCGCCGTTAATATTGCTCCTAGCCAATAGTGGTTTACTGGATTATCACATTCACCCGCTTTAGTGCAGGCGCAGAAGTTAGCTTTGCAAAAACAGTAAACGCTAGCACCACAAAATGCTAATGCAGCAATAATTAATCCAATCTCCATAGCGATCATCCCCTCACTTGATATGTTTGCCAGTCTAAATGCGCTTAATTATCAAGTCAATCTAAATGATAATTAATTGCAAATGGTTTTACCTTACTCTCATCCGATGTGTTTTAAAAAGTTGTTACTTAGCTGTTAAATATTCGCTTAAATGTGTGTTTTTAACGCTTTGTTACAGTTTTTCGTAAAAAATTGATGTAGTGTATAAAAGTTTTGAATAGAGTAATTACTCATAATAACAACATACATGAGAACCCAAGCGTCGTGCTTGGTTAAGGACACATAATGAAACTTACAAAAACACTTATCGCGGCATCACTTGCTGTAATGTCGGCTGATAGCTTTGCGGCAGCTTTTCAACTTGCAGAACATAGTGCGTCAGGCCTTGGTCGGGCATATGCAGGTGAAGCGGCTATAGCTGAAGATGCGTCTGTAATTGCACGTAACCCTGCCTTAATGTCAGTATTTAAAGAAAAGCAGCTGAGTATAGCTGGTATTGCAGTCGTTCCAGATGTAAGCCTAGAGGGTACAGGGTCAAGTAATGCTGCTGTAAATCCAAATGCACTGAATGATAGTAGTATTGCTCCTAGTGCGTTTGTGCCTGCTGGTTATTTTTTAATGCCAATTAATGATAAGTTCGCGGTTGGTTTTGGCGCATTCTCAAACTTTGGTTTAGCGACTGAGTTTGATGAGAATTACCCTGCGGGTCAGCTTGCGGGTGAAACTGAGATCGTGACTGTAAACATGAATGTAAGTGGTTCATATAAGATCAATGATCAATTTAGTGTTGGTCTTGGCTTAAACTACATTTATGCTGATGCGAAAATTGTCCGAAACTTTGGTGCTAACCCATTTGGTTTACCTGCAGAGACTGAGGCAACTCACTTAGAAGGTGATGATGCTGGCTTTGGCTGGAATGTTGGTGCTATGTATCAGTTAGATGAAAATAGCCGTTTTGGTTTTAACTATCGCAGTGAAACCGATATCACCTTTGATGGTGAGTTTTCAAGTGAGTTGCCGCCAACAATGGGTGGCACGAGTGGGGCTAGTCTTCCTGGCAGCGTAGCAATAACGCTTCCTGCGATTGCAGAGTTTTCAGGTTCTCATCAATTAGATGATAAAACAGGTTTACATTATAGCGTTATGTGGACAGGTTGGAGTAGCTTTGACAAATTAGAAGCAGATGTTGAAGGTCGTGATCAGCCAGGTTTTTCTAAAGATGAAAACTTTTCAAATGCGATGCGTTACTCAATTGGTGGTGATTACCAGTTTAACAAGTCAGTATTATTACGCGCAGGTATAGCCTACGATGAATCACCAGCCGATAAAAATCATATGTCTATTTCAATCCCAGATACGGATCGTTTTTGGTACTCGTTTGGTGTGAATTACACGATGAGTGAGCAATCAAACTTAGATATTGGTATGAGTATCTTACGTGGCAAAACACAAAAATTTACTGAGAATGACAATATTGCTCAGCAATGGTCATTTGAATCAAATGGCCACGCATATTTATTTGGTGCGCAGTATAACTACACGTTTTAACTTAAATAACCGAACTTAGGTTAAGGTACTTACCAAGCTCCAGCTGGAGGTGGATGTATTATCCGAAGCTCGGTTAACTATTTAGTTAAAATAAATGAAAGGGCAGTTTTAGCTGCCTTTTTAAAATTGATAACCTAAGTGTATGCCCATTGTTCCTTCTATTTTATCTGTGTCTTTTTTTTCACAAAAAACAAAGCAATCACCGTCATCTTCTTTTACGCCTGCGCTTAAACCTATTACCCAGCTAGCACTATCAACACCTTGAAAGTAATAATTAAACTTGGCAACTAGATAACCATCTTCAGCAACAACAACTTGCTGGCCTAATGCAAGCCCGGCAGTAACATGCTCAGAGAGCGTGTATTCATAGCCTAACGAGTAACCTATAAGACCTGCTGAAGCAGATAACTTATGTGTGTCATCAATTGAGTATCTATATTTAACACCGGTATGACCACCAAACTCATAGAGCCCGACTCCAGTGGAAAACTTACCTTGTGCAAGTGCTGATTGTGACATTGAGGTTATAGCTAGTAGGGCTAAAGCGAGAGAGATTTTTTTCATTTTGGGATGGTTCCTGTGATTTATAATTATTTATCAGGCAGTATAGATGGCTGGACTTAAAATAGAAACAAAAACGCGAGCTAAAAAGCTCGCGTTTTCAAGTAGCTAATTGAAGTTTTATAAACTTTCAATTTTAGCTTTTTGCTCCAACAGTTTTGCTTTTGCATCAGAGAACTCAGCAAGCTTCTCGTTTTCTTTAGCTAAAACAGCTTCTGGTGCGTTATTAACAAACTTTTCGTTAGCTAGTTTATTTTGCACTTGGGCTAGGCCTTTTTCAGCTTTTTCAAGTTGCTTAGCAATACGTGCAAGTTCGGCTTCAACATCGATTAGGCCGGCCATTGGGATCATGATCTCAAGGTTGCCAACATATGAAGTTGCACACGCAGGGGCTGTGTCTTTGTTATCAAGCAAAGTAAACTCTTCAATTTTAGCAAGTGATGCTAAAAATGATTTATTGTCTTCAATACGACGTACATCATCATTCGATGCATTAGCTAGTAATATTGATAACGGCTTACTTGGGCTGATATCCATTTCACCACGAATGTTACGAATGGCTAGAATGAATTGTTTAACCCACTCCAAATCATCCATTGCTTTAGCGTCAACGTTTGCGTCATTAAATAATGGGAAGGCTTGTACCATTATGCTGGTATTAGCTGTTTCAAGACCCGCTAATGGTGCAACACGTTGCCAGATAGTTTCAGTGATGTATGGCATCATTGGGTGCATCAAACGTAGCAAGCTTTCAAGCACGGTAATAAGCGTATGGCGCGTGCCACGTTGTTGCGCCTCGTTACCTTTAAACAATACCGGTTTAGTTAGTTCTAAATACCAATCGCAGAATTGGTTCCAAGTGAACTCATAAAGCGTATTAGCCGCTAAGTCAAAACGGTAGTTATCTAAGTGCTCAGTATACGTTTTAATCGTTGACTCAAATTGACCTAAGATCCAACGATCAGCGAGTGAGTATTCTTTCGCTGCGTCGTTTGCAAAACCACAGTCTTGCTCTTCTGTATTCATAAGTACATAACGGCTGGCGTTCCATAACTTATTACAGAAGTTGCGGTAACCTTCAAGGCGGTTCATATCCCAGTTGATATCACGACCAGTTGAAGCCATTGCCGCTAATGTAAAGCGCAGGGCATCAGTACCATGTGCTTCAATGCCATTATCGAACGTTTTACGGGTGTTTTTTTCTATTTTTGCAGCGACCTTTTCTTGCATCAAGTTACTGGTACGTTTAGTCACTAAACTCTCAAGGTCGATGCCGTCAATCATATCGATTGGATCTAGTACGTTACCTTTTGATTTTGACATTTTATCGCCATTTTCATCGCGAATAAGGCCAGTTACATACACCGTCTTAAAGGGGACTTGTGGTTTGCCATTTTCATCTTTAACAAAGTGCATCGTCATCATGATCATGCGAGCAACCCAGAAAAAGATGATGTCAAAACCAGTAACCAACACGTCAGACGGATGGAAGGTTTTTAAGTCATCGGTATTTTCAGGCCAGCCTTGGGTTGAGAATGTCCACAGTGCAGATGAGAACCAGGTATCAAGTACGTCGTCGTCTTGGCGAAGTGCAACGCCATCCGCGATGTTATTTTCACGGCGAACTTCTGCTTCATCACGGCCAACAAATACATTGCCTTCGTTATCATACCAAGCTGGAATACGGTGGCCCCACCAAAGTTGACGTGAAATACACCAATCTTGTACGTCGTTCATCCATGAGAAATACATGTTCTCATATTGCTGTGGTACAAATTTAATGTCGCCATTTTTAACCGCTTCTTTTGCAGGTTCTGCCAGTGGTGCAACACGTACATACCATTGATCGGTAAGCAATGGCTCAATCACCACGCCAGAGCGGTCGCCATAAGGTACAGTTAAAGCGTGATCTTCAATTTTTTCAAGAAGACCAAGTTCTTCAAATTCAGCCACAATCGCTTTACGCGCATCGAAACGATCAAGCCCATGTAAGCGCTCAGGAATTGGTGCATCAAATTCAAGCTCTTTACCGTCAAAGGTGTAAGTTTCACCTTGGCTTAAAATTGCTGCATCTTTGTCGAAGATATTAATCATCGGCATTTGATGACGCTTACCTACTTCATTATCGTTAAAGTCATGAGCTGGTGTGATTTTTACACAACCCGTGCCTTTGTCTTTATCGGCATGTTCGTCAGCCACAATTTTAATACGGCGATTTACAATCGGTAATAAAATATCTTTGCCGATCAAATCTTGGTAGCGTTCGTCATCAGGGTTTACTGCAACACCCGAGTCACCTAGCATGGTTTCTGGACGTGTTGTTGCTACAACAATGTAGTCTTTACCGTCTGGTGTTTTTACGCCATCAGCCAATGGGTAACGTAAGTTCCACATGTGGCCTTTTTTGTCTTTGTTTTCAACTTCAAGATCAGAAATTGCCGTATGAAGCTTTGGATCCCAGTTTACTAGGCGCTTACCACGATAGATTAAATTTTCTTTGTGAAGACGTACGAAAACTTCTTTAACCGCGTCTGATAAACCATCGTCCATTGTAAAGCGCTCACGATCCCAATCAACCGATGCGCCAAGACGACGAAGCTGTTTAGTGATCGTACCGCCAGATTGCTCTTTCCATTGCCAAATTTTATCGATGAAGGCTTCGCGACCTAAATCGTGGCGTGTTTTACCTTCTTCGGCAGCAAGCTTTCGCTCAACCAGCATTTGTGTAGCAATACCGGCGTGGTCAGTACCTACTTGCCATAATGTGTTGTTACCTTGCATGCGCTTATAGCGTGTTAAGGTGTCCATTATAGTGTCTTGGAATGCGTGGCCCATGTGTAAGCTACCGGTGACATTTGGCGGTGGGATCATAATTGAATATGCGTCACCTTTGCCTGATGGCTTAAAGTAGCCTTTTTCTTCCCAGTCTTGATAGAGTGACTGTTCAATATCTTGCGGATTGTAGGTTTTATCCATTACACAGAACCTTAAATAAGTACTTAAATGAGTTGGTTTGCTATTTTACCTTGGGCATCTTAGCGATTTATATCTTGCGTGGTGATGTTTGCACCGAGTTGGCGTAGCTTTTTAAAGCGCTCACGGGCGGCTTGTTTAGCTACAGATTCTACGGGTACAAAATCAAAAACTTGGTTAAACCGCCGAATAAAATCCGGAAGCTGTGCAGCCAAATTTATTAAAACTTTACGATTTCCAACCGGTGGGGTTGTGCCTATTTCAACTGGCGCACCACCTTTTGGGCCTTCACCTTGAAGGTTATGTGGCACAAAACTGTCGGGGTCAAATGACCAAATCGTTTCATCAATGGCGTGGGCAGTATCGGCGTTATCTACAAAAATAAAAACACGCTGGCCAAGACGATACTGTTCAGCTGCAATATCAGCAGCTAAGCTAAAGTGATCATCAGCCTTCGCTTGCGATTCATCTTGTTGCTTTAGAACGAAAAACTGGGCGTTCATGTTCATAGTATCGGGACTTCCCATTGCATTGCATGTTATACGAGTTAGTACACATAAATCAGAGCAGGGATTTTGCCATAGAACGGGGTTTGCTTCAATTAATACACTGCGTTAGGTCTTAATAAAAAAGGCGCTAAAAAGCGCCTTTTTTAATGTTGGTATTAAACTAACTCATTAATCTTGTGCGGCTTCGCTTACACCAGCACGATTTAATAAGTATTGCGTTAGCATAGGGACCGGACGGCCTGTCGCCCCTTTATTTTTACCGCTGCGCCATGCTGTACCGGCTACATCTAAATGCGCCCAGTTATACTTTTTAGTAAATTTAGATAAGAAACACGCCGCAGTAATTGTGCCGGCTGCGCGTCCGCCCAAATTGGTAAAGTCAGCAAATGGGCTTTCAAGTTGATCTTGATAGTCATCCCACAGCGGTAGTTGCCAAGCACGGTCGCCACTTTGCTCAGATGCTTTAAGTAAGTCATGAGCAAGCGGGTTATGGTTTGATAGCAAACCCGTTGCATGTGCCCCAAGTGCAACAATACAGGCACCGGTTAAGGTCGCAACATCAATTACCGTTTCAGGTTCAAAGCGTTCAACATACGTCAGTGCGTCACATAACACTAAACGCCCTTCAGCATCGGTATTAAGTACTTCAACCGTTTGCCCTGACATAGTTGTTAAAATATCACCCGGGCGATAAGCATTTGAACTTGGCATATTTTCACAGCCAGCTAAAACACCAATAACGTTAATCGGTAACTGCATTTGTGCTAATGCGCGCATTGCACCAATAACACCAGCAGCGCCACCCATGTCGTATTTCATTTCATCCATGCCTTCGCCTGGTTTAAGCGAAATACCACCAGAGTCAAAGGTTAAGCCTTTACCTACCAGTACGATAGGGGCTTGTTCTTTTGCGCCCCCTTGGTAATTAATAATCGACATGACCGATTCGTTATCGCTACCACGGCCAACGGCTAAGTAAGAGTTCATTCCTAGCTCAGCCATTTTTTCTTCACCGATAATATCAACAGTGATATTGTCAAAGTTAGTCGCAAGTTCTTGTGCTTGTTCACCTAAATAAGCTGGGTTACAGATATTTGGTGGCATGTTTGCTACATCTTTACAAAGCTTACTACCTGCTGCAATCGCTAAACCATGTTCAATTGCGCTTTCGCCAATTGTGAGCTCACGACGGGTTGGTACATTAAATACAATTTTACGCAGTGGGCGACGAGGGTCGCTTTTTTTACTTTTTAATTGATTAAACGTATACAGGCAATCTTGCGTTGTTTCTACGGCTTGGCGTACTTTCCAATAAGTATCACGACTTTTAACGTGTTGCTCTGTTAAAAAGCAAACTGCTTCCATCGACCCTGTTTCGTTAAGGGTATTAATGGTTTTAGAAATAATTTGTTTATATTGTTTATCATCAAGTTCACGCTCTTTACCACAGCCTACTAGTAGTATGCGCTCACTTAGTACGTTAGGTACATGATGTAATAACAATACTTGTCCTGGTTTACCTTCAAGGTCACCACGACGTAATAAATTAGAGATATAACCATCGCTGATTTTATCGAGTTGCTCACCAATGGGGGATAAGCGACGTGGCTCATAAACGCCAACTACAATACATGCGCTACGTTGCTTTTCAGGACTACCACTTTTTACGCTAAATTCCATTGTCACTCCTAATTTTGAGTCATAGCTCCCTTAAATAAGGGCAATAAAATAAAAATCTAGTTATTGGTTTAATACTAGCTTATAAAGCCTGACTCATTATGTGTATTTGAACTTTATACTTTTGTCGCTATCAATACCACTAAAGCAACAATATATCGAGCTGCTAGGTATGATATTTAATGTTGATGACATATAATAACGAAGTAAAACGCTAAGTTTACTCACATTTTCTTACTATTGAAGTGAAACACGATGTTTAACAGGGGCGAGCATTGCTAATTTTCCGTTATTTGACCACTGAAGTTTTAAAGTCACAGGTCGCCGTATTCCTAACCTTAATGACTATCTTTTTATCGCAAAAGTTTGTAGGTATTTTAAGTGACGCCTCTGAAGGTGGAATTCCTGCCAAGTTAGTGTTGTCGATGATTGCATTAAAACTACCGCAACTTGCATCTTTAATCTTACCTTTGAGTATCTTTTTAGGGATCATTCTCGCGTATAGCCGTATTTATGCCGACAGCGAAATGACTGTACTTAAAGCGTGCGGTGTAAGCGAATGGTATGTGGTGCGCGTTACGCTAATTTCAAGCTTTGTCTTAGCGTTATTAGCGGGGGTACTCACATTGTATGTCGCGCCATGGGCGAGTGAGCAAGAATATCAACTAAAAGAGCAAGCTAAAGCAGATGCGGGTTTATCGGCGCTGCGGGCTGGGCGTTTTCAGCAAACGGGTAATGAAAAAGCGGTTGTATTCATTCACAACATTGATAACGGTGGCAAAGAATTAAATAAAGTATTTGTAGCGCAACTACCAGACAGTAAAAAAGATAATTTAGCGCGTTTAGTGTATGCAGAGCGCGGTGTGGTGGTTGAACAAGAAAATGGGGAGCAACAATTGGTGCTCAGTGATGGTAAACGTTACGAAACCGATGGAAAAACGCCGGCTCTCAACCTAACTGAATTCGATGGCTATAGCGTACAAATACGCGGGCAAGAGATCGAACACCAACGCCGCAAACTAGAAGCCATACCAACTATTGATTTGATGGCTATGAATACCACAGAAGCAATAGCACAATGGCAATGGCGCATGGCTATCCCGCTTTCTATTCCGTTATTAACCTTACTTGCAGTTCCTTTAAGTGTAGTAAACCCTCGCCAAGGAAAGTTTGCTAAGTTAGTGCCAGCAATCAGTTTGTATTTAGGGTATTTTATTTTACTTAATGCGGCTAAATTTGCAGTAGAGGATGGCAAAATACCGCCATCAATTGGCCTGTGGTGGATCCACTTTACCGCATTATTTATCGGTGGCTTTTTGATTATAAAAGGGCGGCCTTTAGGTGCTTGGCTCAAAGCAATTGTTACTAAGCGGGAGTTAGGCGCATGATGAAAATGCTTGATTGGTACTTAGGCCGTAGCATTTTGCAAACCACGGGCTTTGCTTTAATGGTACTGGTTGGTATTAGCACGCTCATCAAATTCATTGAGCAGCTTAAGTCTGTAGGGCGCGGTAGTTACGATATTTCCAATGCGTTGTTATATACCTTATACAGCATGCCTGGTGACTTAGTGGTATTTTTCCCTATGGCCGCATTAATAGGTGGTTTAACTGGCTTAGGTGCACTGGCATCGAATAGTGAGCTGGTGGTTATGCAAGCAGCTGGTATGTCACGCTTGCAGATTATTGTCTCGGTGATGAAAACGGCAATATTTATGGCACTGTGCATGATGGCATTGGGTGAGTGGGGCGCACCGGCTGCACAACTTAAAGCTAAAGAAATGCGTAACCAAGCGATTTATGGTGGAGATGTATTTAATGCGCAGCAAGGCGTCTGGGCCAAAGATGGCAATAATTTTATTAATATAGAAGATGTTGATCAAAATGGCGTATTACATGGCGTGAACATGTATCACTTTGATAAATCATTGCAATTAACCCAAATAACAAAAGCTAATCAGGCCGTAGGGCGCAAAGATGGTTGGCTACTGCGTGATGTAAATAAAGTGCAGCTTGGCGAGCAGCAAATAACGACACTACAGCTAAAAGAAGAGTTTTACGAATCACAATTAACCGCTGAAAAACTCGGTGTAGTATCAGTAAAACCTGAGTCGTTATCGTTTACTGGTTTGTGGTCTTATTTGAGTTATTTAGAGCAAAATGAGCAAGACACCAGCACATATGAATTAGCGTTATGGCGTAAAATCATGCAGCCGGTTTCTATTGCGGTGATGTTATTAGTTGCACTGTCATTTATATTTGGTCCGCTTAGAACAGTAACAATGGGCGCACGAATTGTTATGGGCGTTGTCACGGGTATTGTATTTCACTTAACAAATGAAATATTTGGCCCCGTGGTAATGGTGTATCAAATTCCTGCGGTGGTTGGCGCCACCTTACCAAGCGTTATTTTTATTGGCTTTGCGACGTATTTACTTAACAAGCGAAACTGATAGCTAGGAGCTAGAACCCTAGCTCCTGAGTAACTTAGTTTTAATCTAAAGATTGATAAATACGCTTATTCTCTTCTTTAGTTAGCGATACCATGTCTGTTTTTGATATGTAATCTTGCAGAGCACGTTTATTTTTAAAATCAATTAATACCACTAACGTGCCAAGCCCAAGTAATGCACTTAAACTACGAATAACGGCTTGTGGCCAACTTATTAACGCGCCATCACGTGTTTGAACTTTTAAACGCCATGCACGCATCCCAATTGTTTGACCACTTTTAGTCCAAAAATAAGCAAAGAACACCACGTTAACGCCAATAAATAACGCACTTCTAATACCATACAAAAGCGGTGAATCTTGTATAAACGCAGCAGGATCGTCAGTTTTTGCAATAACACCCAATGCAATTAAAGCCTGAATAGCCGCAAAATAGAGTATCGCTGTAAGCATTGATAATGAAATGACGACTAAAGAGTCGTAAATCAATGAAGCAAAGCGGCGCCAAAACCCCGCACGAGGAAACTCACCAGACATAAATACACTCACAAAGTTAATATGCGCGCTAGTTTAGCAAATAGGCTGATAAATACTAGGCTCACACAAACACTCAACACAGTTACAAGCCTTATTGAATGTTAATGGTTGCTTAATTGTTAAGCGGTTGATCGTTGTTTTGTAAAAAACGCTTGCCGCAGTGTTTATTGTTTGTATAATGCTTGGCATAGAGACGAAGACGGCTAGATAAGTCCTAGCTCTAAAGTGGTTTTTCTTTATCTTCTCATGTTAGAAGGTTAAAGAAAAATGATGCCAGCGTGATGAAATTGGTATACATGGGGGATTCAAAATCCCCTGCCGAAAGGCGTGCCGGTTCAAGTCCGGCCGCTGGTACCACTTTTAATAGCCCTGACCAAATTGGTCGGGGTTTTTTTATGTCTGAAATAAAGTCGATTGGTATAAGTTTTAGAGTATTTGGTTTTGGTGGGGACTTATACCAATCTGCATAAATATTTGAACAATTTAACGAATTAAATAGACCCCATATCTATCCAGATTGATATTTGGCATTCAACAAAATTGAATGCCATTTAATATAAAAACTAACTTCAATCGATTAGTCTATTAGGCTTACTTCACATTGATAGGTGTTATCACCAACAGAGAAACTACCTTTACCATTGTATTCATTATCAACGCCAAAGCTTGCGGTAAATGGAGACTGGTAACTACCAATTGCCGGTGGTGGGAAAGATACAACGGCTTGGCCTGTTACAGCGCCCACTTTAGTGACACCATTAAAGCCAGTTGCATGCATATGTCCTGATGCACTGGATGTGAAATGAGGTGAATGCTGCGTCCCTTCTTGAATGCTCCCATTCGCTCGACCATTTAATGAGCCTGTTACTGGATCTACGGCAAGTTGGATCTCCATAGAGCCCCCACCAACTACAGAAGATTTAAATTGTAGTTTAACTAGGTATAAGCTTTCATTAGACATTTTCTTCTTCCTTTTATATGTGCTGCACATTATTGTGCGGTCATTCATTTATCGAGGAAAAGTGTAGGAGGGGCTCAAAAAAAAGTATATTACAGCACATTACACTAAGTTAAATGTGAGTGAGGCTGGGCATTTTCGCTGTTATATTTAAAAAACGAAACGTTTGTGCAAAAAAGTATTCACAGATTGCGCTAAATATCTTTTATTATTTATTTTCGATATTAACTAATTAGGCAGCAAGACGGTTGCGATCACGCCTTGGGTTTTGTTCTTGTTTATTAAACTCAAGCTACCGTGATGTTGCTCTATTACGTTACGGCAAAAGCTGAGGCCGATGCCTTGGCCCTGTTGTTTAGTAGTGTAAAATGGCACGAATATGTTGTCGGGGTTGGCGAGCCCATGGCCGTTATCATCAATGGTGATGCAGTTTACTTTGCCTTGATTATGCACGCTCAGTGCTATTTTTATGGGCGGGATGCTTGCTTCGATGGCATTTTTTACTAGGTTGATCATCACTTGGTGAATAAACGTGCGGTCGGCCTTAAAGGTTGTGGCGTTAGTCACGCAGCTAAATTTAACATCAGGATAAATAGCACATACTTGTTTTAAAAATGCAGCCGTGTCTATTTCAACTATATTGAGCGTCAGTGGTTTATTTATATCGCCATAGCGGGTGACAAACTCATTAAGATAATTACAGCGCTCACTTATTACATTAAGCGCTTGTACCTGGCGTGGCTCGGTGAGCTTCACGGCGAGATTTTCAGCCATAGCAGTAACAGGGGTGAGTGAGTTGCGAATTTCGTGACCAAGTACGCGAATAATTTGCTGCCATGCTTGCAGTTGGTTTTCGCGAAGGGCTGAGGTGATGTCGATCATAACAATAAGCTGATGACAGCTGCCTTGCTCTATAAATTCACTGTGACGTATTTGCCATTGCTGGGCTGTAATAACATCGCTAAATTGCCAATGTGCGCCTTGTTTTGTAAGCCCTAATTGTTCTGCGCTGGTGTAGCGTAAGGTTTGCCATTGTGTCTGTTTAAATTCACTAAACGCATTATTGGCATAGCTGAGTTTATTGTGTTGATCGAGCACCATGATCGGCACATTAAAATGCTCAATTAATTGATACACCAAAAACACATGCTGATCGTAGCGCGACTTCTTTTTAAATAACTCTTCACTTAACTCAATCAAGCTTTGCTGTAATTTGTGAATACTCCCTGCCTGATAGCTGGGCTTAACGAGTTGGTTGTAATCTTCGTTTAAAATGGCATCTAAGTGGGCGTGATTGCGGTTAAAGCTGTTGATCACTTTTTTGTAGGTACGAGTAAACAGTTTAAGGTAAATAGCTAAAAATAGACTTGAAATAACGGTAGAAGTAACAACAGATAAAGCAAAATATTGGCCAATAAAATAGCAACCCAACGCCGCTAAAGTGCCACTTAACAGTGCAAAGCCAATTAAGCTGCGTTCAAGCGATGAGTGATAAAGGCTATTTATTTTTATACCGTTTGTTATCCAGTTTTTCATACAGTGATACCGTATTTCTCAAGGCGACGATACATAGATGATTTGCCTAAACCTAATAATTTTGCGGCGTTAGGAATATGCCCCTGAGTTTGTTTTAGCGCTAAATTAATTAGTTGGCGCTCAGCGTGCTCTAGTGTCATTAATGGTAATGTGTTACTGCTTTGATTGCTTTGTAAATTTAAGTCATTGGCGGTCAATGTATCGGTTGCTGCTAGTAATATTGCCCGTTCAATTACATGGCTTAACTCGCGTACATTACCTGGCCAAGGATAGTGGTTTAATGCCTGTTTAGCGCATTCGCTTAGGGTAAGCATAGCGCTTGAGTATTTTTTAGCATGTAAATTTATAAAGTGCTCGCACAAAGGCACTATATCTTCCATTCGTTCACGCAGTGGCGGTATAACAAACTCCAACGTGTTTACCCGGTAGTATAAATCTTCTCTAAACTGACCTTGTTTTATCAGTGTGGCAATATCGCCATTGGTGGCGCTTATTAAACGTACATTGGTTTTTTTAGTTTGACTCGCGCCAACCATCTCAAACTCTTGGCTTTCGAGTACCCGCAGTAATTTCGCTTGCTGTGGTAGCGGTATATTGGCTATTTCGTCTAAAAATAAACTGCCGTTATCGGCCAGTTCAAAGCGGCCAATGCGTTCATTTTTAGCATCAGTAAACGCACCTTTTTTATGACCAAACATTTCGCTTTCAAATAACGATTCAACTATAGCCCCCATATTCACCGCAATAAACGGTTGTGTATGGCGCGTAGATTGCTGATGAAGCCATTGTGCTAATTGGCTTTTACCCGTGCCATTTTCACCGGTTAGTAAAATGTTGGCATCGGTTTTAGATACTTTAGCTAACTGACTTATCAGCTGTTGCATCGCGTGTGACTGATACACAAATGTAGGCGAGGTATGATCGTTAAGCTGTTGCTGCAATTTTTGGTTTTGTTTATTTAACTTTTTAAGCGTGAGTTGCTGATCGAGCAATTTTAATAAACGCTGGTTTTGCCATGGTTTTTCAATAAAGTCACATGCACCTAGTTGCATAGCGCGCACCGCCAGATCGACGCTCGACCACGCAGTCATTGCAATGACGGGAATGTCTAATTGCTGTTTATGTAAGTGCTGTAAAAACGCCATGCCTTCGTCACCTGAGGTGGTGTCGCGGGTAAAATTCATATCAAGCAAAATAAGGTCAATCGCTTGGCTGTCTTCAATTAGTGTGTGTGCTGTAAAAGGCGAATCGCATTCGAGCACCTGATAGCCGTTATCTTCTAATATAAAGCGCGCGCTTAGGCGGATTTCAGGGCTATCTTCGATGATCAAAATAGTGGCAGACATAAACTTCCAAATAGGTGAATAAGCGCAGGATGATTGTAGTGTATAGCGATTTCTATGCCAGTGATTTTATTTTTGTATTTCAGCTTGTTAGTTATTTAAAGATGATCAGTCCCTTTTAAGAAGTAACAACGATGAGAGTAAGCGCCTGTGAAACACCCAGCGGGTTGGTTTAAAAGCGATTTATACTGCGTTACTTTTATAAGGGAATGATTTTAACAAGGGAACAACCATTATTTGCAATCAATGCCTTGCCTGAATCGCTTTTAACTCCAACTGAAACTGTATCTTGAGGTGGCTTGGGTATATAAGGTTTTTTAGTCCGATTATGGACTATTTGAGTCCGGTTTTGGGGTTGCTGTTTTGAGCATATTGAAAGCGCTAGACCATGGCCAGTTTCAAACTGGTACTGGGTAGTCCGGTATCGCAGCTCTATAAGGTTTTTTAAATAATGTAAATTTATAATGCTATGTATTTATTAGATTTTAATGTTGGCATGTGTTTCGCAATAGCTTAAACATACAAAGCATAACGCGGTGAAATATGGACATAGCAAAAACAAAAGTAGTAAAGCAGTTATCGCTTTGGCATAAGTTAATTTTACTACTGGCTATTATTTTAATTGCAGGAGTGATTTATCAGCGCAGTAGCCAAGTAGGGGTGTCTGTGGCGCGCAGTAATATAATTGTCGCTAATGTACGTCAAGGCGCGCTTGCGGTTACAGTTACAGGTTATGGCGAGCTTAAATCAGCGCAGCAGCAATTGCTAACGGCAAAAACACCCGCCACAGTACAGGCTATTTTATTAAAGCCCGGTGCAATTGTGACCAGTGACTCGGTAATAGTGCAATTAGCCAATCCAACACTTGAGCAGCAACTTGAAAGCGCCCAACAAGAGCTTAATAAACTCAACGCTAATTTACGCCAGTTAAGGTTAAATAATACCCGCGAACTTTTAAATGAACGCTCTCATGTAGCACAAAGCCATGCCGCTTACGAAAATGCTAAATTACAATTAAAAGCTGAAACAAGTTTAGTTGAGCAGGGTATTGTTTCAACGCTTAATTATCAACGTAGCGTGCTAGACGAGCAACAACTGAGTCAGCAATTAGCGATCGCCAAGCAGCGTGCTGAGCAACTAAAAGCCGTGCATATAGAGTCTGAAAAAATTCAGCTTGAGCAAATAAAGCAGCAACAAGGTTTAGTGGGTATGGCACAAACACAATTGGCTAACTTATCTGTGGTGGCTGGGATGAATGGCGTATTACAGCGCTTACCAGTAGAGCTTGGGCAAAGTGTAAACGCAGGGCAAGAAATTGCGCTTATCGGCTCGGTTGATTCACTCATTGCGATTATTCAAGTACCACAAAATCAAGTGGATGATATTCGATTAGGGCAGCTAGCAGAAGTAGATACACGCCGCGGTATAGTAACGGCAAAGGTAGCACGTATAAGCCCTGTGGTGATCAACAATACAGTAGAGGTAGAATTATCTCTGCCTAAAGAACTTCCTGAAAATGTCAGGCCGCAATTAACAGTTGATGCCAATATTAATGTCGCGCAGCTAAAAAACGTGACTTATATTGAGCGCCCAGCAAATGTAAAACCGCACACTGAAACAGCGCTGTATCAGGTAAACGCACAGCAGCAAAGCGCACGCTTGGTTAATATAAAATTTGGCCGCGAAGCTGGGCGCTTTATCGAGATACTTAATGGCGCAAAGTTAGAACAACAACTAATTATTTCAGATTTAACCAACCTTACTCGCAGCAATAGCGAAATCTTAATTAACTAATGAACAGGATGAAAATAATGACAGAGCAAAAAATAACGCACCCCCAAGCCGATGTCGTATTAGCAATGAAGGGCATTAGTAAGGTATTTGAAACCCAAGAGCTACAAACCTACGCACTGCGCAGTATTGATTTGTGTATTTATCGTGGTGAATATTTGTCGATATCGGGACCATCTGGCTGTGGTAAATCAACATTACTTTCACTATTGGGCCTACTTGATATGCCAACCAGCGGCGAGTATTTAATTGAAGGGAAAAACGTGTCGGCGCTTTCGCTTAATCAAGCGGCTGAAATTCGTAATGCAAAAATAGGGTTTATTTTTCAATCATTTAATTTAATTGACGAGCTAAGCGTGTTTGACAATGTGGCGTTACCACTGCGTTATCATCACTCTAAACCAAACAAGCAAGTAATTGCTGAAAAAGTAAAAGCGTGCCTTGAAAAAGTAGGGCTGGGGCATCGTATGAGCCATAAACCGAACCAGTTATCGGGCGGTCAGCAACAGCGCGTGGCGATTGCGCGGGCGCTGGTGGCTCAACCCGCAATCCTGTTAGTGGATGAGCCAACGGGTAATTTAGATTCAAAATCGGGCGACCAAGTAATGCAAGTTCTCAGTGAGCTAAACGCTGCAGGTACCACTATTTGTATGGTCACACATGACCCGCGTTACGGCGATATGGCCACTAGGCAATTAAAGTTATTAGATGGCGAAATGCTCGGTGCAGTAAATACCAATGAGGCGTTAAGCGCATAATAAACAGCTAATTTAGTGAGAACATTATGCAATACTTTTTGCAAACAGCGTGGCAAAACCTAAAACAAAAACCACTGTTAAATACCAGTTTTGTATTAACGGTAGGCTTAACACTTGCGGTACTTATTTGTGTTATTACTTTGGCGTATAACGTTATTTTAAAGCCATTGCCGTACCCAGATCAGTCGTCACTTTATAAAATAGAACAACAACAAATAAAGCAAAATGGCGCAATTGATAATAGTGCATTCACTTACCCAGGTGTACTTGATGTTTATAATAATCAAAGTGAGTTTGGTGTGGCAGCCCTTAATTATTATGACGAGGCTATTATTAGCTCGTTGCCAAACCAGCCTAAAGTTTTTGTGAGTTATGTTACCCCGCAGTGGTTTGACTTACTCGGTTGGAAAATGCACCTAGGGAGCCCTTTAAGCGTAATAAATGACACGACCGCTTTAGATCAACAACGGCCTCAAGCGGTGATTAGTTATCAGTTTTGGCAGCAACATTTTGCTGCAAATACCGACGTGATAGGCAAAACCTTAAGCGTTGGAGGGAGCCATTTTAGTGTCAGCGGTGTACTTGACGAGTTTGCTCATGAACCGCAAATGCACCGACCTTCACAAACACGAGAGGTATGGCTGCCGTTTAGTTATAACCCACGTAAAGATCAAACGCAGAGCTGGGCTGGTATCAGCCCAATGATAGCTATGTTAGCTAAATTAAACACTAATATTGACCCTGCACAACTTGCTTTAAAGCTTGCACAGCGCGCTAATCAACTATGGCTGCCACAAGTGACCGAGCGTGCCTTTTTAAAAGGTTGGCAGCTTAATATGCAAGTAACGCCATTACACACAGTTATTTTAGGCGACAGTAAAACTATTTTACAGGTGCTTATTGCAGCATCTGTGGGTTTACTACTGATTGCCTTAACAAACGTAGCTAATTTATTGTTAGCTAAATATCAGCTGCAAAGTCACACTATTGCTATTCATCATGTTGTTGGGGCAAAAATACAGCACATTTATATGCGTAACTTAGTGGATATTGTGACTTTGTTGATCATTGCTAGTTGCTTGGCGTTAGTACTTGCACAATTAGCGTTAATGCTGATCAAAGCACAGTTTGGCGAGTTTTTACCAAGAGTGAATGAGCTTGCGCTCGGGTGGGTTTCTTATTTTACAGTTGTATTATTTGTGGTGTTTACCTGTGTTATTTTAGCAAAGGTGAGTACGCCACATTTAAGTTATAGGCAACTACAATCACAATTGAGTGGCTCAGGAAAAGGGCAAAGTAGTCAAATTAACAACGTCAAACGCCAAGTATTTATTGTTTTACAGATCACTTTTGCCAGCGTGCTGATGTTTGCATCAACACTGGTAATAAACGACGCGCTTAAAAAAGTAAATCAACCACTGGGTTTTGCTGTGGCTGATCGTTATAGCTTATCGGTAGAAGCCGTAGGCGCGCAGCCAATAAGCCGCGAGCAAAGTAAAGAGTTTGTACAAGCAACAGTTAAAGCACTCAATAGCCTAGCGGGTGTAGAGGTAGTATCGCGGGCTCGCTCGCCATTTGCACATCATTGGGGCTGGCCAATAAACGATGTAAAACGCCAAGAGCGATACACCAGCTTTATAAATCTAGCCGACGAACACAGCTTTTCATTACTTGATTTACCACTGCTTTCTGGGCGTAACTTTAATTACCAAGAGCTAGTAGACGGCGATTCAGGCATTGTTATAAACCAATCGTTTGCTCATTATCTAAGTCCAGAAGGCAACGCCGTAGGCACGCGCATTACACCAACACAGCGTGAGTTTACAGTGATTGGCGTGGTTGCAGACAAATACTTACCTAACGTTGATAGCGAGCGATTTGTAATGTATCAAGCCTCAAACCCTGGAGCACTTAATTTTTTAATTAAAACGAAAGCAGGACAAACAAATACCGAACAAACAAACACCGAACAAACAATAACAAGGCAACAGCTATTAAGTGTGCTTAATAACATTGATAGCCGCTTAGCAATTAGTGAATTTATAAGCCTTGAGCAGCAACATGCGCAGCAGCTTAGCCATAGCAAACTCACACTCTATGGTGCAATTAGCACCGCCGTAAGCGCACTGTTTATTGCCGCAATTGGTTTGTATGGTGTGCTAAGTATTAGCTTACAAATACGGCTTACTGAAATTGCTACGCGAATGGCTATAGGTGCTAAGCCTTATCAGGTTGTGCTATTAATGCTGTTTGATCATGCCAAGTACCTGCTGTTTGGCTTTGTGAGTGCCTTTACCATTGTGTTAGCTATTGTGTTTACAAAAATAGGAATTTTTAACTTAACCACAGTCTCGTTAGCAAACCCATTAAGCGCTGCTTTAGGCGGGGTTACTTTACTGGTTATTACCTTACTAACTTTTATGACTATTGTGTTGGTAATGCAAAAATACGTCACTAAGCCGGTTAATCAATTACTAACGGGGGCACAATAATGAGCTACAACCTTAAAAGTGCCGTTGCTAATTTAATAAATCATCGGGTTTATAGCCTAAGTGTCATTACAACATTAAGTGTAGTGTTAGCTGCACTAATTACCGTACTCACACTGGCGTATATTATGCTGTTAAAACCGCTACCGTATCCTGACCAAGCGCGTTTAGTTAAAGCTGAGTACGCTCAAATTGACCAAACAGGCACGCTCAATACCCGCGCTTTTAATTACCCAGCACTAATTGATTTATATAAAAACCATAATTTATTTGAGCAAGTGGCATTGGTGTATTACGGTGAACAACGCTTAGATGATGTAGCGGGCTTACCCATAGTAAACACCTCATTTGTTACCCCGCAGTGGTTTGATATGTTCGCCATTAAGTTGCATTTAGGGCGTGGTTTTACGCAAACTGAAGTCCTTGATAGCTTTAACCCCGTTGCAGTTATAAGCTATCAAACTTGGCAAAATGACTTTGCCGGCAAAGATAATATAATAGGCCAAACACTGAGCATAGGTGCTCAGCAGTTTAAAATTATAGGTGTGGCAGCGGCTGATTTTAAATCGCCTGCACTTATCAAAAAGGGGCAAACGACCGCTGTGTGGCTCCCGTGGGATTACAATTTAACCTCAGCAGAAGCTAAGCCGTTTTGGTGGAACCGTTATTCGCGCAGTCATTTTGTAGCCAAATTACCAAGTAATATAAGCCTTGAGCAGGCAAGTAAAACGTTATCGCAGTATGTGGATAACGTATGGCAGCAGCATATTGATACAGAAGCATTTTTTGCAGGTTGGCATATCGAGCTTGAGCTAAACACCTTGCAAACAGTGATTTTAAAAGAAACGCCACAAAATATTTATTGGCTTATTTTAGCCGTTGCGGGTTTGGTTATTATTGCCTGCGTAAATATTAGTAACGTGTTTATAGTACGAACAGCAGCGCGCAAACATACATTAGCACTGAGTGCGGCACTGGGTGCAACACGGCTTACTTTGTTTAAGCAATTTTGGCTAGAGGTTGCCTTACTCATTGCTTTGGCAAGTAGCATTGGGCTTGCGCTCGCGGCGGCTTTTTTAGCAACCTTAAGCGATTTTGCCATGGCAATATTACCGCGCGCTAATGAGCTTTCTATCAACGCAGTATCATTTCTTATCACATTGTTTAGCGGCTTAATATTAACCACGTTGTTCGCCTTTTTATGTACGCGAATTATAAATTATCAACAATTAATTGGCGGTTTAAAATCAGCAGGTAAAGGTACAGCAGTACAGGTAGGTAAGCGCGTATGGCAAGGCTTGGTCGCCTTTCAAGTAGCGGTAGCGTGTACATTATTATTTATTAATTTTTTAGTCTTTAACGTGAATAAAACCAATATTGACAATGCTTTTACAGTGCCACTTGATCAACTAATCAGTCTAGAGGTTAATTTAGCAAGCCATGTAGCGGCAGATAGAGAACAAGCAAATCAATTATTAAATCAAGTAGCTAACGAGATTGCTTTATTACCCGAGGTTAGGCAAGTAAGTCGTTCTTCATCACCGATTAACGATAATTTAATTACTTGGTCATTGGTTGAGGTGGCAAGCAATCAAAGCGTACTACCCTATGGTAAATCAGTTGATGCACAGTATTTTTCATTACTTAAACAACCCGTGTTACAGGGGCGAGGTTTTACAAACGAGGATACTAAAAGCAATACAAAGGTCATTATTATTAACGATGTGTTTGCAAAGCAGTTATCGCCAGATGGCAATGCGTTAGGCAAGCGGCTAAGTTTTGATATGACCTCAGGGCGCGAGAATGACCTGACAATTATAGGCATAGTCAAAGCAATGCCCATTCCAGGGCAAAGTAAGGCACAACCAAAAGCGTTTTTAGCACGTAAAGGCTATCGTTCATTTATTGTAGCGCTTAAGCAGGGCCAGCAATTAACAAAAAATACGCTTAATACGTTATTGCAAAATAGCAACTCAGGGTTGTCGGTGCATCAGTTAGAGCCGTTAAATGCACAGCGCGACACGGCACTGTTTCGCCATTATGTGGTATCGGCGACAACGTTGATGATTATCGCAGCAACCATTGCCCTAACCAGCATTGGTTTGATAGGCATTATGCGTTACTCGGTATTGTTACGCCGCGCTGAAATAGGCATTCATTTATGTATTGGCGCAAAGCCACTGGCATTGTTTTTGTTGGTATTTAAGCAAAATGGCAGCGCAATAATAGCGGGCATAATACTGAGTATTACGTTACTGCTGACCTTACAGCAACCATTGCAATTCATTGCTGGTGGCATACCACAAATTATACAGTTTGGTATGTTATTTATGACGTTATTGCTTGTAATTAGCCTCGGTGCACTAGCGTGTTACTTACCTTTAAATGCCCAGCTAAAACGCCCTGCAATTTACGGTGTGCAAGGGCGAGCTGAGTAATGTAGCTGCTCAACAAATAAAAGAGTAACAAATAAAAGGCTAAGCATAAAAAGGCAGGTAAAGTGAACCTGCCTTTTTTGTTTTTTAAAATACGTCGCACCCTAAAATATTACTATTCAAAGCATCCGCATAGGTTGAGTTGAGTACCACTAAACCCAACGAAATTCACAACAAACTATCAACAAAGATGACACCCATCCTAAAGTTTGTATTTTCTATATTTTGCACTAACTTTTAATTAGTGCAAAAAACAAACAGGGTGTAATATGGCAATCGCAAGAAAGCGTCAAATAAGTTTGGTTGATACAAAATACTATCATTGTATTTCTCGCTGTGTACGCCAAGCATTTTTATGCGGTGAAGACTGTTTTACAGGGAAGTCTTATGAGCACCGCAGAGGGTGGGTTGAAGAGAAGCTACTGAGTCTAGCCAAGGTATTTTGTATTGATGTGTGTGCTTATGCAGTAATGAGTAACCACACGCACTTAGTGCTCTATGTTGATGATAAAAAAGCAAAGAGGCTGAATGATAAAGCCATTATTATCCGCTGGCATAAACTCTGTAAGGGTACTTTTCTTACTCAAAAATACATGCAAGGTGAAAAGCTAAGTAAAACAGAGCGCATATTTTTCAACCAAACGGTTGAGCAATATCGAGAGCGCTTAGCAAGCATCAGTTGGTTTATGCGACTATTAAATGAAGACATTGCGCGTAAAGCTAATAAAGAAGATGGTTGTACAGGCCGATTCTGGGAGGGAAGATTCAAATCACACGCATTATTAGATGAAGCCGCCATAGCTGCTTGCATGGCTTATGTCGATCTAAACCCCATCAGAGCCAAAATGGCGAATATCCCTGAAGAGTCAGCCCGCACCAGCGTACAAAAACGCATTGAAAGTGCAAAGGAAGGCAAACAATCCAAACAACTACTGCGCTTTGCAGGCATGCCCAGACAACAAATGGCAAAAGGATTACCGTTTGAGTTAAAATCTTATCTTGAATTAGTAGAGCTCACAGGGCGATGCTTGCGTGAAGATAAGCGCGGCCACATTGAAGAGGCAAACTTACCACTTTTAGATCGCATCAATATCTCCCCTGAAAACTGGTTAAAACTCACTACACACTTTACCCGCGTATTTCATGGTGCAGTTGGTAGACCGTCATCACACACAAGTTACTGTGAAAATTTAAACAGAAAACGACGCAGCAACCTCAGCAACTGCGAAAAACTTCTGGCGTAGTGTTCACACTCATTTAAAACTTAAAATTGCTCTTCAAGGGAAAAGCGTATGTGCCCGCAATGTAGACTCCTGCATTTTTGAATTTAGTCAAATTCATTGAAACTGTGTTTAAATCGTGATTATGTCGAAAATGTTCACTTACTAATGACTTCAAGCGATGTGTTTATTGTTTTGCTTCCAATAAATAATTAAGATGGGTGTCAACTTAAGTTCTGTTTACCATGAGAAATTATGAAAAACGTTAGATTTTTAGTGATTATATTAAGCTTTGTTGTATTAACAGGTTGTTCAAGTACAAAATTAATAGTTGAACGTAGTTACACCTACCAATTGTCAGATGTATTTACTCAAGAGGTTATTGATGAAGCGAGCGTTCCAGAAAAAGGGATGTCTCTATTCAAAGCAAGGCTAGAAGCACAAATGAGTCAATTTGGACTAAGCACTAGTAATGATGCTAATAAGAAAATTGAAATTACTTTCATTGATTATAAAATGAGGCATGGCGCAGCCAGAGCGTTAGGCGGTTTCATGGCTGGCACAGATAATATTTCAACGATAGTTGTTATTAAGGATGTAAAAAGCGATGAAACTATCGCTAGGTTAAAGGTTACGTCAAGAAATAAAGCTGCAGTAGGGACATCAAAGGGACTTATTGAGGATCATGCAGATAAAATCGTAACATATATTAAAACAGGGAAGTATTAAGTCGGAGGTCTTTTTATATGTTGTGTAAAAACATTAAAAGTCACCAGAAAGATCTGATACATATGGCATGTTAGTATACTCAGTGTAAATTTCGTACTGATTTGGATGGCTTATGGATTACAAAACATTTTTACCAAGTAAAGATATAGCCTCTTTTGTTAATTTTTTCTGGACACTCGAGGTCTCTCCAGAAGAAAATTCAGAAAAGCAGAGAATTGTACCTGATGGAAGTATTGAATTGGCTTTCATTTTAGGTGATGACATTAAAAGGTACACTTCAGATAATCATTACATAATTCAACCACGTGCAATGGTACTTGGGCAAACCGTTTCCCCTTTTTATATTCAACCGACAGGTTATGTTCATACCTTTGCTGCCAGCTTTTTACCTTATGCTTTTTCTAATTTCGTTTCTGAACCCATCAATAATCTAAAAAATAAAGAAACATCAATTTATGAATTGTTTGAAAGCAATGAATCAGAGGAGCTAGAAAAAAGTATTATTAAAGCTCTAAACACAAGTGAAAGAATTGAAATACTTGAAGCATTTCTTTTTTCAAAACTTAGTAATCCGCGAACTATTGAAAATGTTGTAAAAGCAACCGTTGAGATTCTCTTTTCGAACAATGGCAATATACCCATTAACAAAATTATAAATTCAGATCCCAATCAAAAACGACAATTAGAAAGAAAATTTTTAGATATAGTTGGAGTTAGCCCTAAGAAGTTGAGTAAGCTTATTCGCTTACAAACTGCTTTGAAGTTATTAATTAATCATGACGAAAGCCTTACTAATATAGCGTACAAATGCAATTACTATGATCAATCTCATTTTATTAAAGACTTTAAAGAGTTTACAGGGGTAAAGCCGCGTAACTTTCTTGGTGACAAAAGTATGGCTCTTTCTTTGCTTTTCTATAAATAAACGGCCCTGTCGTTTTTTTACAATTTATTATGCTTTCCTATGCCTATATTGAAAATGTGGTCGTTCGAAGAAATACGAGTGAGAACGTTCCCATCAATAATAGTGTTAGTGACTCGGTTTACTGACTGTAAAACGTAAATAATAAGGAGAGTGAAATGCAAAGTTTGGCATCGATTTTTGAGATCCCTGCGACCGATTTAGATCGCGCTGTAAAATTTTATAGCAACATTTTTACTTTAACCATCGAAACTATGGATATTCCAGGAATGAAGATGGGGTTATTTCCATATAAGGATCAATCTACGGTTGGTATCATTATTCAAGGAGAAGGTTATTTACCCTCTACTGCTGGCCTTACATTGTATTTAAATGCAGGTGAAGACCTACAAGTCGTTCTATCTAAGGTTGAAGTGTATGGCGGGAAAGTACTTGTATCCAAAACATCCCATGCGGACGAAAGTGGCTTTTTCGCATTGTTTATAGATACCGAAGGAAATAGACTTGGTTTACATTCACCTAACTAAGTAGCTCATATTTTAGACTGTTTAAATTTGATAAGGGCATTAAGAAGATGACGTTAAGAAAGTGGAGCAAAAAAGCCTCCCACTTTTAATGCTGTAAATTTAGATATTTAATTCGGGGAATGGCTTTATGTTGTGTATACAAGGCGTATCTATTATCAATAAATATTAGGGCTGGATGCGTTACTATAATTGGAATTAAAGGCAATAAAAGAGCTTAAATCACCTTTTATTGCCTTGTAGTTGGTCGTGCTTAAAACACTGAGCGAAATGAAGAGCGTCCAGATGAGCGACGCTCATTGCGACGACTACGCATGCGGCTGTGTAGTTCGCGACGTTTTGCGTCTAGCCATTCATCACGAGTAACGGTTGCGTTACCATTGCGGCTTTCTTCACGGCTACGATAGGCGCAAAACTCTTCAAATGCTTCAACATCGTCACTAAACTCGCCAGCAACCAGTTCAATCATAATCGCGTCATCTAAAAAGCCTAGTACGGGAATATGATCAGGCACTAAATCTTCAGGATCACTAAAGTAAGCCAAGGCACTTAATATTTCTACGCGTTCTTCTTCAGGGATTTGCCATTCAGTATCTTCAATCATTGCGACAAATGTTTCTAATTTTTGGATGCGAAGGCGAACAAACTCAGGCACATTGTCTATTATATTTGAGCTGATTTTTTTAGCATTATTAATTATTACCTGCTCACTTAGTAATTTAGCGCCCTGTTGTGCTTTACGCATTACATCGCGAAAGTGCTCTAAATCGGTATCTGATAATTCAAACTTAACTTCAAACGCCATTATAATTCTCCTGTATTGGCTATATGGTCACAGTAAATAATCGCTATGACAGACAACATTAACATTAGCTTATTGTCATTGTTGAATTTAGCAGATCCTTTGGCAGGCAGCACGTTTAATAGTTGCTTTTTTATAAAATATTTGTAATTTACATGTTACATCGTGCTATTGTTTTATGTATTACTTAATTGATAGTTTAAATAGTCATAGTGAGCTTATGTCTCAAGAAAATCAGGTAGTGAATATAAATAGTTCACTTTCTTCACAAGAAGAAGTCTCCGTTATTAATGATAGTGAGGCGGTGGCTCAAACGCTTTGTGATAATTGCCACCAATCAGTTGAAGGGGCATTTTGCTCTAACTGCGGGCAGTCGCTCGACTCCACGTTAAAGTATTTTTGGGTGGTTATTTTACATTTACTCGATGATATTTTTAGCTTTGACTCCCGTGCCAGTCGTACTTTATGGCCGTTAATATTTCGCCCCGGTTTTTTAACTAATGAGTATTTTGCAGGTAGGCGAGTGCATTACGTGCCGCCACTGCGTTTATATTTATTCATTAGTATTATGTTTTTTTTAACTCTAAAATTAACTGTTTCTGGAGAAGACCAACAGACGATTGAAATGAATAATAACAAAGCTGCTATTACTCAAGTTACAGAGCATATTAAAACGCTTAATGAAAAAAAATTACAAGCTCAGCCGACACCAGATAATAAAAATATAGCGAGCATTGATGCTGATTTAGCGAGGTTTAATCGCTACCTTGATGATTTAAAACTTGATATTTCTATTGCTGAAAATGCCAAACTGGTGAGTACGACTCGACAGCTTGCTACCATAGAGCTTGAGCGCGTTAAGTTAGGCACAGATGACAAAAGCAATAGTATTACTATTTCAAATAGTGCTGATGGTAGTTTGTCATTTGATTTTTTATCAGATGAAAGTAATAAGAAGCTTGATGATTCTGCTAAAAAACTAGCAGAAAAAGCGAAGAAAACGTTTACCACGGATACTAATCGTTTAATCAATGAAGTATTAGGAAAACTACCACAATTAATGTTTGTACTTTTGCCTATATTTGCGCTGTTACTTAAGGTGATTTTTATCTTTTCAAAGCGTCTTTATATGGAGCACTTAACTGTGGCACTGCATAGTCATAGCTTTATTTTTGTCAGTTCATTATCAATTGATCTGTTAGATGTCGCACATGATCATCTTGAAGCGCTGGGTGGTGGGTTTGCTACTGTTGCGGCGAGTATTTTAGGATTCATTGGATTTGCTTTGCTGATATGGATACCTATTTACTTGTTCATAATGCAAAAACGTATTTACAAACAAGGTTATATATTCGCTTTTTTCACTTATGGTTTTGTCGGTATTATCTACTTTATATTAATGGCATTAACGACGGTTGTGGCAATTGTTTGGGGTTTAACCGAAATTTAGACTTTAAAATAAATAATAAAAAGAACCGCTGTAATCTTTGTGCACTTAGTATTATTAACCCTAATACCACTTAATTGCGCGTGTTTTAGACGAGCAATCAGTGGTAGAGGTAAATACACAAGCTTTAGCTATCTTAGAAAGTAACTTGTAGCCTCGAAATATGGCTAATTTTTATAACCTTATATTATTCATATCGCAGTGCGTTAATTGGTCTTTCCTTAGCTGCAATGGCTGATAGCGAGCCAACTGTTACCCATGCAATCACGAATGCTAATAATGCTGCTAACACAAACGGGAATATCGACAAATCAACACGGTATACAAAATTATTTAACCATTGCTGCATGATGAGGTAAGCGATAGGCCAAGCTATAACGTTGGCGATTAATACCTGCTTTGAAAACTCTTTATTAATCAGCATTACAATATCAAATACCGAGGCGCCTAATACTTTACGAATGCCAATTTCTTTAGTCCTACGCTGGGTTGTAAAAGACGCCAGACCAAACAACCCTAAACACGCAATAAATATGGCGAGTAATGAGAACAGGTTAAATACAATAAATTCTTTGTCTTCTTGTTGGTACATTTGTTCGAATGTCTCTTCTAAATAAGCAAGTGATATAGGTTGCTCAGGGATTAAAGTTGCCCACGTTTGCTCAATAAAGTCGCGAACTTGAGTTGCATTTGTGTCGTACTTAATTGACATTGAATAGCCCGCGTCGCTATTTAATAAATGATAAGTGGGGCTAATCTCAGTTTTTAGCGATGAGAAGTAATAATCAGTTGATACACCCACAATCGTTGCAATGCTTTCTTTGCCGTGGCGTCCGGCGAGTACTTTAAATTGCTTACCTACCGCTTCTTGCGCACTAAATCCTAAACTTTTTGCCGCCATTTGGTTTACTACTACAGAAAAGGCGGGGGTTGGATTTTCGTCACTTGGTTGCTGGTATTTATCTGCAGGAAAATCAAGACTAAAGCTGCGACCGCTTATAATATTGATGTTGTAACCAGTAAAGTAATCTTCATCTACCGATAATACTGGCATCATCTGAAATACATTTGTGATTGGGTTTATAAGACCAAAAGAGTCGGTTAATGTGCCTGTAGGAAAACGTGAGCTGGCAGTTACATTAATAATGTTGGGGTGTGATTGCAGCTGAGTTTTTAATGCATCACGTTTACTGCTCGCTTCGTTAGTATATAAACCTCTTATTACAAAGGTGTTCGACTTATCATAGCCAAGCTCGATGTTACGTGCGTAGTTTAGCTGTGAACTGGCAACTGTGGTCGCAACAATTAAAATAATTGCCACACTAAACTGAAATACTACTAGCCCTTGGCGAAGGAGTGCCCCAGCTTTACCTTGAGTTACTTCGCCTTTGAGTACCTTTGCAGGTTTAAACGCACTTAAATAAAATGCGGGGTAGGCGCCAGAAATAACTCCAATCACAAGACCCAATAATAATAAAGTGAGTAGGAGTGTGCCATCTAAATAATTAAAGCTCAGTGTTTTGCCAATAAAGCTCGCAAACATGGGTAAGCTTGCTTCAACTAACGCCATTGCAATAAATAGCGCAATATAACAAAGCATGATTGCTTCAATCATAAACTGCGCAACCAGGCTATATTTTTTAGCGCCTAAGGTTTTACGAACCCCGACTTCTTTGGCTCGTTTGGTTGCGGTTGCAGTAGATAGGTTCATAAAATTAACGCAGGCAATTAATAGGATCAGCGCAGCGATAATACTGAACGAATAGACGATATTTATGTCACCATTGTTTTTAAGTTCAGCATACAAATTTGATTTTAGGTAAATATCAGTCACAGGTATTAAGGTGTAATGCAAAGAGTCACTGGTGTTAGCCCGAATGTGATTGTCTAAAAAATCAGGGATTTTTGCTTCAAGTGCTGCTACATCAGTAAGTGGCGCTAACTTAAAATAGGTCGAATAGTTAAAGCTTGGGTTTTGATCCCAGTTTGGATTATTCAAAAATGCAGGCGCTGTGCTCATACTAATGAGTGCAAATACATCTAAGTGGGTACGTTTAGGTAAATCCTTGATAACACCCGTTACTTTAAGTGAAATACGGTTTGCTAATATTAATGTCTCACCTACCGCATTTTGATTTGAAAAATGTTTCTGGGCGGCAGATTCAGTTAGAACAATTGAATTAGGTGCGCTTAATGCTGTAGCACTGTCCCCTTGGAGTAATTCTAATGAGAAAAAATCAAGGGTATTACTATCAGCCAGTAGTATGCCGTCATCGCTAAAGTGCTGGGTGCCGTAACCTAAGGTTGCACCTATTTCACGAAGGCGAGCAGCTTCAATTATCTCATCAAAATAAGCGCTAAAACGCTCAGCGTTATACACAGAGCCCGGAGCAAAATTTTGCTCTGGGGAGCCCGGTACAGTTAATTTTAACGAAGTACGGTAAATGTTGTTATGATCTTCAATAAAGGTGTCGTAGCCAAGCTCCGACTCCACAAAAATAGCCATGCTAATACAAATAGCAAGGCCGATTGCTAAACCTAAAATATTAATACTTGAATATAGCTTTTGTTTTAAAAGGCTTCGATAAGCGATGGTTAAGTAATTACTAAGCACTACGCGCCTCCTGCATATTCTGAGATACAATATGGCCGTCTAATACGTTGATCACGCGGTGTGCATAATTAGCATGATGATCAGAGTGAGTGACCATGACGATGGTGACTCCTTCACGGTTTAATTGCGCTAAAAGTTGCATCACTTCTTCGCCGTTTTTAGAGTCTAAATTGCCAGTTGGCTCATCGGCAAGCAGCATTTTTTGCTCAGCAACTATCGCTCGTCCTACTGCAACTCTTTGTTGTTGTCCCCCTGATAACTGCTGCGGGTAATGATCTTTACGATGGGCAATATTTACTTTTTCTAAAATAGCTAATACGCGTTGTTCGCGTTCTTTTTTGCTAATTCTTTGGTAGACCAAAGGGAGTTCAACATTTTCAAATACGGTAAGTTCGTCAATTAAGTTAAAACTTTGGAAGATAAAGCCAATGTTGTCTTTGCGAATATCAGCTAATTTGTTTTCGGTAAACCCACTGATGTCCTTGTCGTCAAAAATATACTCACCTTGGTCTATGTGGTCTAACATACCGACAATGTTCAGTAAGGTTGATTTACCCGAACCAGACTGGCCCATAATAGCTACAAACTCACCGCGTTCAACGGTTAAAGATACACTGTCTAGGGCGTAGGTTTCGACCGATTCCGTTCTAAATATTTTGCTGATGTTGTTAAGGTTGATCATGGCAATTGCCCTTAATTTGTTAATTTGATTGATTCTATGTTTTTATAATTGCTGTAGCTTGAGGTGATCACGCGATCTCCTACATTTAAGCCCGACAGCACTTCAATGAATTTATTATTTATTTGGCCAAATTTTACCTGTTTTTTAACAGCCACTTGGCCACCTTCTTCAATGACAAATACCCACTTGCCCGCAGTATCTTGGTAAAAACCACCATTTGAAAGCATTGTGGCAGGCTTTGCATCAGCGAGTAATAACTCCATTTGCAAGCTTTGCCCTCGACGAATACGCTGTGGTAATAAGTCATTAAAAGTTAAATCTACTTCAAAGCGACCATTTGATACTTCAGCGTAAACCTTGCTCAGGGTTAAGGTATAGGCTTGTCCAAGATGAGTAAGCGTGGCAGTTTGCCCCGCAAAAACTCTGCCAAGGTAGAATTCATCAATAAAAGCGGTGACTTTATATTTATTCATAATGTCGACTTGACCAAGGCGTGAACCGCGTGCTTTAGATTCTCCTAATTCGGCATTAAACGAGGTCAGTTGGCCATCAATAGGGGCTTTGATTATCAAGTTTTCAAGGTTTTTACGTGCAAAGCGTAGATTTTTATTTAGCTGGCTCACACTGTCTTCAAGTTGTGCTATTTGCGTCGTTCTTATTATTTCATCCTGATCTTGTTGTTCTACCACAAGCGTACGGCGATCTTTTAAATACAGTGTTCTATCAATCACTGTTTTTAGCTCATCTTGTGAAACAAGGTTGTTTGCTACCAGTTTTTTGTGTTGCGCCATTTTTCGCTCGCTTTGCTTAATTTCAAAGTCTAGTTCTAACAAATTACGCTTTAGGTTTAGCCTATTTTGGTCAATGGCTAATCGGGTATTGTGCAAGTTGTTTAGCTGCTCTGAGATTTGTGCTTCACGGGAAATTACATCTAGCTGTAAACCTGTGTTACTCAAAGCGAGGAGCTTATCGCCTTTTTTAACGATTGCTCCTTCTTCAACAAAGCGTTGCTCTACACGGCCGCCTTCAATGGCATCAAGAAAAACTGATTTACTGGGGGTGATATTACCCCGTAATGGGATCATATCGCTAAATTCGCCTTTTATCACAGTGCTAACTTTTACCTTGTCGCTTGCAATGTTATACCGACTACCACTGCCACTGACTGTATTGCTTAACAGGAAGTAGCTAATTGCCACTGCTGGTAAGGCTAACCACCAGAGTTTAAAAGTGCGCTTTTTTGTAATCAACTTATCCATAACTATCCATCTAAAACTCAACGTTGGTATAGATACAACAAGTTGTGTGCCAAAAAATATAACTCTTATAAAACATGTTGTTACTATTTATTTTACTAATTTAAAAAATAAAGGTGTAAAAAAATTAAACACTTGATGTACGATATCGTACAGTTCGATTGAAGGAATAACCCATGAGCCTCTCAGATAAAGCAATTTTAGTGGTAGACGATAATGCCGAAATTTTAATAGCCACTAAAATGCTATTAAAACAGCACTACAAAAAAGTAATGACGCTGGATAACCCTCACGATATTGCGCAAGCTTTTGCCAAACAGTCTTTTTCTTTGGTTCTGCTTGATATGAACTTCACCCGTGACTCAACCTCAGGCGCAGAAGGCTTTTACTGGTTGAAACAAATTAAAGCGCTTGATGAAGATGCCGTGGTTGTGCTGTTTACCGCCTTTGGAGATATGTCGATGGCAGTTGAAGCCATTAAGCTCGGTGCTAGTGACTTTGTACTTAAGCCTTGGCAGAATGAGAAGTTACTGGCGACGGTGGCCAATTGTATTGACTTAAGTACACAGCGACAAAAAACTAAAAAGCTTAATCAAATAGCCCAATTGTCGCTTGCAGCACAGAATCGCCCATTTGAAAACTTGATTGCAGCAAGTCCCGCTATGGAGCAGGTTTTTACAACCATCGAAAAAGCAGCAAAAACAGATGCTAACGTATTGATTTTAGGTGAAAGCGGCACAGGTAAAGAGGTGATTGCACGGGAGTTTCATAAACATTCATTGAGAGCAAAAGACACATTTTTATCAGTTGATATGGGGACTATCGCAAGCTCGCTTTTTGAGAGTGAGTTGTTTGGGCATACCAAGGGGGCTTTCACTGACGCCAAAGAGAACAAACAAGGGCGATTTGAATTGGCCGATATGGGGACTTTGTTTTTAGATGAAATAGCTAACACTCCCTTAGAATTACAAGGCAAACTGTTAACAGCCATTCAAAATAGAGTGATCACTCCCGTTGGTGGCAGTAAACAAATAGAGATAGATATTAGGCTTATTACTGCCACTAATGTGAACCTTTACGATAGGGTGCGCGAAGGTAGCTTTCGACAAGATTTGCTCTATCGAATCAATACCGTTGAGATCACACTTCCGCCACTCAGAGATAGGCCACAAGACATTCCATTGCTGGTTGAGTTTTATACTCACTTATACAGTGAAAAATATAAGCTTCCTGTAAAGAGTATTAGTGATAACACCTTAGGTGAATTATTTACCTATGCATGGCCTGGTAACATTCGAGAGTTGCAACATTTAGTTGAGCGGGCGGTTATTTTATCAGATGGTAATCAATTACATTTTCAGCTTGCAAATACACAACACAGCGAAGCAATAGCACTTAAACCGATTACTTATAATTTAGCGGAGATTGAACAAATAACTATCGAGCAGGCGCTTGCTGATTTTAAAGGCAACATCAGTCATACAGCTAAAGCACTGGGGATCACCCGTCCTTCTTTATATCGAAAAATGGAGAAGTACGGTGTTTAATAAAACCAGCTATCATGTATTAACACTATTTATTGTTGCATTAATATTCAGTTGCTTAGGTTTGTATGGTGTGTTTTTTAGTCATGCAATATTACTCAGTACCATCTCCTTAATGGCTGCGTTAATTTGTGTGGGCTTGACCTTAAAAATATTTTATAAACAACAGGCGCAATTTAATGAAGTTATCAATGCGCTTAAATATAAAGATAGCAGTTTTAGACTGAGTGCAGAGCATACACTGGGCGCCAAAGAGCAAGCAATTTGCAACGATCTGATTCAGCGTGTTCAAGCCGATAAATTCCAACAAGCCGAACAAGTCGCGCTTTTTGAGACCATGCTGCAACACGTTGATGCAGGTGTTATCCTCACTAAAAATCAGCGCGATATAGTGGTGTGTAATAATAGTGCAAAGCAAGCATTGGACATTCGTAATACCAACACGGTCAACGAACTTATGGCATCACTGCCTGTCCTCGAGCTGGCAAAGCAGGGAGAGAGTGTTGCAAATGATATGTTGTTTAAATACCTTGCCTTTACCTATCATAATAACCAATATGAATTATGGCTGTTTACGGCCATTTCTCAACAAATAGAAAGTACCCAAATAGACGCTTGGCAAAAGCTGATTCGCGTTCTTATTCATGAAATAGGTAATTCAGTTGCACCAATACATTCATTAGCAAACACGCTTGTCACTATCACTGAGCAGCAGCTCGTCCATGAATTGGCAGATAAAGATTTAGTAGATGACTATCTACAAAGCCTTAATGCGATTGGTATTCGTAGCCAATCTTTGTTGGGTTTTGTGGAAGACTACCGGAAGTTGACCCATGTACCGCATTTAGATTTACAGCCAATATTGGTTCAGGACCTTTTTGACGATTTGCAGCCTTTGATTAATGCTCAGTTATTCGACTGTGATATTACATGCAACTTTGAAATTGAACCTAAGCAGCTTAGTATCTCGGTTGATAAAAAAATGTTAGAGCAAGTGCTTATTAACCTGCTAAGTAACGCAGTAGAGGCCCTAAAGCTGAGTTGTAAGCCTGAAAAAACAATATCGATTTCGGCAAAAATTAATCGCTATGGCAAAAGTGAGATTAAAATTAACGATAATGGCGATGGCATAGAATCAAGTGCATTAGAGAAAATTTTTATCCCCTTTTTCACCACCAAAACAAAAGGCTCAGGAATTGGGTTGGCGTTGAGCCAACAAATAATCCATCGTCATAAAGGACGGATAAAGGTCGAGTCTGAAGTTGGTTTGGGGGCTAGTTTTACGTTGGTTTTATAATGGGGGATTATACCCAAAACGCATCTTGAGGTGGCTTGTTATTGGTACATTAAATGAAAACGGTCGATAAAAAGTCACGTCTTATAGCGCGCATTTTTGGTTTAGCTTTTAGTTTTCTTTTATATAATTTATTAGTTGTTGGTGCGCTTTCTTACAACTCTATGGGGCGTGAAATTACAATCACAGCAAGTAGCAACCCCGTCAAATTTTACTTTGGTATAGTTTGGTGTTTCGTTATGGTTTTGGTATGTGTTTATTTCGGTATTATTGCAAAATTAAAAACCGAAGAGTCATGTAGTAAATAGTTATAGGTGGTGTATCTAGTATTGAAGCGTCTTGAACCTAATGTTATAAACGTTGCTTTATTTATGATAAACAGTCATCTAAGCGCTAGAATACAAGTTTGAATGGATTGTACATAGGCACAACCACAGTTAAGAATTTAAAACACGTGAATGGATTGTTGTATTTAACTAAAGTAAGTGGCAATAGGGATTTAAGTAAATGATTGCAAAGTTAGATAGCGCCAATGATGCAGTGGCAAAGCAAATTTATACTATTTTTCAACGTTCTTATACAATTGAAGCGCAGCTAATCGGGTCGCTTAACTTTCCTCCATTATCTCGCACCGTTAATAATATAAAAAATTCGACAACAGTTTTTTATGGTTATTTTGCAGAAGAGTGCCTTGCGGGTGTAATTGAACTAGCGATAACGAGTAAGCAGTTAGAAATAAATAGTTTAACGGTAGACCCCGATCACTTTAGAAAGGGTATCGCAGATAAATTAATAGACTATGTGTTAAACAGCTTTGTAGCGCCAACCAACATAACAACCGCAGTCGTTGAAACTGCCGTGCTGAATGGGCCTGCTATTAAGCTGTATAAAAAACATGGTTTTGTTGAGTTTAAAAGGTGGATGCCAGATCACGGTATAGAAAAGTTAGCAATGCTGGCAGAAAACCTGAATTAATAACCTGAAACCTCAATAATAAGTTTACTAAAAATAGTTATTTCATTATTCAAGTACTTGAATTTAAATATTACTTTTTATTTAAAGTGTAACGTTTTTTTAGTTACAAAAACCAGAATCCAATCTTGACGCGGGGCTGTACTAGGTAATTGAATTATGTCACAAGTAAAGTAATGCTGTTTTATTAATCGGAACTAAATTGTCCGGTAGTCTGGTTTTTTTTATGTTAAGTGTTTATTATATTTAACAATTACATTAACTTTGAGACTTAAATGAAAAAAATTATAATAGGAGGAGCTCTTTGTGTACTTCCTTTATTCTCTCACGCAGAAACAAAAATAATAACAGAAGTTTTAATTGGTAAATCGAGTAACGATATTTACTCTTTAACGGAATCAGAAAGCGCTAAAAAGCATTACTCATCCAAGCAAAATACGAATTCTACCGGTTTTAGGGTAGGTTTAAATTTTACAGATTACTTAACCGTTGAATTATCGAAACATAAGCATGGTAGTAGTGATAATATCGCTACAGTAATTATGCCTGAGCAAAATGGTTTTTTAGAGCACCGTTTCGAGGTTGAGATTCCAATAGATATAGAATCGATACGATTTGGTGTCAAAGGCGAGCTTGAATTATTTGATGATTTTTCAGTTAACGGGCGGTTTGGTCTTGCTCATTGGAATTATACTGGGAGCACCCCTTTAAAACTTTCTCATCCTTCATCGCATTATGATATTGGCAAAAGTGGTAACGCTCCATATGCTTCACTGGGGTTTGATTACAAATTAACAAAAAATTTGTATGTAGGTTTAGAGTATTCACTATTTAAAGCGAAAGACAAAGCAGAGGTAACTGACCTTGGTGTTGCCACTCATTCATATGAACATAAAGTAAAAGACTTATTATTAGTTGTTGGTTGGAAGTTTTAATTACTAAAGCAAGATAACTTGATTTCAAAAACAACCCATTTGAAGCGCAAAATGGGTTGTTTCTTACTTTTTGCTTTTAGGCATTAATACATCGGATTAAATAGCTGCTCTTCATATTTTGCTGAGCTATTAATACTTTTAAGTGCAGTGCTTATTTCATCAGGGGCGGGGGTACGTATCCGCTGATCACTATGGAAGGTTTATCTTGATTCGGGTATCATCTGTGCAACTTTGATTCTCAGTTGCTATTTATGACCACGTTAAGTGCCAAGGAAAACATTCAAGCCATTGTTAAGGCTATTAAAAGTGAAGAAGCACGGCTTCGTCAAAAACACCCACTGTTAACCCACCAAAATACCTTAGGGTTAATTATTTTGCTCTTATCGCTTAGTGCATTTATTGGTGTGGGGACTTTATATTACTTTGCAATCATCCCTGCGTGGTTGTGTATTATTTTAGCTGCTATTGCCGCGTCGATTTCGCATGAGCTAGAACACGACCTTATTCATAAGCAATATTTTAGTAATCAGCCATTTATGCATAATTTTATGATGCTGACAGTATGGCTTATGCGACCTAATACGGTTAACCCGTGGTATCGCCGTAAAATGCACTTACATCATCATAAGGTGTCCGGCACAGAGCAAGACCTCGAAGAGCGTTTAGTCGGTAATGGTATTAAAAACCCATTCTTACGCGTATTAGTGATTGTTGATGGGTTACTTGGATTATTAATTAACGCTAAGCGCTTTAGTAAAGAAATCAAAGGCTTTAGTTTCTTAAACGTATTTAATGCAGGTTTTCCTGTCACAACGGTGTATTTTGCTATTTTATACAGTGTGATTGTGTTTCATGGGGTTAACGTATTTATGCCGCTTGAACAAAGTTCACCGGTGTGGCTTTTGGATATTATGGCTGTGTTTGAGTTTTTAATGGTGGTATTAATCGTGCCTAACATTATTCGCTCAAGCTCACTTAACTTTGTTACCTCATCAATGCATTACTACGGGGGAGTGAATAACATGCTTGAACAAACACATGTGTTAACTAGTCGTGTGTTTATGCCATTTAACCTGTTTTGTTTTAACTTTGGTCATACCCATACTATTCATCACTTTGTGCCTAATCAGCCGTTTTATTTACGCCAAATGATCAGCAAAAAAATCCTTGAAGTAATGAAGCATCACGGTGTGCGATTCAATGATTTTGCTAGTATAAAGCAAGCTAATCTGTACCAAGCAAATAATACGTAAGGCGTTCG
The DNA here is from genome assembly GCF_013002825.1 of Pseudoalteromonas sp. NEC-BIFX-2020_002. Lineage (NCBI taxonomy): Bacteria > Pseudomonadati > Pseudomonadota > Gammaproteobacteria > Alteromonadales > Pseudoalteromonadaceae > Pseudoalteromonas > Pseudoalteromonas sp. NEC-BIFX-2020_002. Next base: position 140,847 of record NZ_JABEPJ010000008.1, read on the forward strand.
TATTTCTTTAGCACTTTATTGCACCGAAATTGACGCTACTGCGTATAAAATCAATTTAGGTGCAATATGCAGTTCAGTGATAGTCAAAAATCTCGAATTATTGAAATGGCGTGGGAAGATCGCACGCCATTTGAAGCGATAGAAAACCTATATAGTTTAAATCACTCCCAGTTAGTTGGCTTTATGCGCAGCAATGTATCTGCGGGTTCGTTTAAAGTATGGCGTAAACGCCATGCAGGGCGAACAACAAAGCATCTTAAGTTACGCGATCCCGCCATTATGCGAAGCCATTGCAAAACACAATATAAAAATCGTTAAAGCTTTTGTTGCTTGAATTCAAGTATTAAGTAACACTAAATCACACAGCGCTAAAAGAGCTGAGACTGTTTTGCTCATTATCAAATCGTTATTTTAATGATGCTTGAAATAAAAACACATCACGCCATGTCTTCTATATAAGTAATGCGAGTTATTTGGAGATAATAATATGTGTTCATCAGTGAAAAGTAGCCGAGCAGTAAAAAAATCGCAGATCAACTTTGATAACGAATTAAGTGATCAGCAGCGACTAAGCTTTGCCGCTAAAGCTAACTTGGCGCAAGTGCGCCGTGAGCAGCGTGAGGCTATTAATAAAAAGTGGGCGCAAAAGCATGCTGTAAAATCGCCCACTCATTTTAGTGTACTACAATGGTTTAAACGTTATTTGGCATGGTGACATTACGTCCACCGAAGTAGCCAAATATGGCACATAAGCCGCTGGCGAGCGCGCATAACCACAACGTGGTTGACCAGCTACCAAAGTGGCTATGTAACGAGCCAGCTAAAATAGGCCCTGATGCGGCAAGTAAGTAACCAAAACATTGCGCCATACCTGAGAGCGAAGTCGCTTGGCGAGAATCATGCGTGCGTAAACTTATAAACGACAGCCCCAAAATAAAGCATGCCCCAGAGCAAAACCCTAATGTGATTGACCAAATAGATGCAAACTCAGGCAAGTATAGTAGCCCCAGTGAGCAGCAAGCTGCTAATAATGCCAATATACAGGTAAGTAAGCGTTGATCTTTTAATTTGGCCAATAAAGGAATTAGTATGATGCCTGGTATCGCTGATGCTACCTGAAAGCTCCCTTGGAGTGCCCCAGCTTGCTGTGCACAGTGGCCACCTTCAATTAAAATACTGGGTAACCAACCAATCATTATGTAAGTAAAAAACGAATTTAACCCGAGTAGTAAAGTAATTTGCCACGCCAGCGGCTGACGCCATACTTTTATGCTGTTGGTATTATTGAGTAGTGCTTTATCAGGTTTTGTATGTAGCTTTAATTGCGGCAACCAAATGACAAGACTTACAATCGTGAGTAAGCCATAGCAGGCTAGCGCCAGTTGCCAGCCCATATTTTTGTAGTCGGCCAAAGGGATAATTAATGCTGAATAACTGCCACCAAAAATACCCATGGCAAGCACGTAAGAAGAGGTCATCACAGCGACTTTATGAGGAAAATCACGTTTAATTAAGCTTGGTAAGAGTACATTGCCAATGGCTATACCCACTCCAATAATCGCTGTGCCGAAGTAAAGAGCGGAAGCAGAGTCAATTAATCGAGAGCTAAGGCCTGCACCAATAAGTAAAAGCGCAATAAAAAGAGAGATTTCAAGCCCTTGCTTTTTGGCTAAGCTTGCTGCCATTGGGCTGGCTAAAGCGAATGCAATTAAAGGTAACGTGGTGAGCATACCGGCTTGTGTTGGCGTTAAGCTAAACGCCAAAATGATTTGATCAAGTACCGGTGCAATTCCTGTGACAGGTGCGCGTAAATTGGCGGCAATAAAAAAAATACCGAGAATTAAAATAGCAGAAGAAAATAAAGTGCGATTAGCTGGAGTGGAATACAAAACTAACATCATCAATTATGAAAAACGTAGCCCTATGGTAACTAATCGTCAGAGAACTTGGTAATAAATGAGGTGAAAGTAATAAATTTGGAGGAATAAAATATTATTTAATTTATTAGTTAAAAATTTAACCCCACTTCCAAAGGTCATCCGTTAATAGCATTAGTAGCAGTGTATTAAACAAGGTGACTCTATGAACAACTCTTCAAAAAAAATTAATGGTATAAAATGTAACTATCGTTTAGCAACAATTAGCTTTAGTGTTTTGTTAGGGCTAACGGCCTGTAACCAAAGCTCAAATAAAATGAGCGAAAAGGCAAATGATGAGAAAAAACAGCAGTCTGAGGCAATTGTAATAATTCAAAGCAAACAAGAAACTAATGCACGAGTCAATGATGCAATACAAGCAGATGTGCAAGCAAGGCGACGTCTGGCTCCTGTTAGTTATGCCGCGCAGCCACAAGGGTTAATGCTTTCAAACGTTATGATAGAAAAACGCCCTGATCCAAGTAATCATATTGTATTTTCGACAGAGCAAGATCGTGAAAAATACATAAAGTCACAACAAAACCCCGTTAAACAGGCTGCTATTGAGCCTGTTTCTACTTTTTCGGTGGATGTGGATACAGGCAGTTACAGTAATGTTCGTCGTATACTAAATGCAGGCAAGTTACCACCAGTTGATGCAGTGCGAGAAGAAGCGTTTATTAATTATTTTAGCTACGATTACAGCGCGCCTACAAGTATAGACACGCCCTTTAACGTGCATACTGAACTGGGTATTGCACCGTGGGATGAACGTAGGCAGCTTGTAAAAATTGGTATTAAAGGATTTGAAATTGAAAAAGCAGATTTAAAAGCTGCTAATTTGGTTTTTTTATTGGATGTATCGGGTTCAATGAATACGCCAGACAAACTGCCTTTATTAAAAACCAGTTTAGCCATGTTGACTAAACAACTCGATGAAAATGACTCCGTGGCAATCGTTGTATATGCCGGCGCAGCTGGTGTTGTGTTGCCTGCCACTAAAGGTAATGATCATCAGGCAATAACCACCGCGCTAAAACAATTAGCTGCGGGAGGCTCAACCAATGGTGAGCAAGGCATTGAGCTTGCGTATCAAATAGCACAGCAAAACTTTAAAAAAGAAGGTGTGAACCGAGTGATTTTAGCCACCGATGGCGATTTTAACGTCGGCTTACAATCGACCGAGGCGCTTAAAGCGCTGGTGGCCGACAAACGTAAAACAGGGATTGCGTTAACTACGCTGGGTTTTGGTCAAGGCAACTATAACGATGGTTTGATGGAACAATTAGCCAACATTGGCAATGGACAACATGCTTACATTGATAACATCAACGAGGCACGTAAAGTACTGGTTGATGAGCTAAGTAGTACGATGCAAATTATTGCCAAAGACGTAAAAATTCAGGTGGAATTTAACCCGCAGCAGGTGGCTGAATATCGCTTGATTGGCTACCAAAATAGGCTACTTGCAACGGAAGACTTTAATAACGATAAAGTTGATGCAGCAGAGCTTGGCGCGGGGCACACGGTAACAGCCCTTTATGAAATTACACTAGCAAACTCGCCTAATAAACGTATTGATGACTTACGTTATAAAACCACACAGCACAAAAGCAACGATAGCCAAGAGCTTGCGTTTGTTAAAGTGCGTTATAAACAACCAAATAGTGAGCGCAGTGAATTAATCAGCACTCCAGTATTTATGCCAAAAAACGATAGTGACTGGTTAGATACAAGTACAGATTTTAAATTTGCGACTGCGGTTGCTGGGTTTGCTCAGTTACTTAAAGGTGCAAAATACACCAGCGACTGGCACTATGAAGATTGCGCTAAATTAGCGATAAAAAATAAGGGGAATGACCCGTTTGGCTATCGTAGTGAGTTTATTCAGCTGGTAAAAACTGCTGATGTCCTTCACTAAAATATAAAGTACTAGGGCGTGTTGACCTTTGTGGATTGAAATTTGTTCAATCTAGGGGCGATTTAATCGCGGCGCGAGGTTTGTAGCCTAGCGGGCTAAGTCAAAACCGAGCAACAAAGAGTCAATCGCCCCTAGGAAGAACCCTTTGGGCAGCGCATGTTTGGCATTTATACTGCGTTATCGCCTATTTATGGGGAACAACCACACTGCATAGGCGCTGCCTTGCCTAAATACCAAACATACTGCTGTAAAATTAATCACGAAAGGTCAACACGCCCTAATGTAAGAGGCTAATATATAAAAATCAGCCATTCATAAAGGGGCGCCATGAAAGACGAGAAAAACGTAGCAGATGAAACGCTAATGCTTAAATATGGCCAAGGTGATGTGCAAGCATTTACACTTTTGTACACACGGCACAAAAGCAGCCTTTATCGCTATTTTGTTCGTCAGTGCTCATCGGTAGCGCTAGCCGAAGAGCTCTTTCAAGAGGTGTGGAATAAACTGATTAAAGCGCGTTCAAATTATCAAGTCAGCGCAAAGTTTACGACTTGGTTGTATCGGATCGCCCATAATGAGCTTGTCGATTATTACCGCCGTAGTGCCACCTACAATAAAGTAATAGCTGCGAATGATGACCACAATATTGATGATAAATCAGGGAGTAGTTTGGAGTATACCCCAAGTGAATGTGTGTCGAGTGAGCATGCAAGTATTCAGCGTGAGCATGATGAAGCGCTTTATTTATCGCAACAAGCACATTACTTAAAAGCATGCTTAGCTCAATTACCACGCCAGCAAAAAGAGGCCTTTTTATTAAAGCATGAAGCAAGTTTTACATTAGATGAAATTGCTGAGTTGGTAGGGGAGTCCGCTCATAATATTAAAAGTAGGATACGTTATGGATTGGCCAAACTAAAACAGTGCATCATGCATAAAATGGGGGGAATAGATGACTGATAAATTCACTAGTAATAACATTGCTTCGCTTTATCGTGATGGTGCAACAGAGCAACCAAGTTCAGCGCTGGATCAACAAATATTGCAAAACGCAGTGAATGCAGTGCAGCCCAAAGTAAAATCAAAACGCTTTTATCAAACGTGGTATGGGCAGCTATCAACAGCAGCATCGTTAATGTTAGTTAGTTTGCTGTATTGGCAAAATACAGATCAATTTACCTCTGTAAATGACTTACCTGCTGTGGAATCTGACGCGAACATTAATTCAACGCCAGTCATTAAGCGAAGTGAGCGTGCAGCCCCAACCTCGTTACTCGCAGAACCAATGGCTGATGAGCTAAAGCTTGAAGTGCAAACAGAGTTACTGCGTAGTCGTAGCATGAAAAAGCAAGCACCTGCGAATGACTTTGCTGTTACGTTAAAGCAGGTTGATATGTTTCTTGCTAAAGGCCAGCCTGAAGAGGCCAAGTTATTGCTAATTGAGTTATTGGAAAAATACCCCGAACAAAAAGTACAGTTAGCGCCTAAATATAAAGAACTGCTTGGCAATAATATGGGTTTAAAATAATAAATGGCAGATAACTTAAAGGCTACTTATACCCAAACCACCTCAGTTTGGGTATAGCTTCACAATTGTGATAAATGTGGCGTAAATATTCAATAATAACGTTAGCTCAACAGGTAATGTGACTGCATATATTTTATGTATTTACCTATTGATAAAGTGAGACGTTATTTTGAATTTAGCAAATCAGCCCCAAGCTCTTTCTACCACGGCAAAGGTGTTTAATCTTAAACACCAAAGCACACGAGTTACATTTGAATATGAGATCTCAATGCAGTTGCGCAAAGATGGCTTATTTGAAGCTAAACGAGTGTGGCAGGGGAATACGTTACCATGTGAAAAGTCACCTTATATTGCCATGGAAACAGTACTTTGGAGCCCTGAAGCAGGATTGCTACAGGCTACAATGCATCAACCACACCTTGATGAATCGGCTAGTTTAGACATTAATCACGATAGCAGCACCAATGTGCTAAACAGCAAAAAAACGAACTATCAACAAAACATCAAGCAACTAACTTTTACACGCCGACCATGCACTTTACTGAGTATATTATTTGAAATTACACATCATTGGACGCCGCTTTTAGCGGGGGAAGTTGTGTCATTTGATTATGCTGTACTAAAAGTCCAAGCACATACGGGGGTTAGCCTTCGTATGCAAAAACAAGGATCTTACCGTGTAGTGAGTGTGACTCCCAATAGCTGGTTTTGGCGTATGTTATTTGGCTCAACCAACTATTATTTTCAAGGCGATGTCCCTGCACTTGTTAAAATAGAGGGCTTGCTTGAGCCTAGGGATCGTAATTTGCGCGGTAAATATGTGGAGTATTTAGGCCGATCAATTTTTGATAATCCCGTCGACCTTTCTATTTTTAAGGAGTACGGTAATGAATAAAACCGTATTGATCACCGGCGGAACGAGAGGCATTGGTCGAGCTTTAGTTAAGCAGTATTTAGCGGCGGGTTACAGCGTTTATGCAACGGGTAGTAATGAAAACAGTGTGGCTAAAAGTAACCTAGAACTTCCTGATGTGCAGTGGCTAGTATGTAATCTAATGAGTGTTAAAAGCATAGAAAACTTAGCGTCTTCTATTATTAATAGGTCGTTTGATGTTGTGATCCATAATGCCGCAGTGCAGCAAAAAAGAGATTTATTTACGGCTAATAACGAACTTATTAGTATTGAAAACGAAACCATGATTAATTTTACCGCGCCCATTTTATTAACTCGTTTATTATTTTCAAACGTGCAGAAAGTGGCGGGTACGTGGGTATTTATTACAACTGGCTTGGCTGTATCGCCTAAGCAAAGTTCGCCAATATATTGTGCGAACAAAGCCGGTATTCGAGCGTTTTGTAAATCATTTAATGGTCAAGTTACACGCCATAAAAGCGGTATAACCGTGTGTGAAGCAATACTGCCTATGGTTGAAACTGACATGACAAATGGCTATGGCCGAGGAAAAATAAGTCCTGCACAAGCAGCGCGCGAAATCATAAAAGGTGCAGCAAAGGGCCAAAAAGAGATTCATGTTGGTAAGGTGCGTATATTAATGAAAGTACGGGCTTTATTTCCTAATTTGATCGAAAACGTTATGATTAAGCTATAAAAGGGACGAACATGAAAAAGCAGCAGTCCGTTTCAAGACGAGTTATAGCATGGATAGGTAAAAATGGTGCTAAGCCTAATGCGATCCCTACATTGGCATTTGTCTCCGTAGGTGATTTTTTTATACCTGCATTACCGACGCAAACATCCGTTATATTACTGGCATGGCTACAACCTAAAAAGGCGGCGTTGACAGCACTGGCGTTTGCCAGTGCTGCTGCAGTTGGGGCGTGCATTTTACTGTTTTTAGTAACAGTTTTAGATAGTTACTTACAATTAATTGTTCCAACGCAAGATAGCAAAATGTATTCACGGTGGGTGGAATTGCAAGGTTATATAAAAGAGTATGGCTTTATTGCATTGGCAGCTATGTCGTTATTGCCCACTCCGCCACGATTGATGGTGGTACTGAGTTTTTTAAGTGGTTTAGGTGTACCTACCATTATAAGCACTGTTTTTATTGGTAAGTTGGTTTGGTTTTTCAGTGTTGTAAGCGTCATAAAAATAGCACCAAATTGGTTAATGAAACTTCCTATAATAGGAAAGAAAATAGAAAAGCTGATTAGCCCTAAATTACAGAGCGATTAAGTTTATATCAAATAGGGAACGATTAAGTATGGTGGCAATGCTCATTAATGAAAAAAGTAATTCAAACGCGTTTGCTAGCAAAGCCATGCTTAATATTTTATGTGCTGGGTTGGATATATTATTGGAAAAAGCGAATGAGCACCCACCACTACAATCCAATGCACATATCCCCTTAGCGACTAAGCGGGCGTTTATAAATGCAGTGAGTGAGCAGTATGGGCTTGCTGCGTTATTAAAGATAGGCGCAGGGGTGACTAAATTTGTAGATTCGCCCATAGGGCAAGCGCTACTGCATGATAAGGACCCGTTGCTGCTTTTAAAGAAGTGGCAGCGGCTGGAGCGTTATGTTCATAGCCAGCATTTTGTTGAATTCGAATTTTTTGAAAACTGTGTACAGGTAAAGCACAAATCCACAGCAATAGAGCAACCTAGCCTTGAGGAAGACTTAGTTGTTTTAGGTGTGTTATGTGCATTGTTGCATGAAACCTCGGCGCACACTGTTTACTTAAGTCGCAGCGAGTCAGTAAATACAGGAATGTTTAGCTATCCTGCATTAGCATGTGACCAAGCTGAATTAAATTCAGATGAGCCTTGGTATATTCACTGGAGTACATCAATAAATACGAGTGTTACGAGCCATGTTGCACAGGGAAAGCAGGCATCATCTCAGGCTATTGTTGATAACACTAAACAGGCAATCATCGCACTGGGTCTGTTAGATATTGAGTTAGATAAAGTGGCACGTTATTTAGCACTCTCACAGCGTTCGTTACAGCGACATTTAAGTGCTCAAGGCCATAGCTTTGCTAAGTTATTGCAAGAAGTTAGGGTAAATAGCGCTAGCCACTATTTACTAGAACAGTCATCGTGCGCAGCTGAAATTGGCTTTATTTGTGGTTTTGCTGATCAGGCGCATTTTTCGAGAATATTTAAGTTATGGACGGGCATGACACCAAAGCAGTATGCCCAACTTTCTATGCAAAAATAACATTAAGCCTTTACCATAAAATAGTGTTTTCAATTTTTGCTATCGGGTAATTTACTTTAGAAGAGGCTGTCATATTTAAGTAGCTCATTTTACCCGATAGGGATGAGGGGGCTGGTGTAATACCTTTATAAGCTAATACATAAGTAGCATCGTTATTTAAAATCAATTCAATATTATCCATAAAAAACCACATACCAAAAGACCCTGGACCAATATTAACAATTAGTTGTTCTGGGGTTTGTGATAACAAAGTTACTTTGAAAGGCGCTAGCTTTTTAGCTTTTAAAACAGGACCTACACAGGTAATGGATTGCTCTTTTTTAAGTTCGGTTAAATTAGCGCGAATAAACTCAGCAAAAAGCTCAGGTAAACACACTTTATTATCTAACCTATCATCTTGCCAAAGCGGCTCACCTAACTCATTAAAAGCACTGACCGAATTGCGATTTATAACTATTTTACCGCGCTGAGTTTGATGTCCAACGCTAACGTTAAGTACAACATCGGATGCACTCCACTGTGTATTAGCATGATAAAGTAAATGGTCGTTTTTTATAATTTTAAGCTGGTGGCTATTAGGTTTAACTAATGTATTTATGGTCACGCTATTACTTGCTGTTGTAACAAAGCTAATACTGAACAGTGCAAACAAACTGAGCGATTTTAATTGTGGATTCATAGTGCTGCTTTTCGTGTATTGGATTTGGATATAAGCATAATGTTTTGTAATGAACAAAAATTGTAGATTCACGCCATTTAATATTTATTTTGATTCGCTAAATCATATTGCTGTAATGAGGTTGAGATAATCGTTATAGCGTCTATTTTGACTGTAAACGAATGTAAAACACTCTGTATGATCTATTTATCTTTAGTGTTTTTTAATCCATTGAATTTGATTGCTTTTTTGATGATGTAAAATTTCATCCAGTATTTTCATTGTTTATTAAACGTGATTAATCTGCGTGTTAATCTGACTGAAATATTTCTGTAATATTTGAGTGTTCTAATGCGTCGCGAAACAAAAACGTCATCAAAATGCCATAATTGGTAAGACAAAAACCGAGATTTAAACATGAGTGAATCAAACCAGAACACGCTATTAATGAAAACGCTTAATTGGGCTGCCATTGCCTTTTTAGTTTATTTAGTACTTGTTGCAGTGGGTAGTGTAAGTGGTGGTTTTAAACTAGCGTCGGGCGGTACACAGGGCGCACAAGAAATTTTTGCTTTTGCAACTAACCCATTTGTGGCGCTGTTACTTGGCGCACTAGCAACCGCATTAGTGCAATCATCTTCAACGGTTACGTCGGTTATTGTGGGTTTGGTCGCAGGTGGTTTACCGCTTAGTATTGCAATTCCAATGGTAATGGGTGCAAATATTGGTACCACGATTACCAACACTCTCGTATCGATTGGTCATATTCGCTCTAAAGAAGAGTTTCAGCGTGCATTTGCAGCGTCTACAGTACATGATTTTTTTAACTTACTCGCGGTTGCTATATTTTTACCGTTAGAAATCATGTTTGGTTTATTACAAAAGATGTCGGCGAGTCTATCGCACTTATTTGTTGGCGATGCTGATTTGTCATTAAAGAGCTATAACTTTATCAAGCCACTTGTAAAGCCTGCAGTGGGCTTGATTAAAGATGCGTTTAGTTTTTTAGACACTAAAATGCTTGGTGTAGCCATGGTACTGGCTGGTATCGGTTTGATTTTATTTGCAGTAACAGCATTGGGTAAGTTACTGAAAAAAGCACTTGTTGGTAAAGCTAAAAACATATTACATGGCGCTATTGGTCGCGGTCCTATCGCGGGTATTACCTCTGGTGCGGCAGTGACAGTCATGGTGCAATCATCGTCAACAACAACCAGTTTAATGATTCCACTGGCCGGCAGCGGTGTATTCACGACACGTCAAATTTATCCATTTACGCTAGGTGCTAACATTGGTACAACAATAACAGCATTACTTGCTGCAACCTCAATTACAGGTCCAATGGCTGAAGTGGCGCTAACAATTGCTTTGGTGCATGTCATGTTTAACGTATTTGCAGTGGCATTAATTTACGGCACACCCGTATTAAGAGAAATTCCAATTACGCTTGCTGAAAAATTAGCTAAAGTGGGTGCAAATAATAAGTCTGCGGCGCTGGGTTATGTATTAGGATCTTTCTTTATAGTACCAGGATTAATCATGTTAGCGGTACGTTAGTCAATATCATTTGAGCGAATATAATAATTAAAAAGCGCTATTTTGAATTTTCAAAATAGCGCTTTTTAATACCCAAACAATATGCGAGCGTCGTTGGAATTAAAAGCAGCATCAATGGCGTTATTACCACGTATAACTAGCTGAGAGCATAAAGCTGCGAGGTTTTCCTGGAAAATAACGCTCACTACTAAAGCTCGTGTAGTCAGCTCGTTCTGCGTAAGCTTTGTTGGTAAGGTTAGTAATGCGTGCTGCGAGAGTTAGTTGTGGTGTTAGCTGCCAAGCACTTCGCAAATTGAATAGATGATGACCCGTATATTCATGACGATTTTCAGGATCAGTAAAATAACGGCTGACATGATGCCATTCTAAAGCGAGTTGTGTTGTATCCGTTGGCTGGTAGTTTATTTGCATGTTAGCGAGGGTACGCGGTGCGGTGTCTATATCATTCCCGTTAATATTAATGTCGTTTAAAATTTGGTTATAGCTGTAACTGTGTTTAGCATGTGTGGCAGCAAGAGCCAATTGTATCGATTTACTGAGTGCGTAATTAAGTTCGACCTCGACTCCCCTATGGTGTGACTTGCCGTCATTCACAGTAAAAAAATCACTGTCACGAAATATACTGTGTTGTTTGTTCATCGCATATGCTGAAAGCACATAATGCAACTGTTGATAGTGGCCTTTTAGCCCAAGCTCTAAGTTATCAGCGGTTTCTGATTTTAGTTCAGCTATTTCTTGATCTCGTTGTAATTGATATAACTCTGCGGCTTGCGGTGCGCGGTAACCTTGTGACACGTTCGCGTAGATATAGTGATTGTTATTTAATTGATAACTTAGCCCCAGTTTAGGCGATAAATTGCTAAAGCTATTTTTGCTGCTCGCAGGACGGGAGTAACGACAGCCACCTTTTTCGCATACTGTGCCATCATCACGAGTGCGGCCAGCTAGCATGTTATTGTCGTAATCATAACGTATATGTTCAAAGCGAGCGCCTGCGCTTATGGTAAGCGCCTTAACGTGCCAATTAACACTAATAAAAGGCGCGTAAAGCGTGCTATTTACATCGTAATCATAATGCTTGCCTTGGGGGACTGTTGCGACTAAGAACGCAGATCCTTGTGTTGGCTCGTTCTGGTTTTGTAAAAAATCAGCCGCGGTGTATTCAGTATCAAAACCAAGGTGAATACGAATGTCGTTATTGTAGTTATGCTGCCATAAAGACTGAATACCAAAGCCTGTTTGTGCATTTTTTTCAAGCGGTGTGCCGGGTAAAAAATGTTTTAAAAAGTCCATACTTTGATTACGAAAATAGGGCGTAATAGTGACGATATTATTACTTGATTGCCACTGTGCTTTTGACCAAGCACGAAATGAACGCGCTTTACGAAATGCGTCTGGGTTGAGGTTAGCTTGTGCAAGGTTTTGATCTTTGTAGCTTTCAAAGCCAGTAATAAACCCAGCAGTTTGCTGGTCTAAATGAGTGTAAGTAAGCCCAGAGGTGAGTAGCAGATCGTTACTCTCAAAGCGATAACGAAGGTTGATTTTTTCTTGATATACACTTTCATCATCTCGGTAACCACTATCGCGAGTGATGCTGGCATTAAAGCCTATTCCTTGTGTGCCAAAGTCTTTACCGCTGCGTAATTTTAGGCGTTTATAGCCGTACGAACCGGTATCAATACCCAGTAAACTATCGCCGTAAGTGGTATCAGGGGTGATGACATTAATGACACCATGCACAGCGTTTGAGCCATATAGCGCAGAGCCTGGGCCTTTTAAAACCTCAATACGCTCTGCCATTTCGGTGTGCGCTTCAAATAGCTCGTTGATATTACAAAACCCAGCAGCGCGTAAAGGAATGCCATCCTCAGCACTAAGTAAGCTGGCGCAGGCACCAGCACCAGTTAAAACCGCAGAGCGTAACGCGGGTAAATATTCTTGGCCATTGCCGTGCTGAATATTCGCACCTGCTATTTGCTTTAATACTTGCTCAATATGGGTCGGGGCAATGAGGGCTAGTTGTTGCTCACTGATAGTGCTTACTACGACAGGCAGCGGATCAGCTAATGTTTCTGTGCGCGATGCGGTGGTTGTTATGCGTTCAATTGGGCTTTGTGTGGCAAATGAATTAAAAGCCAGTGGTGTAATTATTACCATGCTCAGTAAGCGATATAACATGAAAACCCTTTACCTAATTAATTCTAAAGCTAAAGGGTATATAACTTTTTAGTTGTTACAAAGCTTTAGTCTTTAATATTTGAAATAAACCATTTGCGTTGCTTGATTAGAAATACGCCACTGAGCAAAGCGAGTAGCCAAAAAATGCTTCCGCCACTACTGCCATTTTTGTGGGTTACTTTGGCAATTTTTTCTTCTTTAACGCGTGTTTTAAAACGGCCAAGCTCTGCGTCTAAATTAGCTGCCATATCATCAACCGCTAAGTTAAAACTGTGCTGAGATTGCGTATTTAAAGTATCATCAATACCAACGGCAGTGCTTCGCTTGTCAACTTTATTAATACCAGGGGCGCGAAATAACATTTTTTTACTTTTTACATCAAACACGGCTGTATCAACAAAGGTTTGTACCGTATTTTCATTACCCGGAATGACGTATAAACCGACGATGGTGAGATATAAAAAAGCGGCATTATTTTCCAGCGTTTGAGCCACCTGGTCGTACGACACAAGCGCCATAATGTCGACATCATACAAGCGAGATACTTGCTCAAGGGTTGTGAATCCTTGACCTCCCTTTAAATAGCTACTTGGAATAATTTCAATCCGGTCAATATAGTCATACTGCATAAATTGGTTTTTAACTTTTTCAAGTAAGGCTATTTCATCATTGCTGCGTATACCGGAATCATATTTGTTTGGAATAAACGCAATACCTACTGTTGCAGGAAGATTCAGCGTTGGCATACTGGGTAGATGTGCCTGACGGCTTTGCTCATCTGGGTATAAAAAATCGACTAAACTGCTAGAGCGAGTTTTTTGATTCGTATTTTGGCTGAAAAAAGTGCTACAGCCTGCTAAAGAGGTGACGATAATCACCAATATTAATTGCTGAACTTTCATATTATTCCTTATTATTCATTATTATAATGAACTAATGCGAGGTAATTTAACCCCACATTGGTGTGATAAGCGATCCGATAAGTTTGAACGTAAAATACCTAAAAAGTTCTGTTAGTCTAGGCTTAAGTCGATTTCAGCCGTGACATTACATTGCAAAATAAACTCCTCATCGTGGCTTACCAGCATAAAGCTGCCTTTAAACTCGGATAAGCAGTTGGCGAGTAACTGCTTATTATCAAGGTCTAAATGGTTGTCGGGCTCATCAAGTAACAGTAAATACGCTTGTGCGTTGTGGGCTGCTATTAACATTGCTAGTTGCATTTTTTCACCGCCGCTTAATTGACTTATAGGGCGGTAAATATCATCGCCCTTAAAACCAATATTTGCCAGTAAATGACGCATGTGCTGCATGTCGAGGTTACTACAATATACCTCTAATGCATTAACTAAATTTTGTGATGATGTTAAAAATGCACAGTGTTGATCAATATAAAGTATCTTGCTATTTAATTGTACTGCGCCTGAAAACGAACGTGACGGGGGGTTAACTGAGTTACTTATAAGATGTAATAAGGTTGATTTTCCACAGCCATTTGGGCCTTTAATATGCAGCTTATCATTGTTAAATACGCTAAATGTTATCGGCGATGCAGATTTAAAAGGAAGCACTAACTGTTCAACAAATAGCAGCCGTTTATGTGTTGTTTGTAGGTTAAATTGCAGCTTCATGGTGCTACTTGTGGGCAGTTGCTCTTTCAACGCTTGGCGTTTATCTATTATGGCTTGGTGTTTTGCTGTTGCTAAACGTTCGCTATTACCTTTACTGGCTTGTGCATTATTTTTTTTAAAATCCAACATCATTTTTGGCTGACTAGCATTGCTACGGATTTTATTACCTTGTGCTGCGCGCTGTTGGGCTTTTTCGTGATTTAGCTGCGTTTGCTGTTGGTGCTTTTTTTGATCTTTTTCAAGGTGATTAATCTGTTTTATTAACGCGGTTTGTTGCAGCGCTTTTTGCTCGCTAAAATGTTGGTAATTACCCGTCATATAATGAGCACCTTGTGAATTTAGCTCAATAATTGCATCACATTCATTAAGCAGTTGCCGATCATGGCTTACTATAATTACCAGCCCTTTAAATGCGTGTAATTGTGCTATTAGCCAGCGCTTTGCTGGGATATCGAGGTGATTACTTGGTTCATCTAAAATAAGTAAATCTGGCGCAGCTTGTAATGCGCAATATAGCAGTAAGCGCCTTTGTTGGCCGCCGCTTAATTCAGTCAGCTTGTGTTTTAGTGGTGCATCAATACCGAGGGTTAAAAGTTCTTGTTGGTAGCGTTGCTCGCACAACCAATCATCATTCACAGCGTTAAAGTCAGCTTCACAGCTGCTGCCTTGTGCAATACGCGTAAGTGCAGCCAGTTTTGTATCTATAGCGAGTAATTGTGCAATTGTTTGCGAAGCTGCGCTTTTGGGCTGCTCATTTACCTGTTGCTGTGAAATGAGTAACACATTGGCGCTAAATTCAACACTCCCAGCTGTTGGTTGGATCTTATTAGCTAGTATGTTTGCCAATAATGATTTACCGCTGCCATTAGCGCCGATGATTGCAGTGAGCTTTTCAGTGACTGAAAAATTAAGCTGCTTGAATTGGTTGTGACCATCAGGGTATTGAAAACCCAAATTGTGAACGTGTAATGTATGCATAATGCCTCTGGATAGTGCAGGGCATGGCGCGCAAAAATAGTATTTTTATACTGTGATAGGTCGAAATATGACGAATTTTGCGCCCACTAACCCTGTAAATTCAAATAAATAAAACGAATTTCAACAGGTGTTAGTTAGTCATTAATGCGCAAACTCCATTAGGAAAGTGCGATTATCTTAAACAATAAAGGATAAGGTTGTCACGCTTTTATTTTTTAGAGGTGGTTTTAGCATATTAATAGTTTAGATAATCAACTGTTTATATTGAGACTATAGGGTATGATTATTGAAAGTGGCAGCTAGAGATGCAGGGATTCGTGAGGTATATTCAATTGTTTTGATTACTTGGCGATTAAGGTTTAATAGTAAAGGAGTGTTAAGTCGTGTCCGTAGATATTGTGAAAACGCAGGTGCCAGATAATAGTCAAATATCAAAAGTATTGTATGACGCTTATTTTTTTGATGTGTATTCATTTCACTCACATATTAAAAATAGAAGCTCACTGCAAGTGTGGTTAGATCATGCAGCTACCACACCTGCTTGGGTTAATTTTTTAATGGCAACTCGCAATAGAGTTGTTGGCCTTTTTGGTCTGAAAAACCTGGGTGCTTTAGGTGGTTTCGATTCAAGTAAACCAAAGAGTGATTATAAAGTTGGTGATAGGGTTGGTATATTTACCTTACTTTATTTAAGTGATGAAGAAGTTGTTTTAGGTGATTCAGATAAACATTTAGACGTGCAAGTTTCTATTTTTAGGGATGAGATACAAGGTAATTTCATTTCAATTTCGACAGTGGTTCATGTGCATAATTTTTTAGGTAAGCTTTATATGTTGTTTGTAAAACCAATGCATAAAATGATAGTACCGGCATCGATTAAAAGAGCCGAGCCCACGTCGGATTGTTAGGTTTGTAAACAGGTGGTTTATATTTTCAAGATACGGAATATTTATGCGTTATATTTTTACTTTATTATTTTTTATAATCTCATACAGCGCGCATAGTGAAGAGATTAAGCCTTTTACGTCAGATGGGTGCAGCGCTTTTCCTGATGGTACGTTTGAGCAAAAAGAGCTATGGCTAAATTGTTGTACAGAGCATGATTATGCTTATTGGCAGGGGGGCACGTATGAGCAGCGTTTAACAGCTGATCAGCAGTTACAACACTGTGTGGCTCAAGTTGGCGAACCTGCAATAGCACAGCTTATGTTAGCGGGTGTTCGAGTGGGAGGGAGTCCTTATTTACCAACATCATTTAGGTGGGGATATGGTTGGTCCTATCCACGCTGGTATCAGCCGTTAACCGATGATGAAAAACAGCAAATAAAACGATAAAAATAATGTTAATAGATAGAGAAACTCTTATATTTCTTCATCTTTAATTCAGATGATCTTGCTAGGCTAATAAATTTAATGAACAGCCTGTACTGTATATTATTAGTTAAAATGGCTTTATACCCAAGCCACCTCAAAATGCAGAATTCAGCGTTTCACAGGGGCTTAATATCAAGGCGTTGCTTTGCAACAATGGCAATCCCTTTTAAGAAGGACCACAACAGAGTAAGTGCCTGTGAAACGCCCAATGGGTTGGTTTAAAAGCGATTTATACTGCGTTATTTTTATAAGGGATTGATTTTAAAAATAGAACCACTATTACTTGCAATCAATGCCTTGCCTAAATCGCTTTTAATTCCAACGACGCTCACATCTTGAGGTGGCTTGGGTATATATTTAACCTAATTAAGGAACTAACGTGTTAATAGCAGAGATAATAATAACCACTATTTTATTTATTTTTACTGTATTACCTATGTCTTATAGCCAGCATTACTTAGTGAGAAGTTGTGATTTTGTTCGCCTGCAGGTTTTTTATTTGGCGTTGTTTAACCTTGTTATAGTTATGTCGATGCTCCTTATTTTTGGTGGAGATTATTTGTGGTGGGCAGCAGTAGCGGTGGCTAACAGTATTATTGTTAGTGTTCAAGGTTGGTGGATATTTCCTTACACATGGTGCGCTGCGCATGAGGTTAAAAGTGCCCAAAGTAACGCGCAGCATAGTATTCGTATTATGTCAGCCAATGTATTAATGTCGAACCATAATAGTGATGCATTGCTAAAGTTAGTTGATAAGTATCAGCCCGATTTACTGATCACGCTTGAGTCAGATGATTGGTGGCAGCAAAAGCTCAGTGTGCTCAAAAAAGACTACCCTTATACAATTGATTGTCCAAAAGATAATCGCTATGGCATGCATCTATTTAGTAAATACAAAATTAAACAGGCGCAAATTTGTGAGCTTGTTGAAAGTGATGTGCCTTCAATTCACATTTTGTTTGTTAATGATGAGGGTTTAGAGATACAAGGTCACTTCATTCATCCAGCACCGCCGAGCCCAACAGAAGAAGATTCCTCTCGCCCGCGAGATAGTGAGTTGATAATGGTGGCCAAAGCGCTTAAAGATGCTACGCGCCCTGTGATTGTCGCTGGAGATTTAAACGATGTGGCTTGGTCTCGCAGTACTCGTTTATTTATGCAAGTAAGTGGCCTATTAGATCCACGTAAAGGGCGTGGCTTTTTTAATACATTTCATGCGAGTTACTTTTTTATGCGCTGGCCGCTGGACCATCTTTTTCATAGTACAGGGTTTACCGTCAAGCGCATTAAGCGTTTGGCCAAGTATGGCTCTGATCACTTTGCGTTACTAACTGAGTTGGTTTATGAAGATATTGAGCAGCATTCAAATCTTGATGAGAATACCGAGTTAGAAGAGGATGTTGATGCATTAATGATGGAGCATTTAGATAAAGGCCAAGTGCCTACATTTTAAAGGGTGTGTCATTGTAGCAAAGTAATGCCTTGATATTAAACACCTGTGGAACGCTGCATTTTGCATTGTGAGGTGGCTTGGGTATATACATTAAGGTGATGGATGCATAAAAAAAGGGCCAATAAAGGCCCTTTGCAATGATGTAATCAATTAGCTAATCATAATTGTTTTAATATTTACAAATTCTCGTATGCCAAAACCGCCGTGTTCACGGCCGTGACCACTGTCTTTTACTCCGCCAAATGGTAAATTTGGTTGCGCTAAACCATAGCCGTTTATATTGATCATACCGGTTTCAAAATGATTTTTGGCAAGCTCAATAGCTTTGTTTTCATCTTTTGAGAAGATACCACCACCTAAACCATAACGTGAGTCGTTAGCGATACGCATAGCGTCTTGGTTATCTTTAGCTTTAATTAACGATGCTACAGGGCCAAAAAGTTCATCATCGTATGCGGGCATACCTGGCGATAAGTTTTCAAGTAGCGTGGGCGGATAGTAAAAACCCGTTTGCTCTGGAATGTTGCCACCTGCGACGACAGTAGCCCCTTTTGCAACTGATTCTTGCACTTGCTGATGAATTTGATCGCGTAAATCCTCACGCGCCATTGGCCCAAGGTTAGTCTCCTTATCCATCGGGTCGCCCATTTTCATGCTTTTAAGTTGCTCGCTGAGGGCATTTTTAAAGTCATCATAAAGGGCATCAACAACGACAAAGCGCTTAGCCGCCACACATGTTTGGCCATTATTTACCATTCGCCCTTGTAAGCAGGTTTTTACAGCAAGCGCTAAGTCTGCATCATCAAGGACTAAGTAGGCATCGTTACTTCCCAGTTCTAATACCGTTTTTTTAACGTATTTACCTGCACGTTCAGCTACTTTTTTACCTGTACCGTCACTGCCAGTAAAGGTCACGCCACGAATAGCTGGGTGGCTAATCAACTCGCTGGCAGTTTTACCGTCAATTAATAAATTAGTGAAGCAGTATTTTTCAAAGCCCGCTTCAATAAAGAGAGATTCGATTTTTTCAGCCATGCCAAATACATTACCGGCATGTTTAAGTACGGTAGTATTACCTGCCATTATGTTAGTTACAGCGTAGCGGATCACTTGATATAGTGGGAAGTTCCACGGTTGAATGCCCAATAAAACCCCGGTCGGTTGGTAAGTAATAATTGCTTTACCATTTTGCATTTGACGTGTTTCATCCGCTAACTGCGACGCGCCATTTTCAGCGGTATAACGACAAATTGCAGCGCATAGCTCGACTTCTTGTAAGCCTTGTGAATAGAGTTTACCCATTTCTAAAGTCATTAACTCGGCCAGTTGTTGTTTATTTTTTTCAAATATACTGGCAAGATTATTGAGTAAATCAGCGCGTTCAGAAAATGATGTTTGGCGCCATTTTAAAAAGGTATCGTGGGTTTTATCCACGGCTTGCTGTGCTTGCTCCAATGTTAGTAATGTATACTGAGCAATGGTTTCTTCAGTTGCCGGATTGATAGTGGTTACTGTGTTAGTCATACTTATCTCCTTACAAATCATGTGCAGAAGATATTGCAAAGCTAACGCCACTTTATTTTTTAGCTAAATAAGCTTTTTAACCACTTGTTAATAATGGGGTTTGTGTTTTGTTTGGTTTTATTTATATAAATTATTAAGTAGCTGTATTCTGTAAAAAATGCACGTAACAGAAAATGTTACAAGGAGAGTCTAATGATAAGGTCACTTTTTAATATTCCCCTTGCGCTTATTCAAGCGCCTATGGCCGGCGTGCAAGATGCAAAGCTTGCAGCAAGCGTGTGTGAAGCCGGTGGGCTTGGCTCATTACCATGTGCGATGTTAAGTGAGCAGCAACTTATAGCTCAATTAACTCAACTTACACAAATTACTAATAAACCTTATAACCTTAACTTTTTCTGTCATGCGCAATCAGATTATACGCCAATCCAAACACAGCAGTGGCATTGTCTTTTAGCTCCCTATTTTGCAGAGTATGGTGTTGATGAAAGAGCACTAAGTAGTGAGGCATCCCGACAGCCCATAACTCAAAAAATAGTCGATGTTATAGCCCCATTTAAGCCGCCAGTAGTGAGTTTTCATTTTGGTTTACCTGCAAATAATATAGTGCAACAAATCAAGAGTTGGGGGGGCAAAGTAATCTCAACCGCGACGACTCTCGACGAGGCTATTTGGCTTAATAACAATGGTGCGGATGCAATTATTGCGCAAGGTTTAGAAGCCGGAGGACATCGTGGGCATTTTTTATCAATGGATTTGAATTTACATAAAACAACCACAGAGCTTGTTAAAGAATGTGTGGCTAACGTGAGTGTTCCTATTATTGCTGCTGGCGGTATTGCTGATGCGGATGACGTACTGAATATGAAGCTACTAGGCGCCAGTGGTGTGCAGGTTGGTAGTGCTTATTTACTGTGTAATGAGGCAACAACATCTGCACTTCATCGTGATGCAATATTAAAGCAAGGCGATGGATCTACATCATTAACAACGTTGTTTTCAGGGCGTGTAGCCAGAGGCATTTGTAATCGTGTAATGAATGAACTCGGCTCAATACCTGAGCATGTTCCGCCATTTCCTTATGCAAGTATTGCAATCACGGCGCTTAGATCTAAAGCCGAGGAGCGTAAGGAAAGTGGTTTTTCACCGCTTTGGTGTGGGCAAAAGTATATTCCTCGAGTGAATGTGAGCGCAGCTGAAGTGTCGTTGGTATTAATGAGTAAGTGGTCTGTATAGATGCCACAATCACACATATTACCACTGGGCGATAGTAACCGTGAATTAGCGCATGCTTTGGCTGATAAATTAGCGGGGCGTTATCCGACAAAGCAATTTGAGCGTGATGACGTGTTAGTGCAGCAAGGGCAAAAACAATATTATGGGTATTTGTTACTTGATGGTGTGCTTGGGGCATTACATGCAACTGCTGATGGCGGTCAGAAGTGTAAAGAGTTTTATTTTAAAGACGAGTTTGCATTGCTATTTACTAATTGGCTAACGGATACAGATGCTTTTTATCAATTGAAAGTTATTAAATCTGCAAAAGTAATTGTTGTGCCACTTAGCCTTTTTACTCAGCCTGCATGGCAATGTTTAAAGCAGCAATTAATTACTCAACAGCTTATTTTTAAAGAAGCAAAAGAAGCATTTTTACTGCTCAATACACCTGAGCAGCGGTATTGTTATTTAGTGAACGAAAAACCTCATTGGCTTGCTCAACTGAATTTAACTGAAGTCGCACTGTATATTGGGATATCGGCTATATCATTATCAAGAATTCGTAAGCGCCTTAACTTAAGTTAAGGGGAAACGACATAAAGCTAGTTAGACTGCTGTTTTTACAGGAGTCGCTATGTTCATACTTTCACAATGTTTGGTTGCAGTTGCCACACTTTTAGATTTAGCATCGTTTCAATTTAAGTCCCGAAAACTTATATTACTGTGCTTGTTTAGTTCGGTGCTTTTAACTGCCACTCATTTTTTCTTATTGAATAAAATGAGTGCCGCTTTATTGATGCTGATTGCCGCTACACGATACTTTTACTGTATTTTTAACCGTAGCCAATGGGCGATGTTAGGGTTTATGTTATTAAGCTGTGTTGCCGTGGCTCTAAGTTGGCAAGATTGGCTGAGCGGTTTGGCGTTAATCGCAACCTTGATACAAACATTTGCTTCATTTCGACAGCGGGATGTATTGTTGCGACTATTTATGGTGCTCGGTACTGCTTTTTGGATAAGTCACAACATATTGGTGGGTTCACCTGTTGCGGTATTAATGGAGTGTTTATTTTTAATGAGTAACCTGATTGGGTTGTTTCGTTTTTATGTGCTGCCTAAGGATATTAAACCTGCAAGTTAGCAGGTTTAATTTTTATTCAGAGCATTAAAGTTGTTTTACAATTTCTTTTAGTAAGTAAGTTTCGCGGATAATTGATAGCCCTTGTTTATCGCTGTTGGCCAGTGTGCGCTCGTTGTGGGCTATGGCCTCATGAATATCAACCCACTTAGCAACCATGCCATTTTGCTGCTCGTAATGCTCAAGCTGCGATTGTCCTAACTGCGCATCAATACTGCAAAAATAACAGTAAGATTTAATGTTTATAACGTCAAAGTCATCTTTGTACCAAGGCCTAAATTCTTCGTATAAACCAAACTCACCAAGTACTTTAATATTTTGGGCGCCGGTTTCTTCTTGTAGCTCGCGGATAAGCCCTTGCTCAATAGTTTCACCTTCGTCAATGCCGCCGCCGGGTAGGCTGTAATCTTCATAGCGTTTAGTAAACATAAGCAAAATAGTATTATCACGTAGGACAATTGCGCGACCCGTTAAGCGAGTAAACTGCGTTGAAGTTGCATTACTTATACTCGGGTGGATTGCTGTTTTTAATAAGCGCATAGAGTTCCTTGTTTAAATTTAAAAAAATACCTTATTAAGTAAACCAATTGTATCAGTTAAGCGTACATATATAGTTAAGTGCGTATTCTATGTCATAAGAGAAAGTCAGAACCTTTTATTTATTTATTAGGGTGCGTAGAATAGGAAAAAAATCATAGGGATTTAAAATGTTAAACATACTTTTAGTCGATGATGACGCCGAGTTTAGTGATGTTGTATGCCATATAGTTGAATTTTTAGGTCATAACATTGATACCGCAGCCAATTTGGCAGAAGCAGAACAATGGTTTGTTAATAATACCTTTGACCATGTTTTTTTAGATTTTATGCTGCCAGATGGCAGCGGTTTGCATTTGGTTGAGCACTTAAAAAGTATTGGGCAAACTCCAAAGATCACGTTAATTTCTGGTCATCCTTCAGTTAAAGGTAAATTAGCTGAGATGTGTGAGCCTAACGTAGGGCATTTGGTTAAGCCTTTGCAGCGCGAAGATATTGAGCGAGTACTTAACCCTAAAAAGAAAGCAAATAAGAAAAAAGCAAAGCCGAGCATTGAAAAGCACTTTGGTACGCTAATCGGCGAATCTGAAGTGATGAAGAGTTTGTATACCATGATTGAACGCGTTGCGAATACAAGCGCAAATGTGATGTTAATGGGAGAAAGTGGTGCAGGTAAAGAGGTAGTCGCTCAGGCTATCCATAATGCCAGCCAATGTGAGGGGCCGCTTGTGGCAACCAACTGTGGTGCTTTATCAAAAGAACTAATAGGCAGCGAACTGTTTGGCCATGAAAAAGGGGCATTTACAGGGGCTATCGCCCGTAAAGAGGGGGTGTTTGAGCAAGCAGCAACAGGAACCTTATTTTTAGATGAAGTAACTGAAATGCCTATTGATATGCAGCCAAATTTACTGCGTGTTCTAGAAAGTAGAAAGGTTACACGAGTAGGTGGAAACCGTGAGCTACCTGTTGATTGTCGTGTTATATCAGCTACCAACCGTTCGTTAACTGATTTGGCGCAAAACAATGTTATTCGTGAGGATATTTACTTCAGGTTGGCTGTGTTCCCTATCGATATTCCTGCATTGCGCGAGCGCAAGGAAGATATAGAGCTACTTGCTAAAGCTTTTTTAGATCAGTTAAATGATGAAAATGGTACTGATTTCAACTGGCAAGCAAGCCAGTTAAAAGAGCTTGAAAGCTATGATTGGCCGGGTAATGTACGAGAATTACGCCATGCAATCCATCGTGCCTTTATAATGAGCGATCCAAAAGGGAAAGTAATTACGTTACCAGGTAATTTAGAATCGCCTTTTTCACGTGCAAATAAGCAAACCCAAGCTAATCAGGTTAGTGCCGGTCAAACTATTGAGGAAGTTGAGAAAGAACTGATCCACGCGACTTTAGATAAAGTACAAGGCAATAAGACTTTGGCGGCTCAAATGCTAGGGATCAGTACTAAAACACTTTATAACCGGCTAAATGCTTACGGCGGCATAGGTGAATACAAGTAAACAAGGTAATCATAGAGGGCAATATGAGTGATAAAGAACCTTTAAATAAATTAGTTCATGATGCGCGTGCACCACTTAATCGTATATCAATGAATGCAGAACTGATAAAGCTTGTGCTAGAAAATGACATGCCTAAAGATAAGGCAATTGCTGCACTAGATAAAATCATCAGTAATTGTCAGCAATGCAGTGATAGCTTGCAAAAAATTAGTGATACGCAATAAAGCATATAGGAAATAACTACGCGTGAAGAAACAGCAAGGAAAAACAAACATAGTATGGGCAAGTTTTATCGCCGTTGTGCTCTGTATTATTGTAGGTAATGCTTTTTTAGCATTGAACACAATTCAAAGTTTAACTAAAACACAAGGCAGTTTAGATAACACAAACTCATTGACAGCTGCAATAGAACAGCTTCATTTATCCGTTGTGCAAGCTGAATCCGGTCAGAGGGGTTACTTACTGACAGAGAAAGAAGATTACTTGCTTCCTTATTTTGATGCGATCACTCAGTTAGAGTCACAAACTGAGCATTTGAAGTCATTGCGATCAGAAATTGATGAGCAAGCTCAGCATATAGCTGAATTATTTTTATTGGTTGACGCTAAAATTAACGAGCTAAAGCTTACTGTTAACTTGGCTCAAGATGATAAGGAGCGCCGTGCATTAGGTATACTTAATACTGATAGGGGCCGAGAACTTTATAAAGAAATTAGAGCGCTTGTAACAAAAATTCAAGATCGTGAAATTATTTTTAAAGCGCATTTATTTGCAAAGTTAAGGCAAATTAAAAATGAAGCAAAAATAACGTTTGCGATTACAGCGATTACGAGTGCTTTGTTAATTATCGGCATGTTTATTTTGACGCGGTTAAATTTGCGAAATGAAGCTAGGTATCGCTTAAAACTTGAACATCAAAATGAAACGCTCGCAAACAAAGTTAACGAGCGCACGCAAGAGCTTACGTTGTACTCAGATGAGTTGAGTCGCAGTAATCGAGAGCTTGAAGACTTTGCATTTGTGGCAAGTCATGATTTGCAAGAACCCCTGCGAAAAATTCAGGCATTCAGCGACCGCTTGGAAACAATGTATAAAGACGAGTTAGGTGAAAAAGGCATTGATTACATTGGCAGAATGAAAAATGCGGCGCAGCGTATGTCAAATCTAATCAACGATTTGCTAGAGTTTTCACGTGTAACAACACGTGGTAAGGACTTTACAGACACTGACTTAAACATTGTGATGACTGAGATATTAAGTGATTTAGAAATTGCGATAAAAGAAAGTGATGCACAAGTTAGCGTAGCTGAAATGCCCATTATTAAGGCTGATCCAAGTCAAATGCAGCAGTTGTTTTTAAATTTAATATCTAATGCAGTTAAATTTAGGCGGCCAAATGAAGCGCCTGTAATCACTATTGAACATGAGCATTATAGTGAATTTAGCGATGACCATAATACTGAGTTATCGTGGCAAATTATTAGGGTTTCAGATAACGGCATTGGCTTTGATCCCGAATATACAGATAAGATTTTTGTGCCGTTTCAGCGTCTTCACGGGCGATCGCAATACAAAGGCACTGGTATTGGTTTATCTGTGTGTCGACGTATAGTTGAGCGCCATGGTGGCACAATAACTGCAAAAAGCGAAAGCGGCGAGGGTGCAACCTTCGTCATAAAATTACCTGTGGAAAGTGAGCTTTTCACACTGCAAGGAGAGGCGTAAATGCCATTCACTAAAGTAAAACCAATTACGATATTAATGGCTGATGACGATGAAGATGATCGTTTACTAGCACAGGATGCATTAGCCGAAAGCCGCGTACTTAACGAGCTATACTTTGTTGAAGATGGCGTTGAGCTTTTAGAGTACCTTGAGCGCAGAGGAAAGTTTGAAAGCAAAGAGTCGTCACCACGACCGGGCTTAATTTTATTAGACCTGAATATGCCTCGTATGGATGGTAGAGAAGCTTTACAAGCAATTAAGGCTAACCCTAATTTAAAAGGGATCCCAGTTGTTATTTTGACCACATCTAAGCAAGAAGAGGATATGGTAAAAGGTTATGATCTAGGTGCTGCTTCATACATTACTAAGCCTGTCACATTTGAGGGGTTGGTTGAATTAATGAAAACGTTAGGAAAATATTGGGTAGAGTTTGTTGAGCTGCCGAGTACTTTTAACGATTAATAATAGACACACCCAAACTCCTTAAAAATAACCGCTTTGATTAAGAGTCGTAAATGTTGTTTTGAGGTGTTTAGGTTTGAGCCTACTTAGATATGTTTAAGTGGGCTTTTTAGCATAGGGAGATATTATGTTAACTAAAGCAACCAAATTGCTGCTTGTTGAAGATGATGAAGATGATTATATACTCACTTGTGATTATCTAGAGCAGTTAAGTGCGCATACGTTTGACATAGAGTGGATCAGTGATCCTCTGAGTGCTGTTGAAGTACTAAGCAAAAACGAACATGATATTTGCCTCCTTGACTACCGGTTAGGTGCATCAGATGGGTTAACAGTATTAAAACAAGCGGTAGAAAATGGGTTTGCTGGCCCAATAATCATGTTAACGGGGCAATCAGATGATGCGCTAGATTCAGCTGCACTTGATGCCGGAGCCGTTGACTACCTTGTAAAAAATGAGATGAGTAGTAGCCGGTTTGCACGTTCAATTCGTTACGCGTTAGCTCGACGTGATGTTGAAGATGAACGTTTAGAACGATTAAAAGCAGAGGCAGAAAACCGCTCGAAAGATCGCTTTTTAGCGCACTTAAGCCATGAATTACGTACGCCATTATCGTCTATTTTGGGGTACACTGAGTTACTTATGCAAAGTGACTTTAGTGAGCATGCGAATAACGAATTGGGGGTGATTTATCGTAACGGTAAGCACTTACTTAGTTTGTTAAATGATGTGCTTGATTTATCAAAAATAGCTGCAGATAAACTTGAACTCAGCTGCAGTAATGTAAACTTAGATAGCTTAATGGCTGATGTATTTACCTTGATGCGCGTATCGGCGTTGGATAAAGGGTTGTCTCTTCGATTTGAGTCACTGCAACCTCTGCCGTTGATTATTAATGTTGATGCGACACGGTTTAGACAAATTCTGATTAATATTGTCAATAATGCTATTAAATTCACTGATGAGGGTGAAATTGTTGTTAGAGCCTGGACCGAGGTGGTTAATAATCGGGAAATGCTATTTTTTAGTATAAAAGATTCAGGAGTTGGTATAGCACCTGAAAAACAAGCCTTAATATTTAAACCATTTGAACAAATTGCGGATGTAGAGTCTAGATCTGTTGGTGGTGCAGGCTTAGGCTTGGCGATATGCTCTGAGTTATTAAGTAGAATGCAAGGAAGCATATCTTTGGAGTCCGCTATTGGTAATGGCTCTAAATTCACTATTTCTCTCTATCCTGGCAATATTGAGGGAGTTGAACGTGAGCTTCTTAAACTTGATTTAACGCCAAATATGCAGCATAAAACCGCGCCATGTCAGGTTACTGGTCGAGTATTAGTGGTTGATGATTTAAGAGATTTACGGGTTTTAGTTGGCCATATGATCTCCTCCGCAGGGGCTAAAGTAGACTATGCGGAACATGGAAAACAAGCGCTTGATAAGGTTAGTAAGGCGCAACAAAATGGCACCCCTTTCGACATTATATTTTTAGATATTCATATGCCAGTTATGGGTGGAAAAGAGGCAACAATAGAGCTCAGGAAAATGGGTTTTAAGGGAGCTATTATTGCTCTGACTGCCGCTACAATGAAAGGAATACACAGTGAGTTATCCGCATTAGGCTTTAATGATGTGATCGGTAAGCCAGTAGATTCAACTTTATTGTATCAGTGTTTGCAAGATAAGCTTATAAATAATAATCAACCCGAAGAAACAGCTATAAAGCATAAAGTAAGTGAAAGTAGTGCACGCTTTTTATTAGTTGAAGATGATGCTGATGCTGCGCAAATAACTCAACTATTACTGGAAAGCTTAGGAGTCGAAACGCTGATCGCATCAAGCTATGCTCATTGTCTTGCGGTTTTAAAAAGTGATAGCCAGTTTGATAAAGTACTGCTTGATATGCATTTACCAGATGGCAGCGGTTTGGATCTGGCCAGCTATATAAAACAACATTATCCAAAAATACAGCGGGTAATTGTCAGTGGTATGGAGCCAGATCCTGTGAAAATTAAGCAGTTGGAAATAGAACAAGTACTGTTAAAGCCGATTAATTTATCGTTGTTAACAGACCTGATTAATGTTTAACATAAAGGAACATCTTTAATGAATACAATATTGTGTGCTACTGAGTCAATTAGTCCGAATAAAGTTGTTTGTGTAGGACGTAACTTTGCAGCTCATATCGCAGAGCTTGGCAATGAAACGCCCACTGAACTGTTACTTTTTATAAAACCAAATAGCGCAATTAGTACTAATTTAAAAAGCCACCATAACGATGATGAATTGCATTTTGAGACCGAACTGTGTTTTTTAGTACAAAATAATCGCCTTGCGGCAGTTGGAATTGGACTTGATTTAACAAAGCGCGATGTGCAAACACATTTAAAGAGTAAAGGGCTGCCATGGGAGAGAGCTAAAGCATTTGATGGTTCTGCTGTATTTAGTGAGTTTGTGCTAATAGATGACAGTAAAGCCGCATTTAGTTTTAGCTTGAACATCAATGGTCAGGTACAACAACAAGGTGATTGTGAGCTGATGATCACAAAACCAGATGCTATTTTTGCGCAAATTAGTGAGTTTATGACTTTGCAAGATGGCGATATTATAATGACTGGTACGCCTGCAGGTGTCGCAGTGGTAAATGCGGGATCTGAGTTTGTAGCTCAACTGTATTTATCGCAGCAGTTATTATTAGAGCAGCGCTGGTTAGCCGTTTAAATTTACCTTGAGTATAGGACTGAGATGGTTTTAGCATAACAAAAGCCCAATGATTTATTGGGCTTTTTAGTGGCTGTTTAAAATGGCATTGGGTATTGTCTAAAAACAGTACCTATATCGGTAAGCGCTTGTTCGCTTAGTTCAATATTAAATGCAGCAATGTTATCTTTTAGCTGGGCCATAGTTGTTGCGCCAATAATTGATGACGATACACCATCCACTTGGTCGCACCATGCTAGCGCCAATTGTGCCGCTGACATTTTATATGTTTTAGCGATTTCTACATATTGGCTTATTGCCTGTTGTGATTGTGGGGTATCACGAAATAAGCCATTGCGTTGCATTAGCGTCCAGCGGCTTCCCTCTGGGCGTGCGCCATTAAGGTATTTACCGCTAAGCATGCCGCCAGCCAGCGGTGACCATGGTAGGTATGCAATATCTTCATGAATACATTGCTCTATTAGATAGGGCCAATCTTTTGCGTGGAGTAGGCTAAATTCATTTTGAATAGAGGCCATGCGCGGTAGGTTATGCTCTTCGCTTAAACGTAAAAACTGACTAATGCCCCACGGTGTGTCGTCAGAAAGCCCACAATGCTTGATTTTACCTGCTTTTACACAGTCATTGAGCCCTTCTAAAATATCGAGCATACCGGCAGTGTGCTGCTCTGTATTGGCGTCACTAAAGCGGATCATACCGGGCCATTGTTTACTAAAATGGGGGGATTGTCTGTTTGGCCAATGTAGTTGGTATAAGTCAATTACGTCGGTTTGTAAGCGTTGTAACGAATTATCAACCGCATTAATGATTGCTTGGCGCGTAATATCGCCGCCATCACGGATCCAAGAAAGACCGTTACCTGCAATTTTAGTTGCCAGTACAATGTCATCACGTTTACTTTTATTACGTGATAACCAGTCGCCAATTATTTGCTCTGTTTTACCGTATGTATCAGGAGTCGGCGGTACGGCATACATTTCAGCCGTATCGATAAAGTTAACGCCTTGCTCTAGAGCATAAGCAATCTGCTCATCCGCATCCGCTTGGGTGTTTTGTACGCCCCAGGTCATGCTTCCTAAGCATACCCGTGACACATTGATACCACTGCGACCTAGTGGGCTATAACGCATAATAAATCCTTATTTTTAATTTAATCTCGTGAATAAGTATGAAGTGCGGCCAATAATGGTTCACTCAATAGCGCTTTTTTACCCGTTTTAAAGTTAAACATGACAACTTGTGAAGAACCTAACGTGGTGACTGCATTTTGCTGTTGGCTAAATACGCTGTAATGCATCATAAAACGATCAGCCTGTATGTCACTAATGGTTACGCCAACCAGTACTGTATCAGGAAATGTTACTGGGCGTTTATACCGTGCATTGTTTTCACTTATTACAGGTCCAATCCCTGTGGTTTGCAAATCTTCTAATAAATTTATTTGATTAAAAAAATCAATGCGGGCAGTTTCGAAGTACCGAAAATAAACGACGTTATTAACATGTTGTAAGGCATCCATTTCACCCCAGGCGACATTAATTTGAGTATGAATAGGGTATTGTTTTATAAATGATTGCATTGACTATGACCCGTAAAAACTAAAAACCTAGGTTAACAATTGCCTGGCGGTAGCTCAAGATAATTAGAATAATGAGGGAAATGTGCTAAGTTTAATGACTAACGTTGACATAAAGAGTCTAGCTGAATTTAAAGGAGATAATAATGAATATACCTACCAACAAAGCTATAAAATGGTTAGCGCTATTGGCGGTAATTTGTTTAGCCTTCGTGTGTTATGCAATGGGGAATGCCTCAGGCGCAATTGCATTGGTGATCCTTGGTTTTGTACTTGAAGGTGCGTTTTGGTTGTTTGGCAGCCGTTTATTTAATCGTAAGAAATCGTCACAAGAAGAATCATCTCCCTCATGACTTGCTAATAGATCAAAGTTAATCAATAATAACTGTTTATTTATACAGTTGTTTGGTTGGGGAAATGAAAAAGTTTATTCATATCGACATGGATTGCTTTTATGCTGCCGTTGAAATGCGAGACAATCCTGCGCTTGCTAACGTGCCATTAGCGATTGGTGGTAATAGCCGCCGTGGCGTGCTTTCTACAGCAAACTATATAGCGCGTGAGTATGGTGTACGTTCAGCTATGTCAAACTACCGAGCCAAACAATTATGCCCAGACTTAGTGATTGTACCAGGGCGAATGCACGTTTATAAACATGCCTCAGAGCAAATACGTGCCGTGTTTCAGCGTTATACAAACCTTATAGAACCTCTCTCTTTAGATGAAGCTTACCTTGATGTTACCGACAGCACGCCATGTCATGGCAGTGCGACTTTAATGGCGCAACAAATACGCGCTGATATTTATGCCGCCACGGGTTTAACTGCATCGGCTGGGATCGCTCCTATTAAATTTATTGCTAAAATTGCCAGTGATGAAAATAAACCAAACGGCCAATTTGTTGTATTACCAGATCAAGTTGATGCGTTTTTAGCTCAGTTACCACTGGGTAAAATACCGGGCGTGGGAAAAGTTACGCTGGAAAAGCTTAATTTAAAAGGGCTATATACAGGCGCCGATGTATGCGCTAAAGGCGTTAATTGGATGCAGCAACATGTGGGGAACTTTGGCGTTTCACTTTATCAAAAATGCGCAGGGCTTCACATTGGCTGTGTATCTACAAATCGTGTGCGTAAATCATTAAGTGTGGAACATACATATGAATATAACAAAACTAATCTACAAGAATGTCTTGAGCAGTTACCGTTATTGTTAGAAGAGTTAACGCGGCGCTTAACTAAGCAAGGTTTAGATCAGCGAATTAGTAAACTGAGTGTTAAAGTAAAGTTTGCCAATTTTGTCGTAACTTCTGCCGATCAAGCCTACCATCAATTAGATAGCAGCATTTTTACCGAGCTATTTAGTAAAGCTTATCAACGTGGTGTACAACAACCCGTTAGGTTACTAGGCATTGGTGTTGGAGTGAAAAGTGAGCCTCAACAGCATGTGCAATTGAGCATATTAGACTAAAGGTTTACAGTCAGCGTTGTTTAAATATTGTTAGTGTAGATGATGGGAGATAAAACATTGTTTTTAAATACGCAATAGTTTGGTTGCTTCCTAATTAATAATAATTTTAACTATAAGAGAGAAGGCTATGCAATCGGTTGTTATTGTACTGCTGGGTATGGTTGGGATGCTTTTTGGCTGGTTTGTTTATTCTAAATTTATCGCCGAGAAGATTTTCAAAATGGATGACAGCTTTGTCACGCCAGCCCATGAACTTGAAGATGGTGTGGACTATGTACCCACTAATAAAGTCGTCCTTTGGGGACATCACTTTACCTCTGTTGCAGGTGCTGCACCTATTGTTGGTCCTGCTATTGCTGTTTACTGGGGCTGGGTGCCTGCGGTTTTATGGGTTGTTTTTGGAACAATATTCTTTGCGGGTGTGCACGATATGGGCGCACTTTGGGCAAGTGCGCGTAACAAAGGTAAATCAATGGGCGCATTGTCTGAAAGCGTGATTGGTAAGCGTACGCGTGCATTATTCATGATTGTGGTTTTTTTAGTGCTACTAATGGTTAACGCGGTATTTGGGGTGGTGATTGCTAAATCATTTATCAGTAGTCCTAATGCTGTTTTTCCTGCTTGGGCCGCAATTGTAGTGGCATTGGTTATTGGCCAGTTATTGCGTAAAAAAGTATCGCTAATACCGCTTTGCTTTATTGGTGTTGGAATTTTGTATTACACTATTTACCTGGGCAGCAGCATGCCAATTTCATTACCTGATGAATTATTTGGTTTAAGCGCAAATGCTAACTGGATTATAATTTTATTTGCCTATGCTGCAATTGCGTCATTGTTACCTGTATGGATGCTATTACAGCCTCGTGACTTTATTAATGGTATGCAACTGCTTGTAGGTTTAGTGCTGTTATATGGAGCCGTATTTATCTCTATGCCAGACATTACGGCGCCGGCGTTTAATACCCAAGTTGCGATGGACACACCCAGTATAATCCCACTGTTATTTGTAACAATCGCGTGTGGCGCGGTATCAGGCTTTCACGGCATTGTGTCATCGGGTACTAGCTCTAAACAGCTTAATAAAGACAAAGATGCCCGTTTTGTGGGTTACTTAGGGGCTGTTGGCGAAGGTATGCTTGCACTTATTACGTTAGTCGCCGTAAGTGGTGTTGCACTGGCTGTATCCCCTGAAGAGTGGCATGAAATATATAGTCACTTAGGAGCTGGCAGTGTAGGTGCATTTGTTAATGGTGGCGCAAACTTAATTGAAAGTGGCTGGGGTATCTCACACGAAATAGCGTCTACTTTACTAGCCGTTATGGTTGTACTTTTTGCTGGTACAACCATGGATTCTGGGGTTCGCTTACAGCGCTATATTATCCAGGAGTGGGGTGATATTTATAATATTAAGATTATAAAAAATGGCGTTATTGCAACGCTGTTAGCTGTCGTTTGCTGCTTGTTATTAGCATTTGGTGCTGGTGGCGCTGATGGAAGTGGCGGTATGATTATTTGGCCATTATTTGGATCAACTAATCAGATTCTTGCAAGCTTAACGTTATTAGTCATTTCTGTGATGCTTATTAAAGCAAACCGTCCAGCTAAGTACACATTGATCCCTATGAGTTTTGTATTAGTGATGGCCTTTTTTGCAGGTGTAATAAAGCTGGGTGAATACTATCAACAAGGTAATTGGTTGCTCGTGACGCTTGATGTTGTGGTATTGATTATCAGTGTATTAGTGATGCTTGAGGCATGGTCTGTAATTGCTAAGCACCGAGCAGAGAGTAAATCAGCAAGTAGTGAATAGATGATTTATTTTACACTGTAACCACAAGTTGCCAGCGGTGTATTAGCTTGTCTCGCTTTGCTGGCAATGGGTACTTAAATAAATGATAATAAGGTCCTATTTTTTGACAACAGGACCTTTTTTATGGCATATCCTCACGCAGTTGCAGCAGCAACATTTGATGACGCAGCACATGATGCGTTAATTATTATCGGTAATGACTTCTCACACTTAGCTGATAGCTCATTAAGCCAGTCAATTGCAGCGCAGATGGCTGTAGATGCACGCATTGGCAAACAAGTTACCCTATTAGTAATCGATTCTAAGCGCGTTATTTTAGCCCCTACGGGTCCGCTTAATCGTGATTACGACGACGTACGCCGTTATTTTGATGCAGCGAAACTTGCGATTAATGAAGCTAAGGCATCAGGCTGCACACAGCCTGCTATTTATTTACCGCAAGCAAGTCAAGAAAGCCGTTATCAATATGCCCTTGAAGTTGCTTATTTAGGTGCTTGCCAAGCCTTGTGGCAACCACTTGAAGCGCGTGAGTTTCATGGTCAAAACATTGAACCAATTACTCAAATTACTTTAATTGGTGCAAATGAAAAAACGGCGAAAGCTGTTGATGCCATGGCCGCTGGCCAATATGCGGCTCGCGATCTATGTGGTACCGAGCCTGAGCGTATGGCGCCACCGCGCTTTGCTGACTACTGCGTTGATTTATTCAAAGGCAGTAATGTGAGTGTTGAAGTGATTTCTGATATCGCAAAAATTGATAAAGATTACCCAATGTTAAGTACTGTTGCGCGTGCATCTTATGCCGTTGAGCGTCATCATCCACGCGTGGTTAAACTTGAGTATATTCCGCAAGGTGATGTTACTCGTACGCTGATGTTTGTTGGTAAAGGCTTGGTTTACGATACAGGCGGTGCAGACTTAAAAGTAGGCGGTTACATGGCTGGTATGAGCCGTGATAAAGGTGGTGCAGCTTCTGTTGCTGGCCTTATGAAATCAGTTGCTGATTTTCAGCCTCAAGGCGTAAAAGTAATTGCCTACTTGGCCGTTGTACGTAATTCAATTGGCTCAGATTGTTTTGTACCAGATGAAATAATTACTAGCCGTGAAGGTGTACGTGTACGTATTGGTAATACGGATGCAGAAGGCCGCCTAGCAATGGGGGATTTACTCAGTGAAATGAAAGATTTAGCTAAAGGCGAAGTGAATCCTGAGTTATTCACTGTCGCCACGTTAACAGGCCACGCTGCACGTGCGATGGGCCCTTACAGCGCGTATGTTGAAAATGGACCAGCACGTGCTGCAAATGTGTCGCGCAAGCTAGCTGATTGTGGTGATTTATGGGCTGATGGCGCAGAAGTTTCGCGTAGTCGCCGTGAAGATTATGACTTTATCAAGCCACGTACACTCGCTGATGATGTGCTTTCAAGTAATAATGCAGCTTCAGCTGTCACAGCCCGTGGGCACCAGTTCCCGATGGCATTTTTAGCTGTTGTTGGTGGCCTTGATAAACACGGTACTGATTCTGCAGAGCCAATTCCATACGTTCACATGGATATTGCTGGCAGTGGTGTTGAAGGTGGTGACTGGCAGCATGGTAAACCAACTGCGGCGGGCTTAAGTAGCTTATTCGCACGCTATTGCCTATAATATTCACAATTATACAAAAAAGCCTCGTTTGATAATGTAACGGGGCTTTTTTGTGTCTATTTATTTAGAGGGAGTCCATATAAGAGCCTAGAACTAATCAAGTTTAAATCGGTTAACGACCTCGGTAAGAGCTTGACTGCTGCGCTTTAAGTTATCACTCGCGCCAGAGAGTTGCGATGTGTTAGCTAGAGATTGTTCAGTTGATTGCGATAATTCACCAATGCGTAAATTCACCTCATCTGCAGCACTTGATTGTTGCTCAGTAGCACGAGCGATCTGGCCGTTCATATCGGTGATCACTGATACTAAACGCTCAATCTCACTTAGCGATATGTTGGCTGTTTCTGCTTGCTGCACTGTATTTGTTGATAACTGCCGACTTGCGGTCACGGCATCAACAGCCGCTTGTGCGCCTGTTTGCAGTTTGGCTATCATAGCCTGAATCTCATCGGTACTTTTACCTGTGCGGCTAGCGAGAGTACGAACTTCATCGGCAACCACCGCAAAGCCACGACCTTGCTCTCCTGCGCGAGCTGCTTCAATTGCTGCATTTAAGGCAAGTAAATTGGTTTGTTCAGCAATTCCTCTGATCACATCAAGTACAGAGCCAATATTGTTAGTTTCTTGCGCTAAATCAGCAGTTACTTGGCTGACCGTTTCAATGTTTTTGGATAAAGTTTCGATGGCTTGGATTGTTTTAGCAACCACATTTTTACCGTCAGATGCGTTGCTTGCGGCTTGTGATGCTGCTTGCTCGGCAGCTTCCGCATTACGGCTTACATCATGTATTTGGTGGGTCATTTGCTCCATTGCAGTAGCAACTTGGGTTGAGCTATCGTTTTGTAACTCTATAAATGAGTGGTTTGTTTTACTGGCATCGTCTACGGTGTGAGCATGCTGGTTTACTTCATTTGCATTATGAGCGACTTGCTTGAGTGACTCGCGCATTTTTTTTGTATACAAGTTGAAGTAACGAGATAGGCGTGATACTTCATCATTGCCACTTTCATCCAGTGTTTGGGTTAAGTCGCCTTCACCTTGAGATATGTCTTTCATCATATCGGCTGCAAGCTGCGTAGGACGTAAAATGCTGCGACCAATAAAATAACTTAAACTAATTAACAATATAATAATGATGCTGGCATTAATAATCATTAGGCTTTTTAATGAAGCGAACGACTCATCAATTGTATCGATATACACACCCGATCCAATAATCCATTGCCAAGGCGTAAAGCCTTTTACATAAGCAATTTTATCAACGGGTTTATCTTTACCTGGTTTGGGCCATTTGTAAGGGACATAGCCACTGTCATGTTGTTTTACAATATTAACCATTTCAACAAACAGACGCGTACCATCAGGATCTTTTGTTTCAGATAGCGATTTACCGTTTAACTGTGGTTTTATTGGGTGCATAACCATCGCTGGTTGAAAGTCATTAATCCAGTAGTAGTTACTGTCGTCATAACGCATAGCAGCAATGGTTTCTAGTGCTCTAGCTTGTGCTTGAGATTCGCTCAGAGAGTTATTGAGCTGCAATGAGTGATAATGCACAATAATACTATGGGCAGTCTCGACTAGATTTTTAGTTTTTATATATTGCTCAGTTTTGAGCGAACTATATTGCTGAGCGAGGCTGGTGACACTTAATAGTATTAACCCAACGACTACGACACCGACAAGCATAGCCAAACGCTGAAAAATTGTAAAGCGACGTAGATACGACATAGTACTTCCTTAGTTAGGCCGCAATTATTGCGAGTACTATTAAGCGTAGTAAAAAAAGAGTAGAAATCTAGTTAAGGTATTCTTTTCTTAATCGAATCAAGGGTTTTATAGCGTTTATTATTAAACATAAAAAAGGCTGATTTTACAATCAGCCTTTAGTTATTAAATTACTAATACGTTTTATTTAACATCAAAATGACGATTAAAGAAGCTGGTAATGGTTTGGTGCAAATGTGTTTGCACATTTTTACCACGAAGGCTGTGTTTTGAGCCTGGGTAGGTCATCATTTCAAACTGCTTTTCGTTATCTTGTAATTGCTTAAATAACTTTGTTGCATGCGTAAACAGCACGTTGTCATCAGCCATACCGTGATAAATCATTAATGGACCTTTTAAGCCATCTGAATATGGGAATACAGCGCTGTCCGTGTAGCCTTTTGCATTAGTGTTTGGGTGGCCTAAATAACGCTCAGTATAGTGAGTATCATATAATGCCCAATCAGTTACTGGCGCGCCCGATACACCTGCTTGAAAGTAATCACCGGCTTTAAACATGGTCATTAGCGCCATGTAGCCGCCGTAGCTGTGACCATAAATACCAATACGTTGTGGGTCTACATAATCAAGCGTTCGTAAAAATTCAACGCCTTTAATTTGGTCTGCCACTTCTACAACACCCAAGTTTTTATAAATAGCGTCTTCAAACTTTTTACCTCGATTGTACGAGCCTCGGTTGTCTAATTGAAAAATGACATAGCCTTGTTGCGCCATATATTGGAAATACAGGTTTTTACTGCGCCAGCTATTAGTAACACGCTGTGCATGGGGACCGCCGTACACATTAACAATAACAGGGTGTTTTTTGCCATTGCTAAGATCACTTGGTTTGAATAAGCGATAATGCATTATTTGGCCATCTTCAGCTTTTAATGTGCCGTATTCTGGCTCAGCAAGGTCAGCTAGGTAAGGTGTAAGAGGGTGGTTTTTATCAAGCTTATTTTCTTCAAGCCACGTAATAAACTCACCGTTTACTTTACGCAGTGCAGCAGAGTTTGGTTTTTTTACAGACGAGCTATTATCAATAAAGGTTTTGTTGTCTTTTGCCAGTACAACTTTATGGTATGCACCTTGTTCAGTGATACGTTTAATATTACCTTTTTTAAATAATGGTACGCTGTATAAATGACTTTCAAGCGGCGTGTCTTTTCTGCCTGCAAAATACACGACACCTTTTTTCTCATCAACCCCTTTTAGTCCATCTACAACCCATTCGCCATCTGTAATTTGACGAACTAATTTACCGTTGGTACGGTACAAGTATAAATGTTTAAAGCCGTTACGCTCTGATGCCCATACAAAATGTTTTTTATCGTTTAAGAATTGCAGGTCAAAATGCAGGTTGATCCAGGTATCACTGGTCTCGGTCAATGCAACTTTTTGATTCTTGGTCTCGCTGTTATAAAAACGCAGTTCTAGTTTTTGCTGAGAACGATTTTGCCATTGGTAAGCAAGAGTTTTATCATCTTTTAGCCAATTAGCACGGGCGATATAAATATCTTCGTCTTTGCCTAAATCAATCCAATCAACGGCTTGATCATTGAGGGATACGACGCCCAATTGGATTTTAACGTTGTTAGTCCCTGTAAATGGGTAGCGTTGGTTAAACAACTTAACTTCTTCTGCGTAAATTTCGTTACGGATCGCTTCTTTTACTGGGCTTTCGTCAATGCGAGTAAAGGCAATTTTAGATTCATCACCCGACCACCAGTAACCCGTCATACGGCTCATTTCTTCCTGCGCAACAAACTCAGCCATGCCGTTTTTGATTACGCCGCCGCCATCTTTGCTAAGCTGAATTTCTTTACCAGATGTAAGATTTAACGCATACAAGTTTTGTTCACGAATAAAGGATACAAAATTACCTTTAGGTGAAAAGCGTGCGTCCGTTTCAAATGTATCGGTATCGGTTAATTTGCGGCTTTTTGCTGAGGCTAAATCATAGTAATACAAATCACCATTGAGTGGGAAAAGCAGCGCTTTACCATCTTTAGACCATTTATATTCTAATATACCTTTGCCAAAAATACGTTGACGTTCACGGCGTGCTTTTTCTTCATCAGAGAGGTTTTCTGGGCCTGAAAATAACTGTGCAGAGTCAACTAATACACGATTAGATTTATCTTTTAAATTGTATTCCCATAAATCGTAACGGTTGTAGTCATCTACCTTACCTTGCAAGTAAGTAACGCGACTGCCGTCAGGCGAGAATTTAAGTTGTACGGGCGCTTTGCCTGCTAAACTAGGGTCATCAAAGACACGCTCTAACGTCAGTGGTTCGGCCTGGACTGTAATGGCTGTTGCTACTAGAGGTAGCAAGTATGAGAGGTGTTTAATTTTTTTTAACACGTATTTACCTTCGCTCGAATAAAAACTGCAATGATGGTAAAGCCAAGCGTGGGCAACTGCAACTAAATGCTATAAAGTAGCGAAAATGCACTGTGTTTAATTTAAAAGGAATAAAAATGACGGTTGAATTTTCTTTGGCCCCAGAGTTTGTGCGCGATTGTATAGAGGTTGCTGATTGGCCATTGTGCAAAGTGTTGCTAATGAACGACAGCCAATACCCATGGTTTATTTTAGTGCCTCGTCAGGCTGGTTTAAAAGAAAGTATCGATTTGAGTGATGATGATCAAATTCTGCTGATGAAAGAATCAGCGAAACTTAGTCGCTTACTTCAAAGCATATTTAATCCAGATAAACTTAACGTTGCAGCGCTTGGTAATATGGTGCCACAGCTACATATCCACCACATTGCACGTTTTAAAACAGACGTTGCGTGGCCTGCGCCTGTGTGGGGGAAGTTTTCAGCTGTGCCTTATAGTGATGCGCAAATTACACTCTTAAAAGAGCACTTTTAGGTGTTTTAGTGTTGCTTGTTATTTTGGTTGTTTTAATGATGGTAATGCTTGTTGCTAAGTATAAATATTATCAGTTAGTAGAAACGTTTGAACCAGCTATTTGGCAACAACTAGGTTCACCGCGTTGGCTGAAAGTGCCTTTCGTTTTTATTTCAAAACAGGGTAAACAGTATTTATCAGAAATTACTCACCCAAAGGTATGCCAGCGAGAAAAGCAGTATCGGATCACCCTTATTTGTTAATCACAGTGTTAACTATCAGCATGCTTTATTTTAAGTATGTGTAACAGCGCAACTTGAGTTCTGGTTAAATATAAAACCGCCGCAGCGGTTTTATATTTACAAAGCCTAGGTTTAGTTTAACCCTAATACAGCTTTACCTTGTTTAAAGGTTACATCTACCGGGATATTTGCTTGGCTGAGTTTTTCTAAGTCTTTAGCAAGCTCAGTTTTGATATCACCGTGGGTCGCAATTAGCTGGTCCACTTTTTGGTAATCACCATCACCTTGCAGAGTTAAAATTAAGCTAGATAATTTGGCCATCGCCAGGCCCATTTTTTCCATGTTTACGCTATAAAGACCTTGCTCGTTTTTAGAAAATGCACCTTCTTGGGCGAAAAAGTTAAAACGGATCATATTGGCTTTACCGTGAGCGCTTGATGCACCAAAGCGTACTGAGCGGAAGATGCCAGCCATAAAGGTTGTGTAATAATCTTCTAAAGTCCCTTCAGTGATTTCGCCTTTTTTAAGTAACTGTTCAACCATATACAAACCTAGTATATCGGCTTTACCTTCTTCTAATGCGCTGGCGTGTTCTTGCAATGATTGGCGTACAGTGCCTTTATTTGTGATGGTGTTTTTTATGCCCAAACCATGTGCTACTTCATGGAACATTGTATTAGCAAAAAATGCATCAAAAGTAATGTGTTTACGCTGCTCAGGCACAATGAGTTGCTGTGCAATTGGTACTAAGATTTTGTCGAATTTTGCACGCATTGCATTTTTAAGTTGCAGGCGACGCGTGCCT
The DNA here is from genome assembly GCF_013002825.1 of Pseudoalteromonas sp. NEC-BIFX-2020_002. NCBI lineage: Bacteria > Pseudomonadati > Pseudomonadota > Gammaproteobacteria > Alteromonadales > Pseudoalteromonadaceae > Pseudoalteromonas > Pseudoalteromonas sp. NEC-BIFX-2020_002. The sequence continues at coordinate 182,238 of NZ_JABEPJ010000008.1, forward strand.
TTTTCTAGTTGCACTTGTTCGTCATTTGGTAAATTGATAGCAATTGTTTTACTGCCCGCATTGGAGTGGCCTGCGTAGTAAACAACGTCGTAGGCATTTAAGTCCGCGTCAGAGCCGGGTACTTCTTGCTTGTATTTAGCATCAACGGGTAAATCTTTTTGTAACTCAGGTAAAAATGCGGCAAATTTTGCTAGACGCTCAGACCATGCTAAATCTTTAACTAATACGTAAGACTCAAACGCTGCGCGAGAGCCAAATAATTGGTCTTCGTAGGTTTCAATTGGGCCGATAACGACATCAATCGGGTTATTCTTCATGTCCATCCAAGCAAAATCTGATGCTTGGTATTCATCATTTAAAAGGGCATCCGCACGTAAGTTGAGGTAGTTTGCAAATTCTTTGTCATCTGCAAGTTTACTTGCTTCACGTAATAAAGACGCTGTTTTTTCAAGTGCTTGTGCATACTCAATAGAGTAAGCGACGCTGTATAGCTTGCCATTTTCATCACGTTTAATGATTGAGTACAGGCCATTTTTGTCTGTAACGCTTGAGTTATTAAGCTCTTCTTTGGTCATATCTGCTGGGTAAAACTGTGCACCAGCACTCTTTTCTTCATAGCGAGATAGAAATACTTGGTCACCATTTAAACGATCCCATGGGCCATAGTTTATATCAGCAAATTTTTGTACTTTTGGGTCGTTTATTTTAGCTAAAAATACGGCTTTATCTTCACCAAAGGCTTGGCGCCAAAAAAGGTCATCCATAATTTTAGATGCATCAATTAGCTTTGCTACCATGGCTTGTTGATTTGTACTAAGGTGAGATAAGTCTGTGGTAAGCGTGAAATCAGTGTAGATATCTAAGCGATTTTCCTCAGCGTTAACTAACTGTGTTACATCAGCATGTGTTGTTTTGGTTTTTTCTGCTGTTTGTGTGGTTGTTGCTTGCTCAGAACATGCACCAATAAAAACGCTACTGGCGAGAATAAGTGCTTGGCTAATTTTATTGAGAGTCATTATGTTGCCCATTAAAAGTGTGTTTAATTTTTGTCTCTGCTAAAAGGAGACTAACGCTTACTTGTTATGTCAGCATTAAAGCAAACCTTGAGCGTAAATAGCAAGCTTACCGAATCATTCGCCGTTACTTCTGAAAGAGTAAAACCGCTAGAATAAATAAATTAAGATAATTTCTTTGTTTTTTCTTAACTTTAGCGGCAAGTTAGACAATACTGTATCTATAATAAACAAACATTCCATGGTTTAGATATATTAAAAACCAATACAGAAGGATGGCACATCTATGTCAACAGAAAACGCACTACTGACCATTTTGGTCGATCGAATAAATAATGACACCTTGGTTTTACCAACTTTGCCAGAGATTGCTGTACGTGTTCGTCAAGCTGCAGATAATCCGGATGTAAATTTAGCGCAAATGGCTGATGTAATATCTCATGATCCCGCTTTGGCTGCGCGGATGATAAAGGTTGCAAATAGTGCGTTTATGGGGCGTTCGGTTAAGGTTTCTAATATCAATCAGGCCGTTACTCGCATTGGTTTAAGACAAATTAAAAATATTGCGACAGCAATGGCAATGGAACAACTGTTTGTTTCAAACAATGAATTAATAAAAGGTTACATGGATAAAGCATGGCAAAAAACCTTAAAAGTTGCATGTCATTCAATTACGCTAATGGAGTTTTTTCTTAAAGAGAATAAGCAAACGTCATTAAATCGCGATACGATTACATTAGCGTCATTAGTTTATAATATTGGTGTATTGCCTATTTTAACAGAAGCTGAGCGTCACCCTGAAGTATTTGCTAATCCGAGTTTTTTAGCTCATGCAATCCAAAAACTCAGTGGTAAAGTCGGTGGTGCTATTATGCGCGCATGGGATTTTACAGATGAATTTGTTGAAGTGTCAGAAAGTTGGGCAAATCCTAATTATCGACCTGAAAACATAAGCTATGTAGATTTTATTCGCATTGGTGCGATCATGGAAGGGATTTTACAAGTGTCGGATAAATCAGCTGCTTTACAAATGTATATTGATAAAGGTGTTATTTCATCAACTGATATTTTCTCAAGTGATGACTATTATAAAATGCTTGATGATGTGAAATCTGTATTTAGTTAATTATTACGAAAAAAGCGCCTCGGCGCTTTTTTTGAAAATCAAACTCTAGGCTAAGTCTTCAACGTCGCCTAAACCTTGTGTTAGTTCTTCTAGTAGTAATTTAATTTCTTCTGAAGCAAGAATAAAATCAGCGTCTAGTTTTACTAACATATCTTCTTTTGGTATATCAGCATTTTCTTCTTTGAGTGTATCTGAGTAGCTTAAGCGTTTAATTGAACCGTCATTTTGTAACATGAATTTAAGACGTTCTTGCCAATCAAGCGCAAGCTTAGTGACACGCTTACCACTTTCTAAGTGTGATTTTACTTCATCACATGCAAGGTCGTGGCCTTTAAGTTTAACTTGTGCACCACTGTCATCTGCTTCTTCTAACTCGGCGTCTGAGCCAATTGCAAAGCCCTCAGGCGTACTAAAGTTGGTTAGCCAGTCAGTTAAAAACACATCTAAGTCATAGTTAGCAAAAGCAGGGACGACAGGTAATGTACCCAGAGACTTGCGAAGTAATGCTAATAGCTCTTCAGCTTTATTGAAACTGCCGCTGTTAACGACTACCCAACCATTTTCTTGGTCGATAAAGGCAAACTGTAAGCTCGATTTTTTAAATGCTTGCGGCAATAAGCTATGCAGGATATTTTCTTTGAGCTCATCTTTCTCTTTTTTCTTAACTGGGCGATTTTCTTCAGCTTCGATCAGCTCAATTTTTTCTGCAACCATATCGTTGATCACAGCGGCCGGAAGTACTTTTTCTTCACGCTTAGCGCAGACTAAAATACTTTTTTGCGAAAAGTGAGAAAGGGTATCCCCGTGCTTACCAAAGGCTTTGGTCCAGCCAAATGTGCTTAAATCTTGGCTACCGCAAGGGCGAAATAGGTCCTGCTCTAACGCTTTGTCAAAGTCTTCTTGAGTATACGAAACGTCTTGTTTAAAGCGATAACAAATAAGGTTACTAAACCACATAGGTTGATTGATCCAATTGGTAAATTTGTTCAATCATAGCAATAAAAATCGGATGTCGAAATGACTGATTTAGCTAATGCTTAGCAATTGAGCAAAGCATTAGCTAAATATAAGAAGAAGTAACTTAAAAGGGTTTTAACTGAGGCCAGTTGACTTTTTAGGATTGAAATATGTTCAATCTACAGGCGATTTAATCTCAGTATGAGGTTTAACGGGCTAAGTAAAATAGAGCAAAGCTTCCTCGTTTGCTCATTTCCTTTACCTACATCCATTTAGGTAACAAAGAGTTAATCGCCTCTAGGAAGAACCCTTTGGGCAGCGCATGTTTGGAATTTATACTGCGTCGTTATCGCCTATTTATAAGGAACAACCACACAGCATAGGCGCTGCCTAGCCTAAATACCAAACATACTGGTGTAAAATTAATCACAAAAGGTCAACACGCCCTAATCTAATTACTAAAAATTGACAGTGGCTTTGGCATGTTTTTGGGGAAACTGATCACATAGCTTAAGCCATTACCCGGTGAGCTTGTTGCATCAATTTCACCACTGAGAGTCTGTTTTACTAAATTAAATGTAATGTGGGTACCTAAGCCGCTGCCACCTTGTTCACGTTTTGTTGTAAAGAAAGGGTCGAAAAGTTTTTCGAGTTGCTGTTCTGTAACGCCATTGCCGTTATCGTTAAAGTTGATAATTACATTATCGTCATCATCTTTAATATCAATATTAATAACGCCATTTGTAATGCCTTCAAACCCATGGATCAGGGAGTTCATTATTAAGTTTGTAAAAATTTGGCTGATCGCGCCTGCGGGTAAATTCAAGGTCAAGCTTTCTGGGCAATCTAAATTAATATGATGCGTGGTATTTTTAATTTTAGGATGCAAAGAGCGGATCACTTCACCTAAATACTCTTTAAAATTAATCGTCCTAACAGCTTCACTGGCTTGATCCACCGCGATTTGTTTAAAACTAGCCACTAATTCAGATGCGCGATCTAAATTAGTGGTTAATAAACTGGTGCTTTGCTTGGCATCATTAATGAACTCTTCAAGTGCTTTTGGCGAGAGGGTTTTATTTTTATATGCATTTTCGATTTGTAATAACCGTTCTTGTAAAAAAGACGTGGCGGTTACACCAATCCCCACTGGTGTATTGATATCATGCGTGATCCCGGCAACTAAACCACCTAGCGCAGCCATTTTTTCAGAGCCTACTAGGCGCTCCTGAGCTATATTTAGTTCATCTACATAACGCTGTAATTCTGTTTGTTTGGTAAGTAACTCATGCTCGGTATGACGACGTAGATCAATTTCTTCGGTAAGTGTTAACTTTTGCTTTTCGAGTTCATATTTTTGCTGCTGTAAATCCATCATTGCTTGACTCAGGTTTGAAGTTTTACGTGCAACTTCTTGTTCAAGTTGTAGGTTTTGCTGATCAAGTTTTTCGTTACTTAGAATGAGTTCTTTTTGTGTATGCTCGAGTTCTTGGCGATACTGCACAACTTTATCAATGAGTTTATTAAATGATTGCTCCATTACTTTTAGTTCATTGTGTTCTGTTGTTTCTATTTCAATATGTTGGCCTTCAAGATCGTTGAGTTCAAGGTCTTCAATTTGCTCTGTCAATTGCGCAAGTGGTTCGGTAAGCAATTTTCTAAATGCCATTAAAAACAAGATGATCAAAAAGGTTGTTTTGATCATTGCGTTGCCAATTAGAAAATAAATTGACAGCATAATACGGCTAAATACAACTTCGCGGCTGGAAAATAAAGTCACGTCGCCTACTTGCGTGGCTCGGCCTGAAAACTCAAAAATTAATGGGAAAGTGTACCCAAATAAACCGGATGGGGTGTCTTCAATAATTGCTTCTTCTTGAACCAGCTGCTGGCTGTATAATTCTCGGATATCAAGAGAACGACCTAATTGAGAAATAATCTCGCCGCTATCGTCACGCACTATAATGCCTTCAATCATAGGAATAGCGAGTAAACCTTCGGCTGTGGTGATTGTTTGTTTAGTGTTTAGCTCCCAGATAGCACGCGTTAAACTGCGACTAAATGTTTTTTGTAGCGTAGTCAGTTCATCACGAATGTAATCTTTAGTATTTACATATTCAGCAATTACTTGTCCGCATGTGACAACAAAAGTCAGCAAAAAATAGACGGATAAAACGCTTGTTAGCAGCTTTTTAGATAGGCTTTTTTGTAGCATGGATTTCCCATAGCTCCTTTATTCATCATTTAATACCCAAGCAGCGAGTACATTCATCTGTAAAGTTAGCTAATAAACGCCTAAAAATAAATAAAATAATCTACTTTTCCTCAACAAATTTATTCATTTTTCTTTTTTTAGCAAAAACTTATGTTTATTTCACCGGAATGATTGTGTTATAAAATCACTATATTGCTGTTAGAGTAATGTTTCTTAGTTACTGAGAACCCACCCGTCATTTATAACCATGTGAGCTAGTAGTTAATAGTATGAATTTCTCTGTATTAGTATGTGATGATTCAACAGTAGCACGTAAACAAGTCGTGCGATGTATAAATGAATGCCTAAGCGCAAATATTATGCAGGCAAAAAATGGCCGAGAGGCATTGGAATTAATGCAAATTCATAGCTTTGATTTATTGTGTCTTGATTTAACTATGCCAGAAGTTGACGGTGTTCAGGTGCTTGAATGCATTAAAAAAAGCAGTATTGAATGTTTTGTTCTCGTTATATCTGCGGATATTCAGGCTGAAATGAAACAGCGAGTCGCTAATTTAGGGGCTATCGATTTTATAAATAAGCCAATAGATAAAGTAAGGCTTAATGAAATATTGCATAAATTTGGCATTCATTAGAGCTCTTTATAACCAAATGGCATAATTTATCTTTTTATGTGGGGTTGACAGAATAGCCTTGTTTAAGGCAGTCTAAAGGCTATGAAAATAAATACAAACGTACTGACCATTATTATTACAACCACCATTCTTACTGGATAGTGGCATAGGTCGGTGCAACAAATTTAAAGGCCTGTGTTCACAACGAACACAGGCCTTTTTTCGTTTTATGGGATGAGGAACATAAAAATGCGAGTATTAAAATTTGGCGGGTCATCACTTGCCGACTTGGCATGTTTACAGCAGGTAGCTCAGTTAGTTAAAGCACAGTTAAAAGATGAAATGTTATTGGTACTTTCAGCGCCAGGTGGAATGACTGATTCGTTAGTCGCACTTGCAAGTAGCGCTGAACAGGGATTTGATTATAGCGAACAGTGGGATGCACTCGCGTCTCGTTGTGACAGCTTAAAAGTAGCTGTTGAAGCTGAATGTGGGCAAGTACAAAATTGGCCTGATTTAGATGAGCTGAAAAATAAACTTGCTGGTGTCAAATTAATCCAATGCTGTCCTGATCAGGTTCGTGCTTTTATTATTAGTTTTGGTGAGCGCGTGAGTGTGGCACTGATGCAGTGTTTGCTAAGCTCGCACAACGCTCGTTACCTTGAAGCAACTGATTGCATCGCATCAACCAATGGCCACATTGATGCGGAAGCTGATTTAGTAGCGAGCAAAATTCGCTTCCAAGCGGCTTTAAAAGTGAGCCCTGCAACTATTTATATTATGCCGGGTTTTACAGCTAGCAATGAACAAGGTCAGTTAACTACACTCGGGCGCAATGGTTCTGATTATTCAGCCGCAATTGCAGCAGCGTGTTTAGAAGCAGAAGTTTGCCAAATCTGGACTGACGTGGACGGCGTATACAGTGCAGATCCTCGTTATATCAAAAAAGCCACTAAGGTTGATTTTTTATCATATAAAGAAGCGATGGAGCTTTCTTACTTTGGTGCCAAAGTTCTTCATCCTAAAACAATTTTACCGTGTGCTAAAGCGGGCGTGCCATGTGAAATTAAAAATACTCATAACCCAGAGGCGCAAGGCTCATTGATCAGTAACGATAATGTATCATCGGAGCCAGTTAAAGCGTTATCCAGTTTACAAAACCTTGCGATGCTAACAGTTTCAGGCCCTGGCATGAAAGGTAAGGTAGGCATGGCATCAAAAGTATTTAATGCCCTTGCTCATGATAATGTATCGATTGTACTTATTACTCAGTCGTCATGTGAATTTAGTATTAGCTTTTGTGTCCATGAATCGGACTTACCATTAGCGCTTGATGCACTGCAAACAGCGTTTGAGCTTGAATCACAAGCAGGGCTTATTGAGCCTGTGCAAGTACAACGTAACTTAGCCATTGTTACGTTAGTGGGTGATAACATGCGTGCTCATAAAGGCTTGGCCGCTAAGTTTTTTGCATCGCTTGCTCAAGCGCAAGTGAATATTGTTGCTATTGCACAAGATTCAACTGAAAGTGCTATTTCCGCGGTGATCGACGGTGAACTGTGTAATGATGCTGTAAAAGTGTGTCACGAAAATTTCTTTACTCATATCCCATCAATTGACGTGTTTTTATTAGGCTGCGGCTTAGTTGGTCAAGAACTTATAAAGCAATTAGAGCGCCAGCAAACGTGGCTGGAAAAGCGCAATATTAAGTTAAATCTATACGGTGTTGCTAACTCTCGTCAATTACACCTAGATGGCGAAGGTATTGCTTTTGATGATTGGCAACAAAAATTAGCCGCATCTGAACAAGCTTTTGATTTAAAACTGGTTGAGCAATTTGTTAGGCAAAACCATTTAATCAACCCAGTATTAGTTGATTGCACCTCATCAGATGCATTGGCTGCGCAATACGTTGACTTTTTAAATGCGGGTTTTCACGTTGTGGCTGCAAATAAAAAAGCGACAACGAGTTCATATGCTTATTACCAAGACCTGATTGCAGCAACCCAAAAGAATAACCGTAAGTTTTTATACGAAACAAATGTAGGAGCAGGGCTTCCGGTAATAGATAACTTACAATCGCTGTTTGGTGCAGGCGATGAGTTGCTTGAGTTCAGTGGTATTTTATCTGGTTCATTGTCTTATATATTCGGTGCCTTGCAAGATGGTTTATCGTTATCTGAAGCAACCATTAAAGCAAAAGAGAGTGGTTTTACTGAGCCAGACCCTAGAGATGATTTATCGGGAACAGATGTTGCGCGTAAATTACTGATCATTGCCCGTGAGGCTGGCATGAAGTTAGAGCTTAGTGATATTGAAGTTGAATCGGTCCTGCCTGTTGGTTTTGCACAAGGTGATGATGTTGCAGAGTTTATGGCTAAACTACCGAGTTTAGATGCCGCATTTAGTGATCGCATTCAAAGTGCAGCCAGTGAAGGTAAAGTATTGCGTTATGTGGGCACAATCAATGCGGGTCACTGCAAAGTCGGTATTGAAGCGGTTGATACAAAACATGCATTGGCAGTTATTCGTGATGGTGAAAATGCCTTAGCAATCTTGAGTGAATATTACCAACCACGTCCATTTGTAATTCGTGGTTATGGTGCAGGATCTGCAGTGACTGCTGCGGGTGTATTTGCTGATATCTTAAAAACGTTATCGCGCTAGGAGGGGACAATGATTGAAGTATATGCTCCAGCGTCTATTGGGAATTTTGCCGTTGGTTTTGATTCATTAGGCGCTGCACTTGCGCCTATTGATGGCACATTATTAGGCGACATTGTTGCAGTAAGTCCTGCAACAAGAGATGAGTTTATTTGCTCGGGCGAGTATGCACATAAATTGCCAAGTGACGCTAATGAAAACTTAGCGTATCAGTGTTTAGTGCATTTTCGTACACATGTTGCGCCAAGTATGCCATGCGTAAAATTAGAGCTTAAAAAGAATTTACCGATTGGTTCAGGGCTCGGTTCTAGTGCGTGCTCAGTTGTAGCGACCTTTGCGGCACTTGATCAATTTGCAGGCACTGCGCTTAGCCAAGTAGAGCTGATTGAATTAATGGCTGATTTTGAAGCTATTGTAAGTGGTGGTCGTCATTACGATAACATCACACCTTGTTACTTAGGTGGTTTACAGTTGACGGGTGATTTGATCCCAGATAAGTCGATTAGCTTACCGGTAGATAAAAACTGGTACTACGTAGCCGCTTTTCCTGGTTTTTCGCTTAATACCGCAAAAGCGCGTTCAGTACTACCAAGGCAGCTAAGCATGCATGCCAGTGTTGAATTTGCACAGCGCTTATCAGCGTTTAGTACATTGTTGTTAACCGGTCGTTTTGATAACGCGTTATCAATTATGAGTGATGAAATAGCAGAACCATATCGCGCACCGCTTATTACCGGGTTTAGTGAAGCGAAAGCGGCACTGCCGGAGCTAGGTGCTGAAATAGTCAGTATTTCTGGTGCAGGCCCTACTTTATTTACCGTGTGTAAAACGCTTGAAGCTGCACAGCAATGCGCACAGTGGCTTGAACAAAATTATATCAATGAACAAGGCTTTTGCCACATTTGTAAGCTTGATAACGCCGGCACGCGTCAGTTATAAGAATTTAAGGAATAAATAATGCAATTACATAATTTAAAAGATGATTCACAAAAAGTGTCGTTTGTTGATGCAGTTAAAACAGGTTTAGGCCGAAACCAAGGCGTATTCTTTCCTGAATCCCTAGCGCCACTGGCGGACATTGATGCTTTACTTGATATGGACTTTGTTAGTCGTAGTAGTAAAATTTTATCGCATTTAATTGGCGATGAGTTGCCCGCAGATACTGTTGCGCAAATGGTGCAAAATGCGTTTAACTTTCCGGTAAAACTGGTTGAAGTAGAAGAAAATATTTATTGTTTGGAATTGTTCCACGGTCCAACACTTGCCTTTAAAGACTTTGGTGGCCGCTTTATGGCTGAGTGCTTAGCACAATTTAGCCAAGGTGAAAAAACTACAATACTAACAGCAACCTCTGGTGACACAGGTGCAGCTGTTGCTCATGCGTTTTATAATAAACCAAATATTGATGTGGTGATCCTTTATCCAAAAGGGAAAATTTCTCTAGCGCAGCAAAAACTGTTCACTACATTGGGGAATAACATTCATTGTTATGCAGTTGATGGTAGTTTTGATGATTGCCAAGCGATGGTAAAAAATGCATTTTTAGATGAGGAAATTAAATCTCGACTAGGTTTAAACTCGGCTAATTCAATTAATATCAGCCGTTTAGTTGCACAAGTTTGTTACTACTTTGAAGCAATTGCACAATTACCGAAAGAAAAACGTGCTAACGCGCATATCTCTGTGCCAAGTGGTAATTTTGGTAACGTGTGTGCGGCAATGATCGGTGCTGTTATTGGTTTGCCTGTCGCTAAACTCAGTGCAACAACGAATCAGAATGATACTGTACCGCGCTTTATCCATGATAAAAACTGGGCACCTAATGCGACGATAGAATCACTTTCAAACGCAATGGACGTGAGCAAACCTAATAACTGGCCACGAGTGCAAACCATGTTAGATAATAATTGGTTTAGTTATGATGACTTTTATTCAACCAGCGTTGATGAAAGCAATACACAAACAGTGATGAAAAAAATTCAACAAACGGGCTATGTTGCAGAGCCTCACACAGCAATAGCTTATCAGGGACTTAAAGCTAATTTAGCACAAGGAGCGGCAGGGGTGTTCTTAGCTACAGCGCATCCAGCTAAGTTTAAAGATAGCGTAGAAGAGATTTTAAATATAGAGCTCGATATGCCAAAACCATTAGCGGATGCATTAGCTAAGCCATGTTTGGCAGAAGATATTGCAGATGACTACAGTGTGCTTCGCGATATTTTATTAGCTAAATTAGGCTAATTTTTATAATTAGATAAAGTTAAAACAAAAAAGCGATAATACATTACGTATATCGCTTTTTTATTGTAAAAATATTTAAATTTAAACCATGGACCGTGAACGACGATTTAAAATACGTAAACATAAAATTAAAATGCCAATCAAACAGATCATCGCGCCAGCAAGTGTAACGAGTTGATTGGGTACCCGACTAACTAGAATTAGACCAGTAAGCAACAGAATGAAGGGCTTAAATTCATAATAATAATAGTGTTTCCTTACTTTTTTTCGGTTTACTTTATGATCTATACGGCGCGCATTAGATCGCAGACGCCAAATGTTTGCGCCATTTAAGAACAAAGCAATGCCGATAGCCGTCGGCAATAGGGTAGTCGAGAAAAGAATGCAAAACCCACCAAAAATAAAATAGCAGTAGGGAATAAATTCGTAAATAGGTTTAGCTAACATAATAAGCCTATGATCATCCATGATTACATTTCGTACAATAGTAGTGTAAATAGAAACAAATGCAATAAATTAACACATTAAAAATACAAATATTTAGTTGTTTTATTTATTAGTATTATTTATGTTTCTATAAAAAAATATCATTACAAAAACACTGTGAATTAAATTCAATCCCTGTTTAAATATGTTCATCTTTACACCGTAGTCAAATTGACGTTTTCAGCGTACAATATTGCCTTTAAAAACACCATACACGTTGCCCTAGGAGCCCCCATGTTAGAACGTAGCATGAATATTTCGGATTTTGATCCAGAGTTATTTGACGCAATCAACAAAGAGACTGCTCGTCAAGAAGAACACATTGAGCTTATCGCATCTGAAAACTACTGTAGCCCACGCGTACTAGAAGCGCAGGGTTCACAGTTAACAAATAAATATGCTGAAGGTTATCCGGGCAAGCGTTATTACGGTGGTTGTGAGCACGTTGACGTGGTTGAGCAACTAGCGATTGACCGTGCAAATGAATTGTTTGGTTCTGAATACGCAAACGTTCAGCCTCATGCTGGCTCACAAGCAAATGCCGCTGTATTTTTAGCGCTATTAGATGCTGGCGATACGGTACTTGGTATGAGCTTAGCTCATGGTGGTCACTTAACGCATGGTTCACATGTGAGCTTCTCTGGTAAGCTTTATAATGCAATCCAATACGGACTTGACGAAGCAACGGGCGAAATTGATTACGCACAAGTTGAAGCGCTAGCACTTGAGCATAAACCAAAAATGATCATCGGTGGTTTCTCAGCATACTCAGGTATTGTTGATTGGGCTAAATTCCGTGAAATCGCTGATAAAGTAGGCGCTTACTTGTTCGTAGATATGGCTCACGTTGCTGGTCTTATTGCTGCAGGCGTTTACCCAAGCCCAGTACCACATGCACACGTTGTAACTACTACTACGCATAAAACATTAGCAGGTCCACGTGGCGGTTTGATTATTTCAGCCTGTGGCGACGAAGCTATTTATAAAAAGCTTAATAGCGCTGTTTTCCCAGGTGGCCAAGGTGGTCCTTTATGTCATGTTATTGCTGCAAAAGCAGTGGCATTTAAAGAAGCACTACAACCAGAGTTTAAAGTATACCAAACTCAAGTTGTTAAAAATGCCCAAGCAATGGTTGCAGTAATGCAAGAGCGCGGCTACAAAATCGTGTCTGATAAAACAGAAAATCACTTGTTCTTACTTGATTTAATCAATAAAGACATCACTGGTAAAGATGCAGATGCAGCTCTGGGTAATGCGAATATTACAGTGAACAAAAACTCAGTACCAAACGATCCACGTTCACCATTTGTTACCTCTGGTCTGCGTATTGGTTCACCTGCAATCACACGCCGTGGTTTTAAAGAAGCTGAATCTAAAGAGCTAGCGGGCTGGATCTGTGACGTGCTAGACAACATCACTGATGAGTCTGTACAAGCACAAGTTAAAGAAAAAGTTAAAGCAATCTGTAAAAAATTACCTGTTTACGCTTAATTATTAAGCCCACTGTAATTTAGATCACAATAGCGACGTTTTTTGCTATTATAAAGGCCGCCTTAAAGCGGCCTTTTTTGTTTTTAATGGAAGCTGATACCTATGCATTGCCCATTTTGCACCGCAAAAGATACCAAAGTAATTGACTCGCGTTTAGTTGGTGGTGGCCACCAAGTTAGACGACGCCGTGAATGCAATGAGTGTCATGAACGCTTTACCACCTTTGAAGGCGCTGAACTTGTGATGCCTCGGGTAATTAAACAAGATGGCAGTCGCGAACCTTTCAACGAAGATAAACTTCTCAATGGTCTACACCGCGCATTAGAAAAACGTCCCGTTAGTACTGAGCAGGTTGACGAAGTTGTCAATATTATCAAATCTCAACTACGAGCAACGGGTGAGCGTGAGATATCCAGCCACTTAATTGGTGAGTGTATTATGGAAGCGCTTAAAAAACTCGATAAAGTCGCCTATGTACGTTTTGCTTCTGTGTATCGTTCGTTTGAAGATATCCGTGAATTTGGTGAAGAAATCGCCCGTTTAGGGGAGTAAAATGAGTCAAAACGTATTATTCACAGAGCAAGATCATCAATTTATGGCACGGGCTATTGAACTTGCCAAGCAAGGACGCTTTACAACAACACCAAATCCTAATGTTGGCTGTGTGCTAGTTAAAGGTGGTCAGATTATTGGTGAAGGCTTTCATCAATTAGCTGGGCAAGGTCATGCTGAAGTCAATGCGTTAGCAATGGCAGGTAGCCAAGCCAAAGGTGCCACTGCGTATGTCACACTTGAGCCTTGTAGTCATTTTGGTCGCACACCTCCGTGTGCCGAAGGCCTAAAAGCCGCGGGCGTGATAAAAGTGATTGCCGCGATGGTTGATCCAAATCCGCAAGTGGCAGGTAAAGGTCTCGCAATTTTAGCTGATGCAGGAATTGAGGTTGCATCAGGGCTATTAGAGCAACAAGCTAAACTATTAAACCGTGGCTTTTTAAAGCGTATGGAACAAGGCATGCCATTTATTACCTGTAAAATGGCGGCAAGTCTTGATGGTAAAACGGCCCTTAAAAATGGTCAAAGTAAATGGATTACGGGCTCTAAAGCTCGTCAAGATGTGCAACTTTATCGTGCACAAAGCTGCGCTATTTTAACGGGGGCAGATACCGTTTTAGTTGATGACGCCAAGCTTAATGTTCGTATTGATGAATTGCCAGAATCATTACCCACAGAGTTACCTTTGCGTCAGCCAGTAAGAATTATTATTGATTCACAAAATCGTTTAACTCCTGAACTGGCTTTGTTTAGTATAGAAAGTGAGATAATTATTCTTACCACTGAGCTTGATAAATCAAAGCAATGGCCTTATTACGTAAGCCATATTGTAGTGCCAAAACAAAATAATAAGGTTGATGTACTGGCCGCTCTCAAGCTTTTAGCACAACGCCAATTTAATCATATTTGGTTAGAGGCCGGTGCAACCCTTGCGGGAAAAATGACAGAGCAGGGGCTTATTGATGAATACATTATTTATTTCGCACCTAAATTGTTAGGTAACGATGCCAAAAGTTTATTAAATTTTGCAGAACAGACAAATATGCAAGATGTGGACAACTTAACAATTAGCGAATGTGCACTAATTGGTGATGATATTCGTATCACAGCTGCGCGGTGTTTAAATACAGCGCCTTAACCTACTATTGAAGAGCAACCTTATGTTTACTGGTATAATAGAAGCAACAGGCACAATTAGTAAATTAGAACAAAAACAAGGTGATTTAGCCATTCGCATTCAAAGTAGCAACCTTGATATGGCCGATGTGAATTTAGGTGACAGTATTGCAACCAACGGCGTATGTTTAACGGTTGTAGCAAAGCACAGTGATGGTTTTAGTGCTGACTTGTCAAACGAAACGATAAGCTTAACCGGGTTTGCTCATTATAAACAAGGGCAAACGGTTAACCTTGAAAAAGCCATGCAACCTGTATCTCGTTTAGGGGGGCACTTAGTCTCTGGGCACGTTGATGGTATTGCGACTATTACAGCTATTACGCCCAATGCGCGCGCTGTTGAATATTGGTTAAGCACCGATGCGCAACTGATGAAGTATATCCCGTATAAAGGCTCGGTATGTATTGATGGTATTAGCCTAACGGTTAATGCGATAGAAGATAACAAATTTAAACTGACTATCGTGCCGCATACGAGTGAACAAACAACCATTGCTGATTTTAAAATTGGCACCCAAGTGAATTTAGAAGTTGACCAAATTGCTCGTTATTTAGAGCGCTTGATCAAAGGGGCAGAACAACCTGCCGGTTCAGATATTTCGATGAATTTACTTGCCCAAGCGGGTTTTATTAAGTAGCCCCAACTCCACAACTTACACGAGCAGATTATGAATTTACACAGCGCACAAGAAATTATTGATGACATTAAAGCCGGTAAAATGGTTATTTTGATGGACGATGAAGATAGAGAAAATGAAGGCGATTTAATTATCGCAGCCGAACATATAAGTGCTGAAGCGATTAATTTTATGGCCACTCATGGCCGCGGCTTAATTTGTTTAACAATGACACAAGAACGTTGTGAGCAGCTTGATTTACCATTAATGGTTAAAAACAATGGTGCAGCATTTTCGACTAACTTTACAATGTCTATCGAGGCATCTAAAGGTGTTACCACGGGGATTTCTGCTGCAGATCGCGCGCGTACTGTACAAGCTGCGATAGCCAAAGGTGCTGTGCCAAGTGATATCGTGCAACCGGGTCATATTTTTCCAATTATGGCGCAACCGGGTGGGGTGTTAACCCGTGCAGGTCATACTGAAGCTGGTTGCGATTTAGCGCGTTTAGCTGGGCTTGAAGCATCGTCAGTAATTGTTGAAATTCTTAATGCCGATGGCACTATGGCGCGCCGTCCTGATTTAGAAATATTTGCCGAGCAACATAGCATCAAAATTGGCACCATTGCTGATCTTATCGAATACCGTAACATTAACGAAACCACTATTGAACAAGTCGCGAAATGTAAATTGCCAACAGAGCATGGAGAGTTTGATTTAGTAACCTATAAAGATACTATTGACGGCCAGCTGCATTACGCACTATTAAACGGTGACGTTAAAGCGAATGAACCAACTTTAGTACGTGTTCATCTGCAAAGTACTTTTAATGATATTTTGTTATCAGATCGCAGTGCAGATAGAAGTTGGGGCTTATCAGATGCTATGGCCTATATTGCTAAGCACCAAGGTGTGTTAGTAATTCTTGGTAAGCAAGAATGCACTGATGAATTAGAAGCCACGGTTAAAGCGTTTGCAGCAGAAGATGCTGGCGAAACTGTTGCACACCGTAAGTTTCAAGGTACATCGCGTACTGTAGGTGTCGGCTCACAAATCTTGGCTGATCTGGGAATTGAAAAAATGCGCTTAATGAGTCGCCCTAAAAAGTACCATGCGCTGTCGGGCTTTCACCTTGAAGTAGTTGATTACGTAGAACCAGAATAAGCTCAGGCCTGTTTCTGGTTTTAGATTAATAAACTTTAATTATGAAAGGCAAACAGGCTCTAGGCTATTATTTTATTTATATGGTATGATGCGCAGCAATTTTTGCGCAATCGCAGCCGCTTAAACTTATTTTTTAGGGTTATCGAATGAAAATTATTGAAGGTAATAAATACGCTCCGGGTAAGAAATTCGCAATTGTTATTTCTCGCTTTAATGACTTTATTGGTAGCAGCCTTTTGGCAGGCGCTGTTGATGAATTGAAACGTACAGGTGGTGTATCTGATGATGATATTACCGTAGTTTATGTACCAGGTGCGGTAGAATTACCTTTAGCAGCGAAACGCGTTGCAGCAAAAAAAGAGTATGATGCAATCATCGCTTTAGGCGTCGTGATCAGAGGTGGTACGCCACATTTTGATCTTGTTGCTGGCGAATCAAATAAAGGCTTAGCGCAAGTGTCGCTTGAGTATGATATCCCGGTTGCATTTGGCGTATTAACCACAGAAAGCATTGAGCAAGCGATTGAACGCGCGGGCACTAAAATGGGCAACAAAGGCGGCGAAGCTGCTCTAGGTGCACTTGAAATGGTTAATGTGTTAGATAAAATTTAAGTTTAAGGAATTTTTGTGAAACCAGCAGCAAGGCGTAAAGCACGTATTTTAGCACTTCAAGCCGTTTATTCTTGGCAATTAAGTGGCAATGCAATTGCCGATATCGAACAACAAATGTTGATCGAAAATGATGTGACTAAAATTGATGTTGAATACTTTAAAGATCTTTCGCGTGGTGTTGCTATAAATCATAAGCAACTAGACGAAGCAGTCTCTCCACATTTAACGCGTCCTTTCGACGAGTTAGACCAAGTTGAACGCGCTATTTTACGTTTAAGCAGCTATGAGCTGAAATTTCGTGAAGATGTACCTTATAAAGTTGCTATCAACGAAGGTATTGAGCTTGCTAAAATCTTTGGCGCAGAAGACAGTCATAAGTTTGTTAATGGTGTACTAGATAAAGCAGTAAAGCATTTACGTAAGTAATGCGACTGCAAAGAGGAGAGCCGGCATAGGCCGGCTTTTTTGTGTATGAAGGAATTTGAATTAATTAATCGCTACTTTAAAGGTCGCGGTATAACTCGTCGCGATGTTAATTTAGGGATTGGTGACGACTGTGCTTTGGTGACTGTGCCGCAAAATTGCCAGTTAGCTATTACCACAGATACACTTGTTGCGGGCGTGCATTTTTTTGATGATATAGCTCCGCGCGCGCTAGGCCATCGTGTACTTGCTGTAAACTTAAGTGATCTAGCGGCAATGGGCGCTGAGCCGACCTGGGTTTCGGTTGCTTTAACATTGCCAAATATAGACGTCGAGTGGTTGGAAGAGTTCACCGAGGGCATGCATGAAATTGCTGAGTACTTTAATGTACAAATTATCGGTGGTGACACTACACAAGGCCCTTTAAGTATTACTATTTGCGCCAAAGGTATTGTGCCAGAAGGTAAAGCGCTACGTCGTAGTGGTGCTAAAATAGGTGATTGGATTTATGTTACTGGACCTCTAGGCGATGCGGGTTTGGCTATAGAGGCTCGAAAACAAGGTTTAAATATAGCGCCAGAACACCTAAGATATGTTAATCAACGGTTTGATTATCCAACTCCGCGCGTTGCTGCAGGTCAAGTTTTACGTGGTTTTGCATCTTCAGCGATAGATATTTCTGATGGTTTATTAGCTGATCTTGGCCATATAGTTGGTATGTCACAGGTCAATGCGAGCATTAATGTTAATAATATTCCAACCTCAGATGCAATGCGCGCTACTTTAAAGCGAGATCAACAGCTGCCTTTTATTCTTAATTATGGCGATGATTATGAGTTGTTATTTACTGTACCTGACAGTAATAAAAGCATGCTAGAAATGAAATTACGTCAATATGGTGTCGATGCGAGCTGTATTGGTCAAATAAAAAGTGGTGAAGGGCTAATTGAGCTAATGCTCGACGGTAATAAATTAGAATATGACCGTACAGGCTTTGAACACTTTACCAAGGAGTCGGTTTGAATAACCCCTCAAAATTTAATTTAAAACGTCCACATCAATTTTTTGGTTTGGGTTTTGGCTTAGGACTAGCACCTAAAGCCCCCGGTACTTTTGGCACGTTTGCAGCATTGCCGTTTATTTTTATCACTATGCATTATCCACTGTGGTTACAAATAGTTTTTGCTGTAGTTATAAGTGTTTTTGGGATATGGACATGTGGCAAAACCGCAGATGACTTAGGTGTGCACGATCATCCTGCGATTGTGTGGGATGAAGTTGCCGGGTTTTACATTACCATGATTGGTGCTGCGCTGAGTTGGCAATCTCTGTTAGTTGGTTTTTTATTGTTTCGCTTTTTTGATATTTTTAAGCCTGGCCCTATTCGTTTACTTGATAAGCGTGTGCATGGTGGTTTTGGCATAATGGCTGATGATATTTTAGCGGGTATATTTTCATTAATTTGTGTTCAAGCATTGTTCAAATTGGGCTATTTACCGCTCTGATCGTCTTAGGTTTAAAGCTTTATATTAAATAGTTCATTAAACAAAGCAGCGTTGGCGTTTATAGAATCACATGGATGGGGAAATGGCGGTGCAGGAGCAATAGTCGAATTGTTTTAGGATTATTTTTTGATCACTATAATCGACCACTTGCTTAATACAATTGGTATTCGTTCTTTGCAATAAGGTGTTGACGTTATGATGCGATTTTTATTGGTTGTTACCGTGCTGCTATGCAGTATGCCGAGCAAGGCATCAATTACAGACTATGTTGTAAAGCAATGGAATACACAAAATGGTTTGCCTTCACAATCACTTAAAAGTGTTGTGCAAGATGAGCAGGGTTATATGTGGTTGGGTACTCAATTTGGTCTGAGCCGCTTTGATGGTAACACCTTCACCAACTACAACACCTTAAATAGCCACTTTTTGCCAAGTAATGGTATTAATAAATTGTTAGTCGATAGCGATGGTTATTTATGGATTGGTACCAAAGATGGTATTGTTGTTATTGATCCAACCACCATGGCTGCGCAACAATTTAATGTTAAAGGCCCTGTACGAGATGTACTCGAAGATGGTAAAGGGAGCATCTGGATTGCTGCTAATGGCTTATATTATGTGCCTCGAAACCAAATTAGTTTAAGCCTAGATACAAGTAATCAAGTCTTAGCAGCAAACGCTACCCCTATCACACAAATTGTTGGTTCAGTCAGTAAAATGGCCTTGTCATCAGATGGGATATGGCTAGTAAATGAACGTCACTTATTACGGTTAACTAACTCATCCTCTGATTTTGCTAAATTACGCTTAGAACTTACTGCTAAAGTCTCCTTACCTGAACGATTAGCACAAACGATTATTCACGACTTAGCTTGGCTTGAAGGTAACTTGTATTTGGCTTCCGAGTTAGGCGCTTACTTTTTAGACCTTGATGATGAACTAAGATCTTTTCCCCTCCCAAATGCAAATAATTCTGCTGTTTATAAATTTATGAGTGACTCTGATGGGGCGCTCTGGATTTCAACGTACGGACGTTTATTGTTTAGGGATAATTCGGGCGACTGGCAATGGGTTGAACCCAGTCAGCTTGACCAAAGTATTTGGTTTGCGGACTTATACCGTGATAAAGAAAACAACATTTGGCTTGCCAGCTTTAGTGAGGGGTTATGGCTTGCTCATGAAGGGAGGATTGAACGTCATTCTGCAATATCACAAATGACAGAAGCCGTTATGGCTATTAGCCAAGCACCGGATGGACGATTATGGGTCGCTAATCGAAGTGGCGTAGGCTACTTTGATTTAGATAAAAACTTTATAAATAAAATACCGAGCAATCAATATGGCCGCGCGGCAGTTCATGATTTACAGTTTGATGGCGATAGACTTTATATAGCGACAGGGCGAGGTGTTTTTTTCTATGAAAATAAAACCTTATACACAGTCCCTGGGCGAGCACTAAAAGATAACCCTGTATTTGCGATCAGTCGCTCCAACAAGGGAGGCTTTTGGATTGGGACAGGCCGAGGTATGTATAGATTGAGCTACGGTGGTTTAACACCCTTTGCTTACAATGCATTTTTAGGCAGTAAGTTTATTACTTATGTGCTCGATAAGGCAAACTTTGGTCTTATAGGAACAAGTAAAGGGGCATATTATTTTACCGATCGTGGTATTGAAAAAATAGGTGATCAAACAAGCTTAGAAAGCGCCTATATTACGAGTATCTTACATATTGATGGTGTAGGTATATTAATAGGTTCGTTAAATGATGGGTTATTTTATCGCAGCACTCAAGGGCAGTGGCATCAACTTGATGCGTCAAATGGCTTACCATATGGGTCGATTTTTAGTTTGCGTTACGATGAAAAACTAAAGCGTATTTGGGTTAGCACCATGAAAGGTGTGTATCGAATGCCGGTTGAGCAATTTAGTGGCGACATTGAAAGTTTAAAAGTAGAGCAAGTGATATCTTCTTTTGATCGCCAATTAGATGGTAAAGCAAGTCAGTGTTGCACTGGTTTAGGTCATGATGCTGTTGCTGAATCAGGTAATTCAATGTGGTATCCGAGTTTACAGGGTGTTGTTGAAATACCTAAAGATATTGAACTCTTCGGTATTAAACCTTTACGTCCAAAAGTCGAAAGTTTAAATACTGGGTTACGTACACTCGCTACGGCAGCTTTAGGAGATAATCCTGAGCTTGAAACCGATGAGCGGGATATTACGCTTAAATACACAGCGATTGATTATTCTGCGCCGACGAGTATTGAATTTAGGTATCGACTTAGTGGTTTAGATAGTGATTGGCGTTATGCCAATACTCGTCGTGAAGCCATTTATACTAATTTACCGCCAGGGCCATTCTTATTTCAACTTGAAGCAAAGCGACAAGGTGAAGATTGGGTTAAGGCTCAAAGTACCGAATACGCGTTTGTAGTACCAAGACGTTTTGATGAAACCATTTATTTTAGGTTACTCATTACCAGCAGCTTTATTTTGTTATTCTACCTTGTGTTCTGGGTGTTTAGAAAGCAAGAACGACGTAAGCAAGCAGCTCTTGAAAGTCAGGTAACTGAGCGCACAACAGAGCTACGTGAAGCTAATGATAAGCTTAACCAAGTTAACTCCCAGCTAAAACTTGTAA
Source organism: Pseudoalteromonas sp. NEC-BIFX-2020_002 (assembly GCF_013002825.1). NCBI lineage: Bacteria > Pseudomonadati > Pseudomonadota > Gammaproteobacteria > Alteromonadales > Pseudoalteromonadaceae > Pseudoalteromonas > Pseudoalteromonas sp. NEC-BIFX-2020_002. The sequence continues at coordinate 203,737 of NZ_JABEPJ010000008.1, forward strand.
GTCACTCAGATGAACTTACAGGGCTTAGGAGTCGTCGCTTTTTGTTTGATCAATTACCAAAAGATATTGAGCATTTCCAACGTAATTCTCAGTCGTTACAAGCACAGGGGAAATCTTTAGTTTTACTTATTATTAATTTTGATAATTTTAGCCGCATAAATGATGCTTATGGCCCGTTAGGTGGAGATAGTTGTTTACAACAAATGGCTGCATTATTGAATACCCGTACACAGGGCTCTGATTATGTTGCTCGTTGGAGTGGTGATGAGTTTTTATTATTACTACGAGATTTCAAACGTGCATCAATTGATAGTTACGTATCAGAGTTGTGCAAAGCCGTTGCCTCTCATACCTTTAAATTACCCAATGGCAGTAATATAAATTTAACAGCATCAATCGGTTTTTCATTTTACCCATTACCACTTTTAGGTGGGCAAGTAATTGGCTGGGAAACCTCTGTCAATCTAGCAGATATTGCTCTACAGCAGGTCAAAAAGCGTGGTGGTGACGGGGCTGCTAATATTACGTTTGATGAACAGCTTGATGCATTTGAATTTGAACAAACTCATAATGTTGAACAACAACTCAGTGTTTTACAGGCAAATGGTCTCGCCGATATAAAAATTTGGATGCGATAAGGCAATTTAAAATATAAAAAAGGAGCCCTTAGGCTCCTTTTTTATTTCTGTGACATGAGGAGATTAATCAGGTAATTAATCAATAAACTGTTTAATTGCAGTGAGAATACCTTGCTCTCCTAGCCCCATTTCATCATGCATTTGCTCTTGTGTACCATGCTTGATGAATTCATCTGGAATACCTAAGTTTAAAATGTTAGCGGTTGCTTTCATAGCTGCTAAATATTCATTAACCGCAGAGCCAGCACCACCGACAATCGCATTATCTTCAAGTGTAACGATAACATCATGCTCTGCTAATAATGTGTCTATTAAGACGGTATCAAGCGGTTTAACAAAGCGCATGTCAACGAGACTAGCACCTAGTTCATCTGCGGCTAATTGTGCATTTTCAAGTAACGTACCAAAAGATAAAATTGCGATTTTAGTCCCTTGTTTAATGACTCGGCCTTTACCAATCTCAAGTTCACTCATTTGCTCACTGATCTCAGTCGTGCCAGCACTACCACGAGGATAACGAACCGCAACAGGGCTGTTACAACGATAGCCGGTATACAACATTTGACGGCACTCATTGGTGTCACTAGGTGTCATGATAATCATATTTGGAATGCAACGCATGAAACTTAAATCGTATGCGCCTTGGTGGGTTTCACCATCAGCGCCAACAATACCCGCACGGTCTATAGCAAATAGTACAGGGAGATTTTGCAACGCAACATCGTGAATGAGCTGATCATACGCACGCTGTAAAAAACTAGAGTAAATTGCAACAACCGGTTTCAGCCCTTCGCATGCAAAACCAGCCGCTAAAGTAACAGCGTGTTGTTCAGCAATGGCAACATCAAAATATTGTTCCGGATACTCTTTTGAAAATCGAACCATGCCTGAACCTTCACGCATGGCCGGGGTAATTGCCATCAACTTTTCATCTTGGCTTGCCATATCACATAGCCAATCGCCAAATACTTTAGAGAACGTGGCTGCGCTTGGTTTTGATTTTGGTAGGCTTGAAATAGCAGGGTCAAACTTAGGTACGCCATGATAGCCAATAGGATCAGCTTCAGCTGGTTTATAGCCTTTGCCTTTTTGAGTTTTAATATGCAGTAACTGCGGGCCTTTTAAATTACGCATGTTACGTAGTGTATCAACCAGCATATTCACATCATGGCCATCAATTGGGCCAATATAGTTTAAACCGAGTTCTTCAAAGAAAGTTCCCGGGATAACCATGCCTTTAAGATGCTCTTCCATTCGACTGGCTAATTCCTTCACTGGTGGCACACCAGATAAAAGTTTTTTACTACCTTCGCGAATATTTGTATAAAAACTGCCAGATAAAATCCGTGCAAAATGATTAGTTAGTGCGCCAACATTTTCCGAAATCGACATTTCGTTGTCATTCAAAATGATCAACATGTCAGATTTAACATCACCTAGGTGATTCATTGCTTCAAATGCCATACCCGCAGTAATTGCCCCATCGCCAATAACAGCGACGGTTTTACGGCCTTTCCCTTCTTTTTGAGCAGCAATCGCCATTCCTAATGCTGCTGAGATTGAAGTACTTGAGTGACCAACACTAAAAGTATCGTATCGGCTTTCTTCGCGAAAAGGAAAAGGGTGTAAGCCATCTTTTTGACGAATGGTATGCATTTGGTCACGCCGACCAGTTAAAATTTTGTGCGGGTAGGCTTGATGGCCTACATCCCAGACTAAACGATCATCAGGTGTGTTATAAACATAATGAAGTGCTACTGTAAGTTCTACAGTGCCTAAGCCTGACGCAAGGTGGCCACTGCTTTGCGAGACTGAATTAAGTAAATATTCACGCAACTCATTGCTAAATGCAGGTAATTTTTCTTGCGCTAAATCACGCAGTTGGGCTGGTTCATCAACCAAACCTAATAATGGATACTTGCTACTATCAAGTGTCATGATTTTTAATACATCCTTCGCTAACCAGAGGTCATTATAGCGCAATGTTACTCTGATTTTTTAGTTATTTTGTACGTCATTGTTTACTCATTGTTGAGCTATATTTAATAATCGCGTTCAACAATATATTTTGCCAAGTTTTCGAGCTCACGTGTATCAGCATCAATTTCAGCTAGCGCATTGAGTGCTTGATTGAGTAATGATTGTGCTTTTTCTTTTGCGCCATCTAAGCCCAATATTGCAGGGTAAGTTGCTTTATTTGCTGCGATATCAGAGCCTTGTGGTTTTCCGAGTGTGTATGTATCGCCTTCAACGTCTAGGATATCGTCTTGTACCTGAAAAGCCAACCCAATTGCATTTCCAAAAATTCTTAGCTGTTGTAGTGTACGCTCATTTGTATTTATAGAACACATGGCACCTAGCGCTATAGCGCAGTTTAATAATGCACCTGTTTTTAAATTATGCATGCGTTCGAGTTCAGATAAGCTAATCACTTTATCCGTAGCAGCAATATCTAACGCTTGCCCACCAACCATACCCTCAATTCCAGATGCTTTAGCCAATACGGCAATCATTTTTAATTGTTGCTGAGCAGACACTTTAAATTGATGATTGGCAATTAATTCAAATGCTAATGTTTGTAGTGCATCACCTGCTAATATAGCTTGTGCCTCACTATACATTATATGGCATGTTGGCCGACCACGGCGCAAGTCATCATCATCCATTGCAGGTAAATCATCATGTACAAGCGAATAACTATGAATACATTCTATGGCAGCTGCGAGAATATCAAGATCTTGTTTGTTTGCGCCTAGCATTTTCCCCGTGGCGTATACCAAAAATGGGCGTATACGTTTGCCACCATTTAAAACACCATAATGAGTTGCATTTTTAATGGTTTCGTCTGTATCTAGAGGCTGTTTAAAATACTGATTAAGGGTTGTTTCAACATCGTGTTGAGCCTGTTTTATTTGTTCTTTTAATGGCACCGATTAATCCAAATCATTATCAAAAGTTGTAAGCGCTGATTGGTTATTATTACCCATTAGAATAGCTACTTTTTGCTCTGCTTGTTGTAGTTTATTCGATGATGCCCCCGCTAGTGAAATCCCACGTTCAAACTGTTTTAATGACTGCTCAAGAGATAACTCTCCTTGCTCCATTTGTGTGACGATTAATGAAAGTTCTTCGAGTGCTTGCTCAAAACTGAGGTTTTCTGGTTTTTTAGTCGCCATACAGAATTTAACTTAGATGATAGAAATTTGAGGCCAATTTTAGGGGGAATGCTAAACTAGGTCAAAGACTGATGTGTTTTTTTTAATTAATAATTGGTTTTGCTCGTAAATACATTGGAGTATAAGAATAGGTTAATGCGAGATTTACTGTAATACTTAATTAAATTGAACAAAATACAGCTCGATATTCTTAATTTATTTATATGAAATGATTTAAGTATTTCAATAAATTGCCGATAAGCGCTTAATAATAAAAATTTGTTGTCAGTGGCAGCAATGTATCGATTCCTCTGGAGGGATAAGTGGATTTAGCAACCATAATAGGTATTCTCGGAGCTATTGGCTTAATTGTCATGTCCATGTTTATGAGTAGTAGCGGTGAAATGGCGATGTTTTACAATACACCGTCAGTGGTTATCGTATTTGGCGGTTCACTGTTTATTGTTTTATCTAACTTTACAATGTCTCAGTTTCTTGGAATAGGTAAAGTTGTAACCAAAGCATTCATGTTTAAGATTGAATCTCCTGAAGAACTTATTGAAAAAGCAGTTGAACTTGCTGATTCAGCACGTAAAGGAGGGTTCTTAGCGCTTGAAGAGGCTGAAATCCCTAACGGATTTATGCGCAAAGGTGTCGATATGCTTGTAGATGGCCACGATGCTGATGTTGTACGCGCTACATTACAAAAAGATATTTCTTTAACCCTTACTCGCCATGAAACGGGGGCCGGTTTATTTAAATCACTGGCTGATATAGGCCCTGCAATGGGTATGATTGGTACGCTCATTGGGTTAGTGGCAATGTTGTCAAACATGGATGATCCAAAAGCGATAGGACCTGCAATGGCGGTAGCGCTTTTGACCACATTATACGGCGCATTTTTAGCGAACGTTGTAGCAATTCCAATTCAAGTGAAATTAGAGCTGCGTAAAGAAGAAGAAGCAATGAACCAGCGTTTGATTCTAGATGCAGTTTTGGGTATTCAAGATGGCCAAAACCCAAAAGTAATAGAAGGTATTTTGAAAAACTACTTACCAGAGTCAAAACGTAAAGTGGATACTGAGGAGTAAGCATGTCTGATCAAGAGTGCAAATGCCCACCACCTGGTCTGCCCGCATGGATGGGAACCTTTGCTGATTTAATGTCATTGTTGATGTGCTTCTTTGTACTTTTGCTCGCGTTTTCAGAAATGGATGTCCTCAAGTTTAAGCAAATTGCGGGTTCGATGAAGTTTGCTTTTGGTGTTCAAAATAAAATAGAAGTTAAAGATATTCCAAAAGGAACGTCCGTGATTGCCATGGAGTTTACCCCCGGTAAACCTGAGCCAACACCTATAGAGACAATTCAGCAACAAACCGTCGAAATGACACAGCAAATGCTAGAGTTTCAAGCGGGCGATGAAAGCTCTGCAGGTGGTCGTCAAGAGCAGCGCGGCGATAAGCGTGGTGGTGAATCTCAAAGTACTGCACAAGAGCAGTCATCAGAGCAATCAACAGCGGCGGCTGATCAAGAACAAGTAAATGAACTCGTTAAAAAAATTGCTCAACAGTTGGAGCAGCAAATCATAGATGGTGCAATAGAGCTTGAATCACTTGGTCAGCAAATTATTATTCGGATCCGTGAAAATGGTTCATTTCCTTCAGGTAGCGCATTTTTACAACCTAAATTTAAACCAATTATTCGTGATATTGCGACGTTATTAAAAGATGTGCCAGGTGAAATTACAGTCTCTGGGCATACCGATGATTTTCAAGTTTCTAATGAGTTATATACCAATAATTGGGACTTGTCATCTAAGCGTGCTGTTGCCGTTGCCACAGAAATGCAAAAAGCACAAGGGTTTGATAAAACAAGAATGATGGTTGTTGGTCACGCAGAAACCCGCCCATTAGTGCCAAATGAAACGGATACTGATAGACGCCGTAATCGGCGTGTTGAGATTTCTATAATGCAAGGTAAAGCGAAAGAATCAGATCCAATAGAAGTTCGTTAATGATACTTGGCAAAGTACTTTTTTTAGCATAAAGTAAATTTTCCTTAACAAGTGTAACGGAGTGACTTATGAGAAAAATAGACAAGTATAGCTATATGCCAGGTAATGGCGGTGGCAATGACGATGATGATAAGAAACCAGATAAAAAATAGCTATGGCTGATTGGTTTTTGAAGTTTATTTTAATTTTGGAAAATAGCTGGGTGTTTATTTTAAGCCCAGCTATTTTTGTTTTCTATTTGCGTAAAGATTTTTTTGCACTTCGTTTTGTTTCGATAACCGCCGCTTTTTTTCTTTACGGTACGCTTATACACGATCCTTTAAAAAATTTAGATGACGGTATATATGTATATCGGTATGTCGTTTGGGCATTCAATGATCTAGCTTGGATGGCATTAATTGCATATCTAGCCATTAAAGATAAAGTGTATTTATGGCAAAGCATATTGGGGCAATTAGTGGTTTTAGGGGCCCCAATTTTACAGTTGTTTAGGCTGCTTGATCGCCACCTTTGGGATCTTTCATATAGTACTATGATGTATAAAACATTATTACCTATTATAAACATAGCTACGGTGGTTGTGTGTTATCTACCATTAATATATTTAGTTTTAAAAAAACGCGATATGACCTCACAGGCTTAATAATTCCCCATCTAATTTACCTGTGCTAAAATACTGTTTATATAAACAGTTGTTGTGGCGCGTTATTATGAAATTATACATTGCTGAAAAACCCTCACTTGGTCGTGCAATTGCCGATGCGTTGCCAAAACCCCATAAAAAACATGACGGCTATATTGAAGTTGCTAATGGTGATTGTGTTTCTTGGTGTATAGGCCATTTGCTAGAGCAAGCAGAACCAGATGATTATAACGAGCAGTATAAAAAATGGCGCTTTGATGATTTACCCATAGTCCCTGAACAATGGCAATTAAAAGCTAAACCAAAAACCCGCAAACAACTTACGATACTTAAAAAGTTAATCAAACAAGCTGAACAGCTTGTTCACGCTGGCGATCCGGACCGCGAAGGTCAGTTACTGGTGGATGAAGTAATCGAACAAGTAAAATTATCACAAACTAAAAAGCAGAGTATTCAACGCTTATTGATTAGTGATTTGAATGTGAGCGCAGTTAAAAAATCATTGCAAAATGTGCGCTCAAATCGAGATTTTATTCCGTTAAGTGTGTCTGCTTTAGCCCGCTCTCGAGCAGATTGGCTGTTCGGTATGAACTTAACGCGTGCCTATACACTTGCAGGTCAAAAAGCAGGGTTTGGTAATGTATTATCGGTAGGTAGAGTACAAACGCCTATTTTAGGTTTAGTGGTAAATCGCGATAATGAAATAGCTAACTTTATAGCGAAGCCATTTTATGAAGTATTTGCCCATCTAAGCACAGAAAATAAAGAGATATTTTCTGCAAAGTGGCAACCAAGTAAAGCCTGTGAACCTTATCAAGATGAAGAGGGAAGAGTACTTCACCGTGGACTTGCTGAAAATGTTGCGTCACGTATTTCTAATCAACCTGGTGAAATTACAGCGCTTGAACAAAAGCAGAAAAAACAACAGGCCCCTTTGCCATATAATTTATCAGCATTACAAATAGATGCTGCCAAAGCATTTTCAATGCCTGCACAAAAGGTATTGGATATTTGCCAAAATTTATATGAGCGTCATAAGCTCATTACCTACCCCCGTTCAGATAATCGTTATTTACCTAAAGATCATCATCAAGAAGCTGCGAGTATAATAAAGGCAATTGTTATTAATGGTGGTCAAAGTGATGCAAATTGCCAAGGCGCTGATATTAGCAAACGCGGTAAGTGTTTTAACGACAGTAAAGTTGCGGCGCATCATGCCATTACTCCTACAGCTAAGCAGCTAAAGTCAGTAAGTTTGAATGCGGAAGAAAGTAAAGTGTATGGATTGATCTGTCGTCATTATCTAATCCAATTTTATCCTGACTATATTTATAACGAAACAAAAGCAGAAATAACAATTAATGGTGGTGTTTTTAAAGCTAACGCAAAGCAAGATGTGAGTTTAGGTTTCAAAGTACTGATGGGAAAAACAGCATTAAAAGATGAGCAGATCTTACCTCCTTTAAGAAAAGGTCAAAAGTTACATTGTGAGCGGGGCGAAGTTATCGATAAAATGACCAGCCCACCGGCCCATTTTAATGATGCTACATTGCTTGGCGCGATGACAGGCATTAGCCGTTATGTTAAAGATCCAGAGATTAAAAAAATATTAAAAGAAACGGATGGCTTAGGAACCGAAGCAACCAGAGCGGGTATTTTAGAATTGTTATTTAAAAGGCAATTTTTAAAGCGCCAAGGCAAACTTATTTTAGCAACTGATACAGGTAAGGCATTGATCAGTGCGTTGCCACACGGTTTAGCCAGTCCAGATTTAACTGCAAAATGGGAAGCGTCACTGAGCAATATTGCAGAACAACAAATGAGTTATCAACAATTTTTAAATCCTTTATTAGCTGATTTAGTAGGATTTGTTGAATTAGCCAAAAATTGTAACAGCAACGTGTTTGCGCAATTACCAAAAACGTCGCCAAAGCGACGTTTTAAAAGAAAAGCCAAAACTGCATAAGTTTATTGGTTAAATAAAGCCACCGCTGCATTACTCATCGCGGTAATACCCGTTGGGATTGCAGTTTTATAGTCAGGAGCAAATTTACTGGAATGCAGAGAAGGTAAAGTTGCCCCTGATTTTTGAGCTGCTAGATAGTGGCCTTGCTCTACACCACCTAACCAAAATAAGGTAATAGGAATTTTTTTATCTGTGCGGCCATATAAGCCAAAATCTTCCCCAGCCATAACCGCTTCTGTTTCTAGTACATTACTCTGGCCAATTGCGGCGCTAATCGCACTGCGTACAAGATCAGTTTGAGCTGGATTATTATAAGTTGAAGGGATCGACTCATCTTCGTGTACATAAACAACGGGTAATAACTCTTCAGTTAAGCCCGCACTAAACGCAATACCACTACTAATACGTTTGATCGCTGCAATTTGTTGCTCGCGAATTTTAGGGTTATAACTACGTAATGTTAGTTGTAGTTTCACCTCATTTGAAATGACATTATGTTTTGATCCACCATGGATTGAGCCTACCGTAATTACTGATGGTTCAAGAGGAGATAATTCACGACTAGTAATTGTTTGCAGCGCCAAAATTATTCGTGATGCAATCACCACAGGGTCAACTGTCAAATGTGGATAAGCGCCATGACCACCTTTACCTTTGACAGTTATATCCACTGAATCTACACTTGCCATAGTATATTCATTCTTCATGCTTACTTTACCAGCAGGAACACCGGCACTAACATGTAAAGCAATTACATGATCAGGAGTAGGGTATTTGGTGAATAAACCTTCTTTAAGCATCGCTTTTGCGCCGCCACCTACTTCTTCTGCAGGTTGTGCCACCATCATCAAAGTACCTTGCCAAGCACCTTTATGCAGCATTAACTGTTGTGCAGTGCCGATAAACGAACTCATATGAATATCGTGACCACAACCATGCATTACTCCAACCTTAGCCCCTTCGTCATTTATTACTGTGACCTTTGATGCGTAAGCTTTGCCCGTTTGTTCTGTAATTGGCAAGCCATCGGTATCAGTACGGATCATAACTGTTGGGCCATCACCATTTTTATACATGCCAACGACACCGTAGCCGCCTATGTTATCGGTTACTTCAAAGCCAAGCGTTCGTAATCTCTTTGCAAGCTTAGCTCCCGTTTGTTGTTCATGGTATGAAAGTTCGGGTGATTGGTGTAAATCTAAGTAAAACTTTTCAATAGCAGGCATCGTTTTATCTAATTCCAGATCTAACGTTGTTGAGCTTGCAAGTGGACTAAGCAGTATAAGTGCAGCATATAGACTATGAAATTTCATAAAATACCTTTTTGGTTTATGGCTTGTAATTATTATGTTTGCCTCCATATAAAACCCTAAATAGTCTGATATGGCAATCAATCGCAATGAATAATATGGTAAATGTTAATCCGCAAAATCTTCAGCAAGTTCTGGGTGAAACATCACAACAAAAACTAGTTCTATTAAGCTTTTTCTCAGCACAAAGCCCTGAGTGTCAGTCTCAAGTTGCTATTTTACAAACAATAGCAAAAGATTATGGTGACTATATTTTGATCGCCACATTAGATTGTGATGCAGAGCAAGCACTCGCAGCACAACTAGCACAGCAAGTTGGGCTGCAAACGTTACCAACATTAGTATTATTGAAAGATTCAGCCCCAGTCGATGTATTAGCTGGTGCACAAGCTGAAACTCAAATAAGAGAAGCATTAAGTAAGCACTTACCACAACCTCACGAAATGTTGTTAGAACAAGCCAAGCAAGCACTCATTGCACAAGATTTAAATCAAGCGTTTAATTTTGCTAAACAAGCGTATGAATTGGATAACACCAATGCGCGTATAAAATTAGTATTAGCAGATATCTGCATTCAAATACATAAGCTCGATGATGCACATGCATTATTAGGCTCGGTGGACGAAACAGACCGAGATGCATATTTTACAAATATTCAAGCAAAGTGTGAGCAAGCTCTTCAAGCACAAGAATCGCCAGAGCTAAAAGCACTTCAAGCGAAAGTTGAAAAATACCCAAATGATCTTGAATTAAAAGTAGAGTTAAGTGCAGTATACGATCAAGCTGGCAAGAAAGAGCCTGCATTAGAATTACTCTTTACTGTATTGAAAAGAGATTTGAACTTTGCCGATGCCAAAGTAAGTTACTTAGCTATTATAGCCTCTTTACCCGATGGTGATAGTTTGGCTGCTAAATACAGAAGAAAGCTATACAGTATCTTATATTAATCAATTTATAGCTGAATTTTAGAAAGCGCCAAAGTGGATGGCGCTTTTTTGTATTAAAAACTTGCGAAATACTAATAATCGACAATACTGAAGATCCTCTTTGAGAACGTTGGTATGTATTTTATACAGATAACTTAGGGTTTCATGCTGTTTAGCTCATAAACTGAACGAACGGTGTGTTATTTCAAGTTTTCTTTAAAAAACGCTTGCGTAAAATCAGCCGCGCCCTATAATGCGACCCCACTGAGACGGCAGACAGCAACGCTTAGCGGGGCAAGAGTTAATCAGTGAGTCGAGTAAAACTTGAATTTTTATAAAGTTTAAATTTAAGTGTTGACAAAAAAATAGGAAAGCGTAATATCCGCAGCCCTAGCGAGATAAAGTTTAACTTTAATCGCAACGTTCTTTAACAATATAAAGCAATCATCTGTGTGGGCACTCGTACAGATTGAGTTCTAACAGCCGAGCTTAACTTTCTTTTTAGATAGGTAAGCAAGGCAAAAAATTTAGAGTCTCAATGTGATTTCTCGAAAGAGAAACTGAGTGACCAACAGAATAGTTATTTTTAATAATTATTCGGCACAGTCAATTCAATATCGAAAGATATTAAATAAAT